>JAFGJN010000229.1 GCA_016929055.1 Candidatus Zhuqueibacterota bacterium
AAATGGTAGTTGCTGTAAATACTAAAGATTTATAAAGATACTTTCCATTGGGTTCTGTTAACACAGAATCCGGGCTTTCCAATTGTATGCTTTTCGATAATAAATACAAACTTGTGCCAAACGGGAAAATTGCAAGCCTGATCTGTTGTCAATGAAAAGATTGCTGTTTTTACGACAATCAGGATGTGTGGTTTTCCCGAATGGGATACCAATGAATGGAGGAAAAAAATTATGTTGTTTATATTCGCCCTTGTCCTGACTGTGGCCGCTTTTTTTGTATGGCAAAGTGCCGCGCGCAAAGTCAAACAAAACAATCCCGCGTTTCAATCTGTGCGTACGGGCAGTCTTGTCGTAATGGGCATAGCTGCAATTTTTGCGCTGACCCAGTTCTTCACACAGGTCCCGGCGGGACATGTCGGCGTCATTGACTTTTTTGGTATTGTGTCTGAACGAACACTGCCATCAGGAATCAACGTGGTAAATCCGTTTGCCCGTGTTATAAAATTCTCAATTCAAACCAAAGAACACAAGGAAACAATGGAGGTGCTCTCTCGTGAAGGACTCACCATCGGATTGGAGATAAGCGTACTTTATCGGCTCAATCCTGACTCGGCTGCCCGTGTCTACAAGACGGTCGCCGGTGGTGATTACGAAACCATTATTCTTATTCCGCAATTCCGCTCGATCAGCCGCGCCGTCACGGCAAGCTTCCAGGCCAGTGCGCTCTATTCGACCGAACGAGACCAGCTTGGTTTGGCCATTCAAGAAGAACTGGCCAGAATTGTTGCTCCGCGCGGCGTAACGATTGAGACGACACCCCTTCGCAATGTGGCGCTTCCGGTTCAGCTTACCGAAGCGATTGAGCAAAAACAAAAAGCTGATCAGGAAAGCCAGCGCATGGAATTTATTCTGACGAAAGAAAAACAGGAAGCTGACAGGAAACGCATTGAAGCAAAAGGCATTGCCGACTTTCAAACGATTGTAGCCGCCGGTATTAGCGAACAATTGCTGCGTTGGAAAGGAATTGAAGCGACGGAAAAGCTTGCAGGTTCGCCAAACACCAAGGTGATCATTGTCGGCGCCGGGAAAGACGGCTTGCCGATCATACTGGACACAAATTAAGATGAAACAGATGAACAGTTAAACCCGGTTTCGGTGCAAAGTATAAATACCCCAACAAACACACGAGCGTATTTGCATCAAACCGGTGGGGGAATGAATAAGCGGTCACTATACAGTCACAAACAAAAACGGCCGCCCTGGCAGGCAGCCTTTTTATTAAGAAAAAAACCAGTGGCGGCGCAGGGATTCGAACCCCGGACACGTGGATTATGATTCCACTGCTCTAACCAGCTGAGCTACGCCGCCGCAAGCCGATAAATGTAAAGCAATTCGAAAAAAGATGCAAGTAAAAAATAATGGTTCTGTCAGTAAAAAAAGATCACCTGTGGTCAAGCCGGAGGGGCAAACGAGATCCGTCTTTGGCGACGAGCGCAAAAGCGGATGGCGATCGCCTCAACACCTTTCCAATGCCAGACGAAGAGGAGGGAGGCTGATCTCGGACCAGCTTTCCACCTGAGCCTGCGGATCGGCGCAAATGGCTTGCAGCTCCTCGATCGATTTGAATCCGCCCCAGGCGATTTCCTTATCGTTCTGATGCACCCGGTCGTCGTCGGTTAAAAGCAGAAACAGGACGCCGAAATGAACCTGTCCGACCGCCGTTTCGTCATCGTTGATATAGCCGAGTATCTGCGGTGTATCGAATCCTTCGATACGGATCTCTTCTTCGAGCTCGCGCACCATGCTGGCGCGCAGGGGATCCTCGCCCTTGCCGTCGATCTGGTCGATGTGGCCGCCGATTCCCCAGGACCATTTGCCTCTCAAGCGCGCTTCGCTGTATTCGCCCGCCTTGGTCGATCGCTGATAGGCAAAGACTTTTTTGCTGTTGCGATGGGCGATCAGACAATAGGCGATCGGTTGTTTGAGATCCGGACGGGTTTCCGCTTCCCCGCGCACATGGTAGCGGTAATGGCGGAGAATCCGGCTGTAATAGTCGACTCCCTTGGCAGGCGCGAAACCCTGAAAAGGTTCGGATTCGAACAAGAGCTCGCGTTCCACCACCATGATCGATTTTTGAAATTTATCCACCATCCTTCTCCTGTTGTCAAAAATCCGCTATGGATCGATCCAATCTTTTTTCCAACCGCTTTTGCTCTTCTTCATATCCCGGCTTGCCGAGGAGGGCGAACATGTTTTTCTTGTACGCCTCCACGCCTGGCTGGTCAAAGGGATTGACCCCGAGCAAAAGCCCGCTGATCGCCACCGTATATTCGAAAAAGTAATAAAGGGCGCCAAGCGTGTATTCATCGCGCCGCTTTAGACCCAGAGTGATGACCGGTACACCGCCGTCGCTGTGGGCCAGAGCGGTGCCGCGGTAGGCCTGGTAATTAACCGCGTCCAGCGACCGGCCGGCGAGATAATTCAGGTCGTCCGCATCCTGGGTCGATTCAGGAATGACCAGAGTTTCGCGCGTCTCTTCGAGCCAGAGAAAGGTCTCGAACAGGATGCGGCTGCCGTCCTGGATGTACTGGCCGAGAGAGTGAAGGTCTGTGGTCAGGTGCGCCGATGCCGGAAAGAGTCCTTTGCCGTCTTTTCCTTCGCTCTCGCCGAAGAGCTGTTTCCACCATTCCGCCATATAGTGCAGTGCCGGATCAAAAGTGGAGAGTATTTCCACGTGTTTGCCCGACTCGTAGAGCAGGGTGCGCAAGGCGGCGTAACGCAAGGCCGGATTTTTCCCCGGATCCATCGATTCTTGACACAGCAAAGCCATATCGCGGGCACCGGCCAGCAGCGCGTCGATGTCAAAACCGGCAACGGCTATGGGTAGCAAACCCACAGGAGTGAGCACCGAAAAACGTCCGCCGACATCAGGCGGTATGGCGAAGGTCGTCCACCCCTGCGCTTCCGCCAGTCGCCTCAGGTGGCCATGGCGCGGATCGGTAGTGGCGATGATTCGCTTTTTCAGCGTCTTTGCATCCGACCGCCGGTTGAGCCGGTCGAGAGCCAGGCGAAAGGCTATGGCCGGTTCCGTCGTGGTGCCGGATTTGGAAATCACATTGATACAAGTCGTGCCGGAATCGAGCAACTCCAAAAAACCGGCGCCATAGTCGCTTCCCAGGTGATGGCCGAAATAGAGCATCTGTGGTTGGGGTTGGGAAAAGGGCGGGATGAGAAACTCGATCGCTGCTCGAGCGCCGAGATAGCTGCCGCCGATCCCGATTACTACAAACCGGTCAACCTCGGTGCGGATGCGTTGCGCTTCCTGTTTGATGCGCTCGATTTCGACCCGATCCGGATCAATTGGCAAATCTCTCCAGCCAAGAAAATCGTTGCCCGCACACTCGCCCCGGTTCACTTGTTGGGCCGCACGTTCGAGTCGAGGCCGAATCGTTTCGAGTTTTTTTGCGGAAATGATTTCGCGCAAAAATCCATCATCTAGATGTATCATGACTTTCCCTTCACGATTGCAGAGTCAAGGTGCCGCTCTATTGATGTGGAATCGCGGCTTTCCCGGTTTGGGATTGCCGTCCGAAAACCTTGCGGCTGCCCTGGATCCCGAGCAGGATGGCGACGATCACCAAAAAGATGCCCACAGCCACCAGCGGATAGTTGCTTCTGATGAGATTTTGCCGGATGAGCGTGACCAGAGCGGTCAGGGTGACGACGTACATAAAGACCATCGGAATTTTGGTAAACCAGGAGGATTTCCTCTGGTGGGTCAGCCAGGCGGTGACCGCAAGCAACGCCAGAGCCGCCAGCAGCTGGTTGGCCGAACCAAAGATAGGCCAGATGGCCGTGGATGACCCGGAAAAGATAAAAACCGCGCTGACCAGCACCGTAAAAGCAGTGCCGATAAAGCGGTTGGTCACCAGAGGGGATTTGGCAGCCGATTCTTTTTTATCGAAAAATTCCTGAAAGGCGAAACGCGCCAGGCGGGTACAGGTATCGAGTGAAGTCAGTGCGAAAGCGGATACCGCCAGGCCGGAAAAGGTGATCGCTGCGGCGGGACTGATGCCGAGCAGGGGTATTTTGGACATAAAAGCTCCCAGTCCTTCGGAAAAGATCTGCACGATTTGTCCGCCTGAATAGAGCATGGTAAAACGGTCATGGCTCAACGTGGCGGCTGCCAGCAGCGCGAGAATGGCGAGAACCGACTCGATCAACATACCGCCATACCCGACCGGTTTGGCGTCGGTTTCGCGGTCGATCTGCTTGGCCGTGGTGCCGCTGGCCACCAGAGAATGGAAACCCGAGATGGCGCCGCAAGCCACGGTGACAAACAGGACCGGAAAGAGAAGGCCGAGGTCGGTGCTAAAGTGGGTAT
Organism: Candidatus Zhuqueibacterota bacterium; assembly: GCA_016929055.1. Taxonomy (GTDB): domain Bacteria; phylum Zhuqueibacterota; class Zhuqueibacteria; order Residuimicrobiales; family Oceaniaggregativiventaceae; genus Sulfursilanivivens. The sequence goes on from JAFGJN010000229.1 coordinate 4,385, forward strand.
ACCCTGGCAGGTTGAGGACAGGCCGCGCGAATAAGATACCGATTACACCGCCAAAAAGCAAGGCATAGAGCAAAAACGAGTTGAGATAATCGCGCGGCTGCAGCAGAATCCACACCGGCGTGGTGGCGGCGATAAAGACATAGATCAAAAGAATCACAATCCAGAAGGTGTTGGCCGATTCGGCCGCTCGCATGACTTGTGCGGCTTCGACGGCCAGGCCGTTATCGGTGAAAAAATTCGCCACAGCGGACGGATTGGTCGCAGCGGACAATTCGCCGGACGTAAGCGAGTCGGCAATTCGAGTGTCGATCGATTCAGGCGTAAAGATCGAATAGACGGTCAGGGGGAACTGGCTGCCGATGTGGATACAGAGAAAGAGAAGAATGACGCCGATGACGGTGGTCGGCAGCAGTGGCAGATTCCGACGATAGATCGCCATTCCGAACAGCACTGCCAGAACAATAAAGAGAATGGAGGATGTGGCGACTGCCGGAACGTCGACAAAGGTCTTGGCAACGATGCGGCAAAAGACAGCGATGACGAGAATCATGGTCAGATAGGCAAAGATCAGAAACAGGATTTTGCCGCGTCTGCCCATATAGTTTTCGATAATTTGCCCGATCGAGCCACCGGAATGGCGCACCGAGGCGATCATCGAACTCATGTCGTGCACGCCGCCGAAAAAGATGCCGCCGACGACAATCCAGATGAAAACCGGTACCCAGCCAAAGATCGAAGCAAAAATAGGGCCGAGGATCGGGCCGGCACCGGCAATGGAGGCAAAATGGTGGCCGAGCAAGATCGGTGTTTTGGCAGGCACATAATCGACACCGTCCCGCAGTGTATGCGCTGGCGTTGGACGTTCGCGATCGACGTCGAATTTGCGATTCAGGAACGCGCCGTAAAAACGATAGGCGACGACAAACAACGCTATCCCGACAAGAATGAGGGTCAGCGGGCTCATAGAGTTCCTCCAGAATTTCGGCTCAGCTTCAAGTTATTTTTTCATGGTTTGGTAGAATGGCTTTTTCCCAATGGCTGCAAAGCAGGACAAAGCCTCACCCGCACGTGCGGAGCAATATAGCGGCGCTGCATTGAAGGAAAAGATAAGAAAAAATCTTCAAGAAGCAAAAACTAAATACCCGGATTCTCTATCGACAGAATCCAGCGGAAAGCATCAATCACGGATGTCCGGTTACCGGAAAGCCGTGGGTACAAATATCATATTGTATTTTTATTGGGATTCGGTGCGAAGCACCGAATCCGGGTAAATAGACGCTAGGCGGGCGGGAAGGTTTTTTTGCACATCTTGGGGGTGAACAACTGCGGATCAGCGCAGCAGTTTGGCGAGGATGATACCGAGCACCAGCCAGAGCGGAATGGAAACCAGCAGTGCCCAGTTCAGACCGCGCAACAGGGGAAGCGCTTTGAGGTGTTCAAGCCGTTCGATGCCGCGTTCGATGCGCAGTTTGAGCTCGTCCAGGTTGACCGGTTTGACCAGATAATCATATGCGCCGGCTCGCATGGCGTTGATCGCTGAGTCCAGCGAAGGATAACCGGTCAGAAAAATCACCATCGCTTTTTTGTCGATTTCCTGAATTTGCGTCAAGAGTTCAAGTCCGTCCATCTCGGGCATTTTGATGTCGGTGATCACGAAATCGATTGGACGCGATTTGTAAATTTTGAGACCTTCGACCCCGTTGCGGGCGATAGAGGCCGTGTGGCCCCATCGGTTGAGAACATCGGGCAGTGTTTCGAGAATATCTTGTTCGTCATCGACAACCAGGATGTGAGCCATACCGTTCTCCCCAATAGGAAAGTCCTTGTTCCCTTGATCCGGATCGGCCGTCCATAAAACCGTTTATATGCCCCGATCTTTATTCGCCGAAAACGAATTCCTGGCGATAGACCTGTATCACAGGGCGATCGATTGTTCCGAAATCCTTCCACTGTCCGATCGTTTCGCAGATCTGTTCGAGGAAATCGGTTTCGTCAAGTGTCGTGCTCACGACCTCGACGTTATGGACGGATCCGGTCGGGTCGACAAAAATGCGCAGACACACCTTGCCGCTGATATCGGGATCGAGCTTCAAACGCTTGTGATAAAGCGCGGTGATTTTTTCGCTTTGGCTGTGAATGATTTCCGATACCCGTTCGGCGGTGCGTGCGCGCGGCGTGTGCACCGTGTCCCCTTGAACCCCGGTTGTCTGGCTGTTGCCATCCAGTGCCGCCAACCAGGCGGGGAGTTGGGCTTTACACGGTTGGGTGCCTTTCACGTTCCGGTCGGTAACGGCGCGATCGTCCATCTCGATTGTTGCCGTTTGGGAACCGGATGAAGCATCGGCAAATGAAAAAGCGCTTCTTTGAATCGGTGTTTCCAGCGTCGAATCGGTTTGAGCGACGATCAAGTCAGGCTGTTTTTGGCGGCGTGCCAGGTTCGGCTGCCTTTCGCCTGTCGAGTTTGAATCCGCCGTCACCGAATTCGCAGCAATCAGGATGCCGAACCCCAGAAGCCCAACCCATAACCGCAATCCCCCGCATCCCGGTCGCATCATGAATCTCCTCCATTCACTCCCCCCGCCACACCTCCCGGTGGAACACGGATTCCAAACTCTTCAGGAATCCTTAAAGACTCGGTCTTGACGTCCGTTTGCAGGACGCATGATCAAAAAGTTCTGGTTCGACAAAAGCCGATTTTGCCGAATTCAGCTATTGATTCGCTAGACTATAATTGAAAAAAAATTAGATATAAATTGGTAAAAAAACAAGCTAAATTTTAATTAATTAGCAGTCTACAGCCGAGTTCCAATACCGCAAAGAAAGTATTGTAAGGCGTTTAATAACAGTGAAATGAGTGGCAAAAACGCTTTGAAGCAAAGCGCCAAAAGGGGAATAGGGGAAGGGGTTCGGATTCGCTTAACAGCGAATCTGAAAAGGGGATAGAGCGGATAGGAGATGGGAGAAAAAAAGAAAAAGGGACGATAACAGAAGCACGAATGATGCCTGGCAAAAGATGCTCTACAAAGTTGCCGAACTCGGGGGCTCTACAATAAAAAAGTTTTTGCGCGGGCGAATCGATTGCATTGATCAACGGATTGAGGTGCACCGTCGAATAAATTCGTCGTTGCGCTTGGCAAAAGAACAGCTGGTGTCTCATCGCTCTGGCGGGTTGCCGATCTGCAAGACTGCAAGGCAATGCGGTGCGTTGATAAACGTTGTGATGCCTGGCCAAGATGCTATGCAGAGATGCCGCATGATTGATGCCGAATCCAGGGTGCATACACAGAAGGCTCTGCAGATAAGCAAAGGCAGCCGATCAAAGAGTTATCGTCCCTTTTGAGATTCAACCCCCCGCGATGCAGTGCATGGGTGCGATATCGATGGGGGGGTTGTTTGGATCTATCAAAGAACGCGGTAGAGATTCAGTTGACATTGTTTCGAACATCGAATCCCGGTTCAGTTGGACTCTGTGTGGTGAGGTTGCGCACGCTGAATAAATCGTCGACATAAAGAGTGTCATGACCGACGATAAAATCGCGCATCCCCACAGCCGGGGTTAACAATTTTTGCCGCAGTCTCGCCGCCAGATAGCGCGCGATATGTTTGAGCCTTGGATCGCTTTGCGACGAAATAAAAAGATAATTCAAGGCCGAAGCAAAACGCGCACTCAACCGATCTTCCGGCAGGGCGCCGAGGAATGCGATTCCGGGCAAGAGCGGTTGGAAATAGCTTTCGATATAGTTGATAAGAAAACGATAGCTGACCGGCTCTTGAAACCGATTGAGCAACACCAACGGACGGAAACCGTTAAGCGAGGCCTGCATCCGCTGTTGCGCATCGGAATCGCACTCACTGCACAGCGCGCCGAGATCGTCGCTGACCGCACTCCATTTCTTTTGTTTCTTTAGCCGTTCGGCTACCAGAGCGAGTTGGTCCTCCCGATCGGGCATGACGTGCTCTATCAGCCGAAAGAGACAGGCGTTGAGGAATGCGATCATTTCATCGAGCGAAACCAGGGTCGGCTGCATAACCACAACCGGATAATCGGCGACCAGGAAAAAATCGAGTGCTTCGCCTGTCACATAGGAACTCTGATCGAGAACGATGTGACGTAGTTTGCCTTCCCGATTCGGGTCGGACGAACCCAGCGCGTTGCTGATGATAAAGTGTAGCGAATCGACGAAACGGCTGTCCATGTGCTCGAACAACTCGTCCAGACTGAAATCGCCCCGCAATTCAAAATCTTGTTTTTCGATGAACTGCGTATCCGGAAGCTCGGTGTTGAGCATATGAACAAAGTGGCCCTGCCTGGCGAACCAGCCACCGATGCCTGCGGTCAAGGTTGTTTTACCGCAGCCTCTGCCCGCACCGGCAATACACCATAACCTGGTTCGAATGTTGCTGTTGCCAAAATACAATTCCGGATATGCGACATCCGCCGTCAATCCCTGCTGCATGCTCTACTCGGTTGCTCTTCTTCTGGGTCGACCGTGGTTTCATCGTTTTATTCGCAAAGGACGTGCCAAAGAATCGGTATTGGTGAAAGCTTAATAATAACAATACACTAGATCGGTCTGCCGTTGGTGGGTTTCCAGCGTCGGGGCCGTATCTTGCGACACCTCGACCGGTGCAGAAAAAAATTAAAGGCGTACAACTTTTAATAAAACATATAATAAGAGCGGAAAGAAAAGGGGGGTGAAAAATACGACAGTTAATTTCTTTGATGACAGCTAATTTTGCCGCAAAATGCAGCAGCTGCGTTCACTTTTTGTGAATCCCTAGTCATCTTGCGTTTTTACTCCATATTTCTTGAGCTTGCGCAACAAGGTGTCGCGATGGATACCCAGCAAAATCGCTGCCTGGCTCTTGTTGTTTTCTGTTTTTTCCAAAACCTGCAGAATATGGTGTTTTTCCACATCCGCCAGCGACAGAGATGTCGGTTCTTGTGGTTCGGTCTCGGCCGCTGTTTCCTGCTCCAGGCGTAACTGGGCCGGAAAATCATAGATGCCGATGCTGTCCGCATCGCTCAGAGCTACTGCCCGGCGGATGGTGTTGGCCAATTCCCGCACATTGCCGGGCCAACTAAATTTTTTCAGCAATTCCATCGCCTCATTGCTAATACGAATCGTTTTGCGATCAAATCGGCCGGCGAAATCCCGGGCAAAGTGTTCCGCCAGCAGCGGAATATCCGACGAAATTTCGCTCAAGGTCGGCATGTTGATGGTGACCGCGTTCAACCGAAAGTAGAGATCCTGACGAAACGAACCATCGGCCAGGGCACTGCCCAGATCTTTGTTGGTGGCAGCGATGACCCGGAAATCGACCCGTATCGATTCGTTCGATCCCAGCGGCGTGAATTCTTTCTCCTCCAGAACGCGCAAAAGCTTGGCCTGCATGGTCGGTTTCATCTCTCCGATTTCATCGAGAAAAAGGGTGCCGCCATCCGCCAGAGCGAATTTGCCCGTCTTTTTGCTGCGCGCATCGGTAAAAGCGCCTTTTTCGTATCCAAAGAGTTCGCTTTCCAGCAAGGTTTCGGGAAAGGCGGCGCAATTGATGGCGATAAAACGGTTCTTGCCGCGATCGCTGCTGAAATGGATGGCGTTGGCTGCCAGTTCCTTGCCCGTGCCACTTTCACCGAGGATGAGAACCGGTAAATCCGTCGAGGATATTTTGTTTATCAATTGGGCGATGTTTTTCATGCGCGTCGACTGGCCGAGCAGAATTTTTCCTTTTGGCAGATTGTGGGCGATATCCTTGAAAAGGTTGTCATCCCTCGTGCCGTCGATTCGCGCAAAGATCTCGCGAATCTGAATCAAAAGGTCCTGTACAATCACTGGTTTTAAGATATAATTATAAGCCCCCTTGCGCATCGCCTCGACCGCATCCTGAATCGATCCATAACCGGTCATCATGATCACGGTGATTTCCGGTTTTATTTTTTTCAATTCGCGCATAAGTTCCATTCCCGACGTGCCCGGCATTTTGACGTCGGACAGGACGATGTCGATTTCCGCCCGGTTTACGATTTCAAGCGCTTTGGCGGCGCTTTGAGCCGTCAAACAGGGAATGCCCTCCAGATCAAATACATCGTGAATCGCCCGCAAACAGTTTTTTTCGTCATCAACGATCAGCACACGAGCGTCATCATATGTCATAAGGCTATCCTTTGCCATTGTTTAAACAAATCACTTTCCAAAGCCATCTTTACTGCGGTTCTGGCAGCAAATTTGAATGGCCTCAATCCATATCATAAACCGTTTTTAAGCGCTGGATATTCACGCAAAATGCGGCACTTGGTTCTGGCAATGAATGTCAAAAGAAAAACGGATCAGGCCACAAAAGCGGAGGGATCGTCTTGGCTATACGCCGGAAGACGAATGGTAAAGGTGGTTCCCAGACCGGGTTTGGAAGTGACAGATATTTCGCCCATGTTGCGTTGAACCGCGGATTGAACGATTGATAGTCCGATGCCCACGCCTCCGCCATCGACTTTGTCTGTAAAAAAGGGTTCGAATATCTTGTTCTGCACTTCCAGAGGGATGCCGATTCCTGTGTCTTGCAGGGTAAAGACGACGCGATTTTTATTCTCCATCCCGATTGCCACTCGCAATTCACCACCGTTGGGCATGGCGTCCCGAGCGTTGAGGATGAGGTTGAGAAAAATCTGTTTGAAATCGTCCGAACTGATTCGACAGGGCTGGACCTTCCGGTAATTGCGGACAATGCGAATCTTTTGCAGCCGCAACTCCTTGTCCATCAATTCCAGTGTCTGCTCCAGCACCGGTTCCAACTGTATGGCGCTTCGTTGCGGCGATTTTTTGGCATAATCGAGTAAATTGGCGATGATGCGTTCTGCGCGCGCGATCTCGTGGTCGATGATCTGCAAGTGTTCCCTGACTTTTGCTTTGCGCAGATCGCTTAATTTTTGCAGCACATAGAGTGAGGATCGAATGATATGCAAAGGATTGCGAAATTCGTGCGCAACGCCCGCCGCCAGCTGTCCCATGACCGCCAATTTTTCCGAGAGCACCAGGCGCTGCTGCATGTCGTTCAGTTCGGCGTTCTGCGCTTCGATCTTTTCCTTGAGCGCCTGGGTTTTGCGCTCGAGATGGTGGAAAACCCGAGCCTGATCGGAGGTGTCGCGCAGGATACAGCCCAAACCGATGATGCGATCGCCGTGACGAAGGGGGATCAGCTGGGCATCCACTATTACCTGTTCATCGCCGGTCTCGTTGAGAATCCAGCCATTGCTGTTGATCTGATTGCCGGCGATTGCCTGATAGAGAGCCGACGAGATTTCTTTGCCGCTGTTTTCGCTAAACAGCTCGGTGAAATCGAGTTGATGATCGGTGGCCACCAAATGCGGCAAAACCGATTCGGCACGGCGATTGGCGTGTTCGATCTGCCCCTGATTGTTCAAAAACAACACCAGATCGGTGTTGTTTTCGATCAATTCCCGATAGCGGGAAGCCAGATCGTGATAGATTTTGCGCTTCATGACCGCTTTGATGCGGCTGCACAGTTCTTCGCCGTTATAGGGCTTGACGACATAGTCGTCGGCACCCAGATTCAAGCCGTTAACCCGGTCTCGAACATCGCTTCGGGCTGTTAGCATGATGATGGGAATCGTCCGCAGCTTGGCGTCGTTTTTGAACAAACGGCACAGATCGAATCCGTCCTCTTCATCGGCGAGCATGATATCGAGGAGGATCAAGTCGTAGACCTGATTGCGCGCGGTGCGCAGGCAGCTGTCTTTGGTCTGGCACCAGTCCACGCTGTAACCGTTGTTCTTGAGCAGATAACGCAGATAAAAGGCCTGATCTGGATTGTCTTCCACGACCAGTATGGCGGGTTTGACCTGTGCCGGTTGTTGCATAAAAACCTCGTTGCCGATTATTTAATAGCCGTGCTGCGGCGGCAGGTTAGGGCTTTCCCCGATATCAGAGCCGGAGATACGAATAATGTTAAGAAATTTCCCGAGTATTCGCAAGCATTCTTTGCCGGGATCAGGTGTTGAAAGCGATCAGTCCGCTGCCACAAATCGGCGAGCAGAGAAAAATCGTGGGTTCAAGAAACCGCGGTTCATAATAGTGGCGGCTGAGAGTTTCGACAAATCGTTCATAACTCCCCTGATGTACCAGCGCCATCATGCATCCGCCCAGTCCTGCGCCGGCCAGTTGTGCGCCTTTGACACCGGGCACAGAAAGAGCCAGATCGACCATGCGATCGATGGGTGGTATGCTGCAGCGATAGGCGCCGCTCTGTTCGATCAACCGGACCCGGCTTTGGCCGGATTTGACCGCCTGTCTTGCCTGTTTCAGGTCGATGGCGGCCTCGGCGGGCAAACAGGGGTGCTCTTTGCCTTGAGCATCAAAGCGGACGACCCGATCGCCGTCATGAGAGATGTTCATCCAGCGGCCAAACTCATCGATGCGTCCTTTTTTCAGGAGCTCGCCGCAATGCCGCGCCCGCTCGATTTCCGACAGACCATAAAGCACGACGCCTCGAAGCGGATAGGGAGCGGACGAGGTGGAATGGTCGCGCAAATAATGGCTGGTCTCTTTTTCCCCGAATCGTTGCACCAGCTCTTCTCGGTAGACGGCGGCCGGCAGTGCTTCGAGCAGGTCGTAAACACCGGCATCGTCCAGACCGATGTGTGAGGGACTGAAATCGCGCAGGTATTGAAGATGCCTGAATTGGGGGTGGGCGCTGCGCAACCAATCTCGGCCGATCTCGTAACAGGCGATGCGCTGATTGAATTGATCACGGGCGTTTAACGTCTTTTGCGCTGGATACATCGAATTGCAAACCGCGATTACATGATCCTCCGGAAAATCGATTCGATCCGTGACGCGAAAGGGAAAAAATCCCACCTGCACAACGCGATTCCTCGAACTGAATTTCATGGCGGCATGGTCGGCGGCACCTCCGCGTGTACCCACATACCATTCGGCTTCGCCACACAGCTCGACCAGCCGTGTGGCCGGCAGATTCAACTGGTTGAGTTCGGCCACCGCTTCGGCAATAGCAACCACAATGGCAGAAGACGAACTCAACCCGGCAGCGATGGGGATTGTGCCTCCGGCAACGATATTCATCCCACAAAATTTGCGCTCCGGAAATTCGAATTGCATCCGTGCGATCGCCGCACTGATGTAATTGCTCCAATCGCCTCGTTTCTTTTCCAATGATTTGCGCGCTTGGGGACGTTCGAGATAATGCAGCCAGTTTTCACATCGCTCGAATGGCAAGAGTTCGCCCAGATTAAAGCATTGGGGTGTGAATTCTTGCGATTCGAGGTTTTCCAGATAGACCAGTTGATCCTGTGTTCGAGGGCTGACTAAAGCATAGAATTCCCGGTCGATGGCGATCATGTTGCCGTAACCGCCCTGATGATCGATGTGCCGGCCCATGATATTGACCCGTCCGGGTGTGCGCACGATGAGCACCGGGCTCGAGCCGAATCGCTGCAGAGTGCGCCGCAACAGCGCGATAAGGTATTGCCGCTTCTGCGGCCAGGATGCCGCATTTGAGCCATAGATGGATGTAAAAAAGCGTGCCGCCACCGGTCGGTTCTTTTCCAGATCGGCCAGCCACTCCTCAGGGCGCCGCAGCCATTCGCCTTTTTCCCGGCGCCGAGGACGGCGAGCGTCCATAACCCGGCGAATTTGCTCCAGCTCTTCGATTGTGTTAAAGGCCATCACCCGCTCCGGATCATCCACCGAAACCGTGTGCAACCGACAACCATCCTGAGCCAGGATCGATACACAGTCGGTGAGGTATTCCTCTTGTTGTGCATTTTTGACAGTCAATCGCTCCAGCGCCGAGTAGAGCTTTTCGGCTCGGAACAGATAGACGGAGAGGTTCGCCACCGTTACATTGGCCAGATCCTCAGCGCTGATTTCGTGATCACCGAACCGGATGAGAAAATCCGTTTCCGAATAGGTCTGCTGCAGCAGCTCGGGTGTCAACGGAAACCCCTTTTGGATCGTTTCCCACAAGGGGCCAATCGCCAGAGCTGCTTTTTTTTCACGGTTGAAATGGTGAAGAGCCAGAGCTCGGGCCTCTGCCGCGGAAATCGCTCCCTCACTGCAGCGCTGTCGCATAGCGTTGAGCAGGTGAACTCGAGCGATATCGAATACTTCGATAATGCCGAGAGGGCTGGGAGCGTCGCGATAAACAACCCGCCCGGCTGATGGAAAATCGCGTATGGAAGCGGTGAGAAAAGCGAGATCCGCTTCCTGCTGGTGGAATTCCTGGATCAGCTGTTCCAGTATCGAGGGATCGAGAATTTTGTCCCCGGCGACGACTAAAACATCTCCCTCAAAGTTCAACTGCTTCAGCAGACGAGCCGCTTCTTTGGTCGCATGGCCGGTACCCCGTTGCTCTCTTTGAAAGGCAAAAAAGACCGAACCGTTTTCTGCCGCTGCAGCTGCCATCACTTGTTCGGCCAGGGCACCGACCACGACGATTTGCGTGGCAATTCCACAGCGCTCGTATGTTTCTATCGCCCAGCGAATGACAGACTTTTCCTGCAGGGTGTGGCAGACCTTGTGCCGCTCCGGAGTTTGCATTCGGGTGCCCTTTCCGGCCGCCAGGATGACCGATATAATCGGGCGCTTGTTTTTCGTTGTCATTCGAATCCATTCCTCGAGTTATGCGGGAAATGCAGGTTGTTTGTGCCGGAGGTCGGCAGAAGGCGGTCGGTGCAAGTTTTATCATAATGAAATTTTGCTCGAAAATCAAGCAAACTCTTGTCGATCTGATTTGGCTTGATCGACAAAAAAGAGGGTGGATTTTTTTCCCTGGATGAGTATATTAAAAGTCAAACGAAACAATCGCTGCTTTGGTACACTTGTCATCTCACGGATTCTGTCGATGGTGGAAAAATTCTGCACTCTGATTTTTATTATGATTCTCACTCTTTGCTCTATGGGTTCGAGCCAGTCCTGCGCGGAATCGGACAGCACCGTGATACACCGTTCAGCGCAAACTGCATATCTCTTTCTGCGTGGAGTCGAACAGGAGGGCGATTCCGGGTTTCGTCCTGGTTATTCTTTCTTTTCAGTATTCACTTTTGTGCCAAAACGATTGATGCGATTTGCCCAAAAGAGCGCCGACTATGGAATGGCATTACTCACTGATTCCGAGTCGGTGCGGAAGGTTGAATCCCTTTTTCGCCCTCGAGACGGCGCGTTGACCTGGTATCCGATGTTCGATCTTGTCTCGCCCTGGCGGCCGCGAGTCGGACTCGATCTCGAATATCGTCGAGACGTTACAGGGCTTTTTAGCGCCCGCTATGCGGGCAGGGAAAAATACCGATTTCACGGGGCGCTGATCAAAGCGTTTCCACTTGGCCCCACGTCCGCACAGATGATGCTCTCTGTTCTCAGTGAAACGGACGACGACCGGCAATACTATGGATTGGGTTCCGATCCTCTGACCGATTCCCGCAATCGATTTTTGACCTCCGCCGAGAGCGACCATGGAATCTACCGGCATCGACGCCGTTTTCTGGCCTGGGCGGCCAGCCTTCGTCTGAGTCAGCACGCTGAGGTGATGGTGCTGCAACAAGTGCAGGTGCGCGAGTCGACAGATCCCGGTGAAGGAGAGCTGCGGATCGGCCGGGTTTTTGATCTTGAGACCATTCCCGGCTTTCAGCCCACTTTGCGCCGTCATTACAGCGAGTTGGCCCTGCGACTGGACGATCGCCCGATCGAAACCTTTCCGGCTTTAGGCCGGCGAATGGAGCTCTATGTCGGCGTTTCCCGCAGCCTCGATTCGAATGGCGGCCGTTTTTTGCGCAGCGGGTTTCATCTATCCAGCGATTTCGTGATTCTGTGCCCCAGCCGAATCCTGACACCGCGACTGATCGGCGACACGACGCTCAATCTCGACCGATCGGTTCCGATTCCGTTTGCCGAATTTCCGCGGCAACCCGATTTTCGCGGTGTGTCTGGCCGGAAATTGCTGCGCTCCGATTGCTG
>JAFGJN010000230.1 GCA_016929055.1 Candidatus Zhuqueibacterota bacterium
CCATTTAATGACATGGTTACATAAATTATGAGGCAACGAACATCATGCCAAATGCGCATGGTTACCTTTTTTATGAGTCAATGCGCCAATCATTTTACTTGCGATTACGGTAGGAATTCTTTATACTAAATTTTATCCCTCGGGGGGTATTTTAAATGTTTTGCAATAGCTTACCTCAGGGGTGAATCGATTGGATTCATCTAAATGAAAAAGATCGAATTATTCTGCTGGGTTGAATTCTGGTGTCTCGGAATTCATATTTCAGAAAAGGAGAGAGGAACGATGATTTTTACCGTGGTTTGTTATCGCTGTGGTTACATTCAGACCATCGATCGCAAGCTTTTTCGCCAGGATACCTGTCCGCGATGCAGCAGCTATTTGCGTTGCTGTCTGATGTGTCGGCATTATGACCGTCGGGCCTACCACGAATGCAAAGAGTCGGAAGCCACCTGGGTGCGCGATAAAGAGTCCGCCAATTTTTGCGACTATTTTGAATTGCAGCAAATCACTGTATCGCGTGAACCAGACGATCCGGCAACGATTGCAAAAAAAAAGTTGGAAGATTTGTTTAAAAAGAAAGCCCCTGCCGCAGACAATCCATCCGATTAGATGAGAGATTCGATTTCGTTGCCGATTTCCTCCAGGCGATCGCCGAAAACGAGGCGAATTTCCAGAAAATTCCGCATCTCCCGATATCTCGGATCTTCGAGCAAAGCGATACAGGCTCGATAGTTTTGGTAATCCGACACGGCATAGATCCGTACAGCCGACCAATTTCCAGCCGGATCGCTCAGCAGTCCAGGTCTTGGATTCCATAAGCCGGTGCAAAAAGGGGCCAATTTTGCCAAACCTCGCAGATAGGATTGCCACTGGCTGTTTAGTTTTTTTATAAGCTCTTGCCGCTCAGACTCTGACAATTGTAAAAATCGATAAACGCCGGCCTGGCTCTTACTCAGCACCACCAGCAGTCGATACATTCGCGGCGGTTTTTTATTGGCCGTGAATCGGCGCTGTTGATAGAACCACCAGCCTGCATAAGCGACCAAACCGATCAAAATCAAGAGCAGAATCACAGTAAAAAATTGCATTTTGTCTCCTGTTTTGCGAGATCGTTTGTCACCAGGGGATCTGCTGGCACGCAAATCCATCCCGTACCTGGCCGACTGGTTGCGGCAGGTGGACGGGGAGGAAACGAGCGGCGCACACTTGATCATCAGCGACTGCTTGACACCCACAAGGTAAGGTATTGACTTAAATTCCGCAACAAATTTCAAGCCCGAGTGTAGACTTGCTTATATTTATCGTTGTTGATTACGCAATTTATGACAATTGCAGGTAATTTAGATAGCGTTACTTACCCAGATTATATGGAGAGAATTCCAATTTAATTTAATCACCACCCACATTATTTTTAGCGAATGCCTTGTCCCGATGATTTGTTGAGATTCAACGCTTTGTATCGCGTTTCCAATCCCCGGATCGATCTTTATTCGGGTCCATGGGCCTTTCCTTTTCATAGAGTGCCATGGATTCATTTTCAAGCCCAAGATTCGAGAATGCGTTGATTATTGTTTTGCATGGATAAAACATTGTATCGTATTCGATCAATTGCGCGAACAAATAATGATTTCACTTGATTTAAACAACAAATAACTATATATTTGTTCTATACGCGCTTGGGGAAAGTCATCTTGGAGGGAGATAAGCGATGGTGGATGCCAGACCGGATTCTGATCCCAGTACGGATGAAAAAAACAGCATCAATCAAATTCGAGAGATCCTTTTTGGCGTTTATGCCCAGGACTGGGAAAGCAAGATAAAGAGCCTGGAAAATAAAATGCAGTTTCTGGACGGCAAACTGACCGAACTCACCGAGCGTTTGGACAGTGCCATGCTTTTATTACAAGCGAAAATTGAAAAATCGGAAAATGAGCGACAACGTTGTAACGAATCTCTGCAAAAAGAATTAAAAGAACAAATCGCTGAACTAATCGTCTGCAAAACCGATCGGCAGCAGCTGAGTCAAGCATTAAGGCATCTTGCGGAGCATATCGAGACGGATTCTGCACGATAGACAGGATTGAAACAGAATGACTCCGGAGGAACAAAAGGCAGTACAGCTGCTGCGTCGTCTGATTTTGGGGCAGGACGATCTCAAACTCGACGAAATTCAGGACCAGCTTCAAACGCTGCGTGAACGTATTGTCGACAAAGAAGCGCTGCTCTCGTCGCTCGATCCTGTCATTGCCGATCTTTTAGAGCGAAAGATCGGTCGATCCAAAGAAGATATGGCACAAGCCCTCGCTCCGGTGATGAGCGAAGCGATACGCAAACAGGCGCAGGATACCAAGGAAGATGTGGTTGATGCGCTCTATCCGGTCATTGGTGAAACAATCCGCAAATCGATCGCTGAAGCCTTGCGGGATCTGGTCACCTCAGTAAATGTGCGTATAGAAAATGCGTTTGTTCGCAAGCTCTTGCCGCGTCGGTTGCAGGCCCGACTTTTGGGTATTCCCTATGGCCAGCTGCTCGTAAAAGAGGTGCTGCCCTTTAAAATCGATCAGTTGTTCATGGTGCACAAGGATACCGGTTTGTTGATCGGCTATGCATCGAGCAAACAGAGCGGACCCCGGGTCGACGAACAACTGATAGGTGCCATGCTGACCGCGATTCGCGATTTCGTCGCTGAAGCATTCCAGCAGGACAGCAGTCGCGATTTATCGGAAATTCAATATGGCAACAGCAAGATCCGGTTGCATTTCGATCGCTTTTTTTATCTTGCTGCCGTAGTTTCCGGAAATGAATCAATCGAGTTCTCCGCGCATTTGGAACGGCAAGCGCGAAAGCTGCACAATCTATTTTATATCGAATTGCGCAATTTCGATGGCGAACTGACCCAGCTTGAAGGGGTGGAAACGGAACTGGCTCATTTTATCACGACTGAAAACCAACCGCAAAAGCGCCGAAACCGCACCTATCGGGTCAAACCCTACCTCAAGTATTTCGCTCTTGGAACGCTTTTTCTGCTGGTTGTTTTTTCAGCATTTACCTGTGGGTTTTCATTCTATAGCGATTACCGGTTAAAAAGCGCCGTTCAACAGGATTTGCAGGCACAAGGAACCACTTTTCAAAATGTCGGAATTGAGGTTAACGACGGAAGGATTGCGGTTCAGGGAAGCGTAGCCAGCTATCGACAAATCCTCAAGCTTGATAGCCTGCTTTCCCGTTATGCTGACTCTCAGGTGATCGATAATCGGGTGAGTATCTTGCTGTTGCCGCCTGATCCTGAAAAGGTTTTACTGCAAATCGAAGACAAAATTCGCGATTTTCGCACCAAGCGATTTTTTAATCCGCGTTTTGTTCTGGACCGGGACGTGTTGCATATCAACGGTTTTGTGCAGAGCTTGTCGGCTAAAAAAGATCTCGGTTTTTTGGTCAGCGAAATTCAGGGCATCCGTCTAGTTCACAATGCCGCATGGGTACTCAACGAGACGGAATTGGCCGATGCGCGCATCTATTTGCACGACAATACAATATTTTTTGCCCATGATTCGCTGACGGTTTCAGATGATCAGATGGCTAAAATCGAGAACGTCGTCGCGCTCTATCAGCAGTTTGAGGGAATCGATTTAAAATTGATCGTACGCGGTTTTTCGTCTGATAATAAAAGCTTTTATCGAAATCTGCGCACATCGAAAATTCGTGCACAAGCTGTTGCAGAAATTCTACAATCTTTTCATATCGCATCGGATGACATTGTCGTCGTCTATTACGGATCAAAGTATCCGATTATGGCTTTGGAAACGGAAAATTGGGGGTGGAGCCGGAACACCCGTGTTGAATTCGATCTAATCGAGGGAGATCAAGCGTTTGAAACAGCCGGTCACTATCAGTAAAAAGATCTGCATGTTGGGGGCTTTTGGCGTCGGAAAGACCAGTCTGGTCAGGCGATTTGTCTATCAAAAATTCGATGAAAAATATCTCTCAACCATCGGTGTCCAGATCAGTCAAAAATTGATGCCTCCGGTCGACCTCACGGGGGATCGCCTGCAGCAGCACAATTTCATTCTGTGGGACCTGGCACACATTGAAAAATTCACACCGGTGATTAAAAATTATTTTCGCGGCTCTCACGGCGCCATTATTGTTTTTGATCTCACGCGGCCTGAAGGCATGGAACAGTACAGTGTCTTTCTCGATCCTTATCTGCAGATGAATCCGGACAATCCCCTGGTATTTGTGGCAAATAAAAACGACCTTTTCGAGGGTGATCCTTCCACGATCGAAGCGATTGAAACTCTTGGCCGGCGTTTCCATGCTCCCCATTTGCTTACTTCAGCAAAAAGCGGTGAAAATGTCGAAGAAATTTTTCAACGACTCAGTCGGCAACTTGTTGAAAGGCAGCTTTCTTGAACAACTTTATGAAAATACTGCTCGAGCAACAGAAAACCGATTATGCGATTTTCAATCACGAGTGGATTTTGCAAGATTGCAGTCGGGATTTTAAAAAGCGACTCAGTCAGAACCAGCAAGAGCCGTCGGATTCTTCGATCTGGTCTCTTTTCCCCGAGCTGGTCGGAAGCGAAGAGCCCCTGAGGGCGGTTCAGTCGGGTTCTCTTAAATATTATCTGCTGCAGGGCTTGAGCCGTTTGAGTCAAGAGTTGACGCAGCAACGCTTTTATGACTTGTGTGTGCTCTCTTACTCCAAGGCCGATGCCGAGCTCATCTGTTTGCTCTATGACAGCACTGAATTGCTGCAATTGCAGCAACGCCTGCAACAACAGGAAAATGAGATAAAACTGCTCAAGAGTGGATTGTTGCGTGCCGGACGCCATTTTGCCCACCAAATTATTGGCGACTCGCCGCAAATCGAACGAATTCGTTCCTTTATTAAAAAAATCTCCAATATTCGCAGCACCACCATTCTGCTGACTGGAGAAAGCGGGACAGGAAAAAACCTCGTCGCTCGGGCCATCCATTTTTCTTCGGCATTGTCTGACAAACCTTTTGTGGAAATCAATTGCGCGGCATTACCGCCCACACTTCTCGAATCGGAATTGTTCGGGTATGAAAAAGGAGCTTTTACTAACGCCCTGTCCAACAAAAAAGGATTGCTCGAGGAAGCGGATGGTGGGACTCTGTTTCTCGATGAAATTTCCGAATTGCCATTATCGTTACAGGCAAAATTTTTGACCTTTATCGAGACCAAATCTTTTCGGCGATTGGGAAGCACGGTCGAACGCACCGTCAAGACGCGTATCATTACCGCCACGAATCGAGATCTCAAACAGGCTGTCGAAAAAAAAGAGTTCCGGAGCGATCTGCTGTTTAGAATCAATGTTTTGAATTTGAATCTCCCGCCTTTGCGCGAACTCGACAACGATGTTGTCACCATAGCCAACAATTTCGTTTCTCATTACGCCCTCGATTTCGGCAAGCACTTGGTAGGATTGTCCGATTCCGCCAAAGAAAAGTTGCTCCACTATTCCTGGCCAGGCAACGTTCGGGAATTGCGCAATGTAATCGAACGCGCTGCCATTTTCGCTGATGGTCCTTGCATCGATGCCGAAGATATTTTGATCAATGAGCCAGAACCGACGTTCTCCGAAAACATCAAACTCGACGCACTCGAAAACGGTTTTTCTATTTATGACCTGGAAAAAGAATTGATCGTTCGTGCTCTCAAACGCGCCAAGAACAACCAAACCCAGGCCGCCAAACTCCTGGGTTTGAGTCTGGATACCTTGCGTTATCGCATCAAGAAATATGATATCGTCAATCAATAGCCCGTTCGTTCAGGTTCCCTTCCGATGGAGAATGGCCTGCTCCCGTGCAGGCTCCTGGTGGCCGCTCTCATTCGCGCCGATCGGTCGATGGTCCCGCGAATGTTGAGAACTCTTTCCGCAAGGCAACGTCATATTCTTAATCAAAAAAGCTGTGTCGATCACATTTCTGCCGGAATATTCTGCCCTGAATTCTGGGTTGGTTTTGCTGATAAGCGCTTTGCACTTGAACGAATCTCAAATAACCCGAGTGACGATGATGGAACAATATCTGCTCAACATCGAGGATTACGAGCCGCCTATGGGCGACCTCGGTATCAAGCAGCGGCTGGCTTTTGTCCGGGCGCTCTGGACGCTTCCGCTTGCAGAAGAAAAGGACGCGCCCGAGCACCGGATTATTCATGCCAAAATCCTGCAACCTCATACACCCGTCCGGTTGCATCGGCTGGGTCTCCATCGTGGACGCGGCTATCACAAATGCGGCAGCCGTATGGATCTCGACTGGGTGGTCGATTTTCGATTGATGGTTTTACAGCATGGGCAGTGGCAGGTTCGGCTTTACAAAAGAAATTTGCCATTGACCGACGAAACAACCATCCAGACTTTCGATCTCGACGGATTGGTAGTCGAAGCAGCCATTCTGGAGATCAGACGTTGTGGCATAGACGGCTGGTGGCCCTCCTGGAATCTCGCGTCCAGTGCCTTCATTTTAGAGGGCGAAATACTCGGCGATTTGGCCCCCAGACGGGAACTAGCGCTGCAGACCGGAGAGATCTCTTTTGATCGCATTCCAACAGGTCTAACCGTCGAACACCGTGACGGTCAGGTCATCTACCGTTCGCCTTTTCTTCAGGTCGGTTTTTATCTCAACCGCGCGGGTTTCAGCTTTCTCGGTTTGGATCAATCCGGCGGTGGAAATACCGGCAACAATCTGTTGCGTATTCAACCAGGAGCTTTTTATCAGGGAATGTTCCTGCATCCTGTCGGCCAACAGGCCCTCTCTCAGCCA
Organism: Candidatus Zhuqueibacterota bacterium; assembly: GCA_016929055.1. Taxonomy (GTDB): domain Bacteria; phylum Zhuqueibacterota; class Zhuqueibacteria; order Residuimicrobiales; family Oceaniaggregativiventaceae; genus Sulfursilanivivens. Next base: position 6,793 of record JAFGJN010000230.1, read on the forward strand.
ACCGTGCGCTATGATGTGACGGGTAACGTGCAAATTGCCGATAACCGGGTGCGATACGATTTGACCTGTAGCGACAGCGGGGTGCAGTATGAACTCGACTGGTTGATCGAGCCCGATAATCTTCGAGCAACAATTGTGCGGATCGGCGAAAAACCGCTTCGTGCCTGGACAAGCGCTGCCTGGATGATGGCCTTTTATTCGCTTGTGTCACCAACCCATGTGATCGGCGCTGTGACTCGTGAAGGAGAGACTGGCCTGGTTGCTCCGTCGGTATTGCTCCATGCTCCGCGTTATGGAACTCTGCAGATCGAATCGACAAGCGAAAACACGGTGCTTCGCGCCGATGCTATTCGTCCCATCGATTTGACCACCCTGGAAATCAAGGTGGGAGAAATTCCGCAACCGGAAGGAGATTATCTGCTACCGGCGGGGCGCTTTCAGAGCGAATGGCAGATGAGAGCAGTCAAACCTCAAATTTCCCTTTATGTCGATACGCCGCCTGAAGTACAGGAAGCCGTCGATAAGACCGCTTTTACTGCCTTGACTTACCGGCCTGATACAGCGACACTGAGCAACAATGGGGTCTCGATGCATTGTCCTATCTGTATGGACATGTGGTCGGCAATTGTCACCCGAATGGGAAAAATCCTTCCCAATCTGCATGCCGTCGATCTCCTAAAGAGTTCACTGGAGCGTTGGCTTGACGGTGCTTCCGGTTATACCAGTGGGCGCTTGTTGCAGGGCGGTGAAATGCATGATGCGGAAGACGAATATCTGATGACCGGAACCGCCTGCCTGCTTGGCCTGTCCGATTATCTCCGGCACAGTGGCACACCACAGTGGCTGCAATTGTATCACCGCGCCATCGCCGAACAAATCGAAAAAATGCGCCAACGCGATCTCGACGGCGACGGCCTGATTGAAAGCCCTTATCGCACGGGCATCAGCGGAACCGGACAATGGAGCACCTGCTGGTGGGATGTGATCTCTTTTGGCTGGAAAGACGCCTTTGCCAATGCTTTGCTCTATCCGGCGTTGCGCAATCTGGCGGATGTTTTACCCCGCCTGGGTGCTGCGGATCTTGCTGCGGATCTGTCCGATTGGGCCAATCTATTGAAACGAAACTATTTTGCCGTTTTTTATAATCCGTCTAGCGGATGGCTGGCGGGCTGGCGCTGCAAAGAGGATCGTCTGCACGATTACGCTTTTCTTTTCGTCAATGGCGCCGCTGTGAACGCCGGTCTGGTCGATCCGCCTGATGCCGGTCGTATCATTCGAGCGCTTTGGAACGAAGCTGAACGTCTCGGGCTCCCCGATCCGTTTTTTGGCCTTCCTGGCAATATGTGGAAAATTCCAGACGAGGATTGTGCCGATATCCTGACCGGCTATCCATTGGGTTATTATCAGAACGGCGGACGAACCCATTCCCAGGCGCGCCATTTTCTCAAAGCGCTCTATACGGTTGGCATGGAAAAGGAAGCCGATTTTTTGTTGCGTCGACTTTGCGCCGGCCTGGCCGATGGCCGGGTATTCGGAGGCAGCAAAAGCGGGGTCGATTGGCGATTTTGGAATGATCAGCCATGCGGATATGAAGGCTTGCTTACCGATCAGTTTGGCGTTCTGGCGGTTGTTCTGGAACGCTATTGTTCGCACTGCTAAAAACAACGCCTCAACCGGGCGTACTAGATCATGATTTCTGTTGGGTTTGACTCGGATTCCGTGCTTCGCACCGAATAGAGATGTGATTTTGAAACAAAATTGACCGTTATTTTTATGCCATCTGTCGTCCTGATTTTTCCGCCGATCGCCAAGCCGTGCGAACCCCCTGCGGGAATTGCCCGGCTGCACGGTGCGCTGAGCGACGCCGGCATCTCGTGCACCTGTATCGATGCCAATCTCAACGGACAACTGGATCTGCTGCAACGCCCCGTAAATGCCCTCAACAAAAGGGCACAGCAATCTGCACACAATGTCCAGGCCAATCTGCAAGCGATTAGAAATCTCGCCACGTTTTCTCAAATCGATCCCTATCGACGCATCGTTGGAGAACTCGATTACCTTCTACAACAGCATGGACGTCCATTTCATGCGCGACTGGGCTTGGCCAATTATACGCAAACCGGGCGCTCACTGGCATGCACCAGCGATCTCTATTGGGCAGCGAAAAATCCGGATCAAAATCCTTTTTTCGATTACTATCGTGAAAAACTCATTCCACAAATCAGCTTGGCAAAGCCCGAGTTAATCGGCATCTCGATCTCTTTTCTCAATCAAGCGTTTTGCGCTTTTTCCCTGATCGGACTTTTACGCAAAGAATTTCCCCAAATACCCATCGTCCTTGGCGGAGGACTGATCAATTCCTGGGTGTGCATAACGGGCAAGACGAATCTGTTTTCCGATCTGGTCCAGGGCTGTGCAGCCGGACCGGGTGAATCGTTTCTGCTGCAAAGATTTGGTTATACCTGTGGAGAGAATTTATCGCCTACTTTTGAATACAGCGATCTGTTTTCGCCTCATTATCTGGCGCCAGGATTTATTCTGCCCTTCGCTTTTACTTATGGCTGTTACTGGCACCGCTGCCGGTTTTGTCCTGAATGCGCTGAAAACAACCCCTTTCTTGCGCTTGAACCGGTGCAAGCGGTACAGCAGCTCAAGTATTGGGTCGACCGCTTCAAACCCAATTTGATCCATTTTCTGGACAATGCTATGCCGATCGAGTTTATAGCAGAGTTGATCCGTACCCCGCCCGGTGTTCCCTGGTATGGCTATATGCGGCTGGAAAGGGAGCTGTGCGATGCCGATTTTTGCCGACAGTTGGCAAGGGCGGGATGCGCTATGCTGAAAATCGGTCTGGAGAGCGGAAGCCATGCTGTTTTATGTGCCATGAACAAAGGCATTCGTCTCGACTGGGCGAGCGGCGTGCTGCATAACCTGCAGGATGCCGGTATCGGTGTTTTCGCCTATGTCTTGTTTGGCACACCAGCCGAGTCCGTTGCTGATGCCAGGAAAACGCTGGCATTCCTGCAGCGACACCATGAGCAAGTGGATTTTCTCAATGCCGCTTTGTTCAATCTTCCCCTGAATAGTCCGGATACCGCTGCCTTGCAGACCCACCCGTTTTCCGAAGCCAATCTATCTCTTTATTGCAAATTTCACCACCCGCTCGGCTGGGATCGCCGAGCTGTGCGCCAATTTCTGGCCGGCGAGTTTCGTGCTGATGCGGATATTCGAAAAATTCTGCGACGCGATCCGACGATTTTCACCGCCAATCATGCGCCGTTCTTTCTTTTTGCTCGCACAACGGGAGCAGAGGACGGCGTCGATCAATCGTAAATCCAGTCCTCGACTTTCCAGGTCAGGGCATGGACCTTTTCACAGGCCGTTTCATTCGACCGATTGTATTCACGAATCGATTCGAGTACGGCTGCTATCTTTTCCCGATTTTTCACCAACGTGAACAATGCGGCTTGATAGCCCGGATGGACAGCGGTGTTCAAGCGCAGCTCGCAATTGAGCATGCGACCGGTCACTTCGCGCAGAATATGGAAATTGTCCAGTTTTTTCTCTTCGAAAAGATGGATCAGATCGTTCATCGCGCTGTTGCTGCAAATGCACATCAGCATAGTCATAAAGCGATACTCCCCAGTAATGCATTGCGACGGTTTTTGTCAAGATAACCAGCCTAACGTTAAAAATCAAGATACGTCGGTATTTTTTTAAAAATATTTGGCTTTGCTCAATCGGAGGATTGGATGGAAAAAACAGTGATTTTCTCGCTTGTTCTGTTTCTGTGCGGTTTTTGTTTCTGTACAGGGAAAGAAATGGTGCACTATTCTGAATTTTTATCCGCAAAAAACCCTCATTTTTTATCCAGGATCAAGGAGATCGATGCGGAAATAAAAAGAGACTCCACCTCCATTGTGATGCTGGGAAATTCTATTACCTACGGAGGCAACTGGCCGCTGTTGTTGCAGCGGCCGGATGTTTGTAACATGGGAATAATAAGCGATGTTACCGCTGGATTTACAAGTCGGCTCGATCAGGTTATTCGTTCCGATGCAAAAATATGTTGCGTTATGGGCGGAATCAACGACTTGTATGACGGCCAACCGGTTGACAGTGTTTATGCGCGTCTGGTTAATCTTGTGGATCGCTTGCAGCAGAACAATTTACGGGTTATTTTGCACGCCATCATTGCCGTTTCGCCGCGATGGCGTGACGCTCGATTTCATAATGCGCTGGTTCACAATCTCAATGAGCGTTTGGCGGATTTTTGCCACAGCCGCCGAATCGATTTTATCGATCTCAATCCGGTTCTGGCGCCCGAAGGTGTTTTACTGGAGCGGTTTACCACCGATGGCGTCCATTTGACCTCTCTTGCCTACGAGGAGTGGGGAAAACTCTTGCGCCCCCGTTTAGTAACCCACGAATAAAATCAAGGCCCCGGAAAACCAATCCGGGGCCTTAATGTCGGCTGTGTGATGCACAGTGTATGA
>JAFGJN010000231.1 GCA_016929055.1 Candidatus Zhuqueibacterota bacterium
AAAATCTTTTTCAGAGCAATAAAACAAGAAAAAAAAGAGCCCGCCTAAAGGCGGTACTATGTACAGATTTCGCATTTAAAATTTCGCAATTCAAACTTTATCTTTGCCCTCTTATTCCACCACCCAATGCGTGGCTTTGGCGCGGGCCAGGCGGGTACCGGAGGGATCGCGCACCTCGGCTTTGAAGTGCAGCAGTCGATCCTTGTGCTCAACCAATTGTGCTTCCACCACCATAGCGTCCAAATCCGGAGTAACCGGTCGACCGTAGGTCATTTCCAGACGCCGGGTTACATTCGGCGGAGCGACCAGCATACTGAGCGGACCGATGGTATTGTCCACCGCGGCAGCGATTATTCCGCCCTGCACGGTTCGATAGGGATTGAGATAGTCCGGCAGAATCGGAAAACGGACGATCATCAATTTTGCCTCGAGATCGACATCGACCACCTCGCCTCGCATGAGAAAGAGAACCGGCGGCGGTACCAAAAACTCGTCCACCCGCTCGCCGTAACGTTCGTGAAACAGATCCATCACCTTTTTCATGGCTTTTTCGTTTGCTGTCATGTGCTGCTCCAGGTCAAATCGAAAGGGTTGAAATCATCATCGGGTTGTCTGATACTTTAGCCGCTTTCCTTAAATTGTGTTTTTCATTTCGCGGCCATCGATTTTCTGCCGCCCCCTGGCGGGGGCTATGGGGGTATGTGTCTCTTTGTTTTCCACGGGCTGACGCCCGTGGCTAAGATCTGTCGCCCGCTGCGCGGGCTGGATTGTCCCTTTATGCACCGGTCAGCTGCTTTGCCTGGATTGTGCTTTTCATAGGGCGTCCCTAAAGGGACGCTGGGGAATTGCAATGATCGCTTGCTATAAATATGCCGTCTCTAACGGGACGGAAAAGCAATAGAATGATGCTCAATCCCAACTTTTAACTTTTTCTTTTCCCCAAACCCGCACGAGGGTGCTTAACAAAATCTTTTTCAGAGCAATAAAACAAGAAAAAAAAGAGCCCGCCTAAAGGCGGTACGACGTACGGATTGTGCAAGGACGTGGAATTGATCCAATGTTAAGCCAACTCTGGAGACCCGACGGTTCCCCCGCCTGCTCGGATTGACTGACCCAATTCGGCAGGGCGCATCGTACGGTACAGCCCGCAAAACCCGCACGAGGGTGCTCAATAGAGCAGTGCCAAGGGCAAAGTGCGAAATGCGAAAGTGAAAAACTTGATCAACCTTTGTTCCCATTCGCATGCACCCCTTCCGGTCCTGAAAGAGTATTCCACACTCATGCGGTTAACAGCAAGAATGCCAGCTACAGACCCCATCAGGAATACCGTTAATCCCCCCGCCCCTTCGGATTGACTGACCCGGCCCGGCAGGGGGAATCGTACGGTACAGCCTGCCAAACCCGCACGAGGGTGCTCCCAAAATCTTTTTCAGATCGATACAATAAAAAAAAGAAAAGAGCCCGCCCAAAGGCGGTACGACATACAGATTTCGCATTTATAATTTCGCAATTCGAACTGTTTATCTCTCGATCATCCGCCGGGTAAAGGTTGGGTTTTCGCCGGCCATTTTGATAAAGATATCCAGCGGAACCAGTTCAAACGACTCGGGCAGCTGGCCGAGAATCGACTTGACACGCGCCACGTCGCTGGTTTCGCGAATGTGCAAGAGCAGAAAATAGGGACGCTTCTCGTTCAAGGTGGCCAGCTCGATCAGATCGGCAACCGCTTCGGCTTCGGAAACTGTGGGCGATAAATAGTACTCGAAAGAAAGCATCGGCCGGCCGTCGCGGCTGTCAAAGGTATTGGCCGGGGCATAGCCATTGACAAAACCGATCGCCTCGGGCATGTATTCATAATAGGCATCCACCACCGAGCGGGTCAGGTCGGCGAACTCGTGTTGTGGACCGTGCACAGAATAGTCCATGATGTCAAACACGCGCAGATCGAGTTTTTTCATCAGCGAATCGGCCCGGCGAATCAGTCCCGGCAGTTTGTCTTCCGGCACCGCTTTGGGGTACATGTAACCCGGTCCGGAGAGACAGCCGATAAAATAGTCATTGGGTGTGGAAGTATCGTAAAAGAATTCCAACAGACTGGGCGCCAGCCAGCTGTAATTCATCAGGGTTTCCCAGGCATAGGGGATCTCGCCGCGTCCGGGTTTGAGCCAGGCGCCGATACCGATGCCGTCGGTCTGGATGCAGGCGAGATAGACCTTTTTTTCCGGCTTGTAGCTCTTGCCGGGTTCGATGTTGTGGTTGTTTTTAAAGGTGAATCCTTCGGAAAAACCGACCCGGTGTTCGAAACTGAGATTGGGTACGCTGTGCAGCCCTTCAACCGGCAGTCCGAAACTCGAACACAACGTCACATGATGGCTCTCCCGATCCTTGGCATAAGAGTGCCAGCCCATGATCAGGGCATCGCTTCTCATATCGGCCAGCAGTTCTTTGGCCAATTCATATTCCAGAGTATCCGCGGGATCGGTTGAGAGATCCTGAAAAAAGACGCGGTTGGCCACACCCCAGTCGGCCACACCCGGTTTCATCTCTTTGCCGGCGTGGCCGCCGAGCCAGATCAGGTACTTGCGGCTGCAACGATCCCAATAGCGATCCTTGGCCCAGCGATAGATCTCGGCGTCGCTCATGCCGGTGAACCGACCGCGGAAATCCTCGATTTTAGCGAATCCGAGCGAATCGAGCATCGGCACCTGGTTTTCGCTGACCACGACCGCATCTTCCAGTCCGGCCACGGTATAAGCGACGATCAGTGATGTGCGCACCTCTTTGTCCCATACAACATAGCCCTTGATGCGATCGCGAAAAGCCGCCAACGCCTCAGGCACGCTCTTTATTTCTTGAAACGTATAGCCGCGCTTTTCGCCATACCACTCGTACAAGCGTTTGCTATAGGTGAATTGCCAGGTTTCCGGATAGACGAGGTAAAATTCCGCTGAATCCCGATTCGCCAGTCCCTGCAGACCGATCAGCAGAGCCTGCCGCTGCAGGTCGCCCTTGAGCAGCCAATCATCCTCCAGCTCTATCATTTTTGCCTTCAGGCTATCCTTAACCTTGAAAACATATTCGGCGGTGGGCTGGGTGGGACGGGAAGCGCGTTCGATGCGATAGGTGAGAAATTCGCCGTTGCGTGAGACGGTAAAGGCATGGGATTCCTGCAAAACCGTTTCGCCCTGCGAAATTTCCGCTTTTATCTTTTCGTCGAGCCACAGGGTATGCCCATCGTCGCGCCAGGATGCGGTGATCAGGCGGTCGCTGCTGTGTTTGAGATGGATGCCGGAATAGACCGTGGTGGGATTGGAACGGCGTGTGACCGGGATGCGGGTGACGGTGCCGATCTCGACCGCCAGGGTATCGCTGCTGCGGCGACCGCGTGCCGGCCGCTCAAACACCAGCATCGCCCCGGCCTCGTCGGCCTGAATGCGCAGCTGGAGATTCTGGGTGCTGCGATCGATATTCGGGCTCAGCGACGGAACGATCTCCCACACGCCGTTCAGCGGCGAGTCGGGAGCCGCCCCGGCTGCAGCGATCAGAGTCAGCAGCAATAAAGCCATCATGCGTTTCATCGTGTCCTCCTTTTTTTTTAAAAAAGAATGCAACATATTGGTGTCCGGTCGAACGACCGGACACCCCGCTATATTTCTATTCATATCAATTCACTATGTTGGTCAAAAAACAGAATCGATTTGAATCAACTGTTGCGAAATTATTGCTGTTTACATTGCATTTTATTTGGGTGGCCTCCGGTACCCGGACACCAGTGAATGCAACAATTTAATAAAAAACCGATTGCGTTTTACGTACAATAAATATATATTAATACGTACTGAAAGGAGATCCTATGAACACAAAGCTTACATTAAAAATGGAAAAGTCTCGTATTGACCGGGCAAAAGAATATGCGGAAAAGCGAAAAACGAGCCTTTCGTCGTTGGTCGAGAGATACTTTGCCTTTCTTGCAGATAACGATACAGAAACGGCAATAGAAATCACCCCCACTGTTAAAAAACTCTCCGGAGTTTTGGAACTTGAATCTGACTTTGATCTCAAGGACGAAAAGAGAAAACGATTGCTGGAAAAATACAAATGACATACAAAGTTTTTATCGATTCAGACATCATACTTGATGTTCTCGCCAAGCGAGAACCATTCTATGAGCCAGCTGCTCGATTATTCTCATTGATTGAAAAAGGAAAAATTGACGGCTATACATCGCCTCTTGTTTTTTCCAATGTACATTATATTCTGCGGAAAAGAGTCTCAAAAAAAACCACAATAGACAGCCTGCGATATTTAAAAAACTTGATTCAAATACTGCCACTCGACAAGAGAGTTATCGAATGGGCACTCGATTCAGAATTCACTGATTTTGAAGATGCCCTTCAATATTTTTGTGCCGAGCAAAATAACATCAACACTCTGATTACCCGCAACAAAATTGATTACAAAAAGGCCGAAATCAATATTTTAACAGCGAAAGAGTTTCTCTCGATGTTGAAAACACTCGGTAATAATTAATCGCCTCCTTTTCCAACGTCCGCATTATCCCTCGCATTTGAATCTGGCTTGATCCGCTTCAATCGTGCCCAAAACAGAATACGACATAGAGAATATAAGGAAAAAGACCAAAGCAAAAAGAAAAAAAAGACCCCTTTTCGGAGAAAAGGTGTGTGGCTTTTTTTTTGTGTCTTGCGTGCAAAAATCGAAATCCGTATCTTGAGTCAATCGAGACAGGGATTTAAAAAGGGAGTCGGCAGTGAAGGTGCTCTTTATCGGTGGTACCGGCAAGATCAGCTCGGCCTGTACACAAGCGGCGATCGAGGCGGGAATCGAACTGTGGGTATTGAACCGCGGACAAACGGATCGGCCTGTACCCGTGGGCACGCAGGTTTTAAACGGCGACATTCGCGATTTACAGGCGACCAAACGCCTGCTGCAGGATCACACCTTTGACGCGGTGGTCGACTGGATCGCCTTTACTCCAGAGCACATCGAAAGCGACCTCGAATTATTTGACGGCCGGGTGGGACAATTTGTTTTCATCAGTTCCGCATCGGTCTATCAAAAGCCCCCTGTTTCGCTGCCGATCCGCGAATCGTCTCCTTGCGGCAATCCCTATTGGGAGTACTCGCGCAACAAGATCGCCTGCGAGGAGCGCCTGCAGCAGGCTTTTCGCAACAGCGGGTTCCCCCTCACCATCGTGCGGCCGTCGCATACCTACGACCGCACCATGCTCATCGTGCCGGGTGGCGCTACCACCCTCGACCGCATGCGCAGCGGCAAGCCGGTCGTCGTTCACGGCGACGGCACGTCGTTGTGGACTGTGACCCATCACCGCGATTTTGCCCGCGGGTTCGTCCCTTTGCTGGGATTGCCGCAGGCGATCGGTGAGACGGTGCACATCACCTCGGACGAGGCTTTGACCTGGAACCAAATCTTTGACATCGTCGCACGAGCGGCCGGCACAAGCGCGAAAAAATGTTACGTACCATCGACGATCATCGCTCGTCACGACCCCGAATGGGGCGCAGGATTGATGGGCGACAAGGCCCATTCCATGATCTTTGACAATTCAAAGATCAAACAACTGGCGCCCGGATTCGTCGCTTCTCTTCCCTTTTGCCGCGGCGTCGAGGAGATCATCGCCTGGCACGACGCCGACGCGTCCCGGCGCACAATCGATCCAGCCTTTGACCAGCTCTGCGATCATTTGGCGGAACGCTATGGCTAGATTTTTATCATCGCAATCCTGACGACAAAAACAACAAGGCACAGCTTTAAGCCTTTGGCCTTTTAACTTTTCAACCTCAACCCAGGAGTTCCGATGCGACCGATATTCTGTTTCCTCCTCCTCTCTTTCAGCCTGGGCGTTGCATCCGATTGGTTTTCGAGCCGCGAGACGATCGATCTTGTTATACCGCAACCGCCTTTTCCGCCGGCCGTGCGCGCAGCCGCTCAGGCGCTTCACGAGCAACTCCCGGCCAGCCGGATTCGCCACATCGCCGCAGACGGACGGGACGCACTGGTATTGGATGTGGTTGCGCCCGATTTTCTGCCCGGCGCGCCGGCCAGGGGCGACTGGATCTACTGCCGGCTTTCCGAGCAGGGAAACGGCGAACTCTATGCCACCACACCGGCGCTGCTCTATGCCGCAGCTAACCGGTTAATCGATGTGTGGCGCTATCGCGATGACCAGTCATTTGGCGACGGCCGCTTCTTTCAACCGACCTTTGAATTCGTCGAAGGCGGGGACGGTTTTTTCGCCTCGCGATTGTTCTGGAGTAAAGAGTACGATCCGAAAGCCACACTGCGCGAATTGGCTCGAATCGGCTGCTCTCACGTGGCGGTCAACGCTCTGGCCACCCCCTTTCCCTATGAGCAGGGACCGCCGGGCGAGCACTATTACCGGTTTTATATCACCAATCCCGACCTCGACCAGTTTGTCGAATCAGATCTGAACCGTGGCATCTACCCGCCGGAATACCTGGCCGCCAATCTCAATCAAATGCATGCCAACACTCAGGCAGCGCTGGCCGTCGGTCTCAGGCCCGGGCTCAATCTCTGTTCACCGCGCTCGGTTCCCGAATCGTTTTTCGACAAATACCCCCATCTGCGGGGCGCGCGCGTCGACCATCCGTTTCACAGCTATCGACCGCGCTACACGATGACTTTGGCGCACCCGATTGTACGCTGGCATATGGGCGAACTGATGCGGCAAATCATGGCCGAAATTCCCGAACTCGATTACGCCTATGTCTGGAGCAACGACAGCGGCTCCGGATTCGAGCACACCGCCACCACCTATGCCGGCCGCAACGGCGGCGCTTTTCTGGTGCGGGAATGGCTCAGCGATGAGGAAATCGCCGAAAAAGCCGGGCTCAACATCATCGCCTATCTCCAGACCCTGCTGCAAAGTGGGCGCGAAATCAATCCCGGCTTTCGCGTCATCCTGCGGCTTTTTTCATTCCCCGCCGCCCAATCGGTTATTCTCGATCATCTGCAAGAAGGAGTCGATTTGCGTCTGATTGCGGCGCCGGAATCGGACAGCGTCCTGGTTTCCCGCCGTCCCGCGCTGGAAAATAAAGGTTCGTCGTTCAGCATGACAGTCGAACTCGCCGTACCCTATAGCCATATTCCGGGCGTTCCTTTTCCCTGGTTGGCGCGCAAACGGTTGCAAAACCTGCGCGATTCCGACATCGATCGTATCGTTGTCAATGTTCACCCGCCTTCCCTGGCACCTCGCGATATCAATCGCGAGATTTTTCAGGCTTATCAGCTTGAACCCGATATTCCGGTAACGGAGATTGTTCGGCGCACTGCGCTCAATTGGGTCGGAGAAAAACATGCTCCGGCGCTCATGACCGCCTGGCAGCTGGCCGATTCCACCGTGGCGAATTTTCCCGCCGTGCCGCTCTACCAGGGTTACGGATTCGTGCCGTTTCGTCTCTGGGTGCGGCCGCTTGTCCCGAATATCGAAGCCATACCCAAGCGTGAGCGCGCCTATTACGAAGATTATATGCTGCAGACGCCCTACAATCCTGCCCTGACGGATCTGAGCAAAAACGCACTGTGGACTCTGGTACCGGTCGAAACCGCACAGGCGATTCTCGATGCCTGTGAAAAGCAAGGCTACCGCACCGCACAAAAAGCAGTGCAAATCCTCGACCAAGCCCTTGCTGAAGAACCGTTGGTCAGTCGCCGTGCGCGGGTTCTGGCCGACCAGCGCGATCGGCTGCGCGGATATGTTTGCTACACACGAACACTGGTCAACACAGCCGCCTGGATCGTCAGTGTACACGGGTATCTGAATGCCGATAGGGATGCTGAACGGCGTCAGTTTCGCGAGAACCTGACTCGTATGATCGACGATGAAATCGCCAACAGTCACGAACTGTTGGATCTGTGGCGCCGCAGTCATACACCGTTCATGCCGGTATCTGCGGTGGGCGAAAACTGGTACACCTATGGCGACAATTTCGGCGAGCTGTTGGAAAAGCGCATCGAGCTGATGAAAAAACACCGCGACGACATTCCGGCGATCGACAAAAATTTGATCTGGCGCATGCCGGCCGAGTGTCCGGTCGATCCAAGCCTCTATCTGCCTGATTGACCGAAAACCTCGGCGATCAGCCGATAGATCACATTTTTTTCAGGCAACCTGTCGTCATTCAAACGCCTCTGCGTGTATATAGAACTGTTACACAGACATTCGAACCGATCTTCTGAATATGACCCGGGCTCTTGACGCAATCCACACTTTGCACCGATCTATGGGGAGTGTCCTATGCAATCGGTCATCCGCTTCATTCGAGTCTTTTTTGTTGTCCTGGGTTTGCTGAATCCTTCCCTCTTCGCCGCTGACGGCGACGGCGGTTATGCCGGCGCATTTCTGCGCATGGGTGCCGGTGTGCGCGGGTTGTCCATGGGCAGTGCCTTTGCCGGTGTATCGGACGACGTCAGCGCCGCTTACTGGAATCCGGCTGGTCTGGCGCGGGTGCGACGAGCGCAACTGCTCGGCGCTTATTCTTCCTCTTCTCTCGATCGCAGTCAGGTTTATACAGCCGTGGCCTTCCCCGGCAGTGGACTCGGCACCATCGCCGTCAGCTGGCTCAATTTGAGTATCGACGACATCGACGGCCGCGACGCTCAGGGCAACGATACCGGCTCTTTTTCCCATTCTGAAAACGCCTTTTTCGTCTCATTCGGCAAGTCGCTGCTGCCCGCTTTTTCGGTCGGCGCCAACCTCAAAGTTCTGTCGACCTCTCTGGCCTCGCACCATGCCATGGGGGTCAGCGGCGATATCGGTGTGCTGTTCAGGCCCAGCTCACTGGTGGCCGTCGGTCTGACCGTCACCGACGTCAACAGCCTGATCAAATGGGATACCGCTTCCCATCGCAGCGAAATCATTCCGATGACAATTCGCGGCGGCGTCTCGTTTACCCCTACCGGGTTACCGCTGATCCTGGCTGCGGATATCGATAAAAATGACAAACAAAAAGCCCGATTCCATCTGGGGGCGGAATACGTGCTTGTTTCTTCTCTGGTGGTGCGGGCCGGTCTGGACAACGGATCTCTGGCAGCCGGTCTCTCTCTGCGCCTGCCTCTTGCCGGTGGGGGTATCGAGAATCTCGATTTCGCCTATGGTTTTTATAACGATCCGATCGACGCGGCCGGGCATCGGCTTTCCCTGTGCCTGACCTTTGGAAAAACCGAACCTCCTCCGCCGTCGTTCACTGCTCCATCGCTGGAAGGGCGGGTGATGGCCGTCGTTAAGGGATTCGCCCATATCGACCTCGGCACCGACCACGGTATCGACCAGGGGAGTATGCTGACCCTTTATCGGCCACAGAAAAATGGGAATGCTGTTGCCATCGGTCAGGTGCGGGTGGTGCGCGTTCGCTCCAAAGCTTCAGCAGTACAGGTCGTACAAATCCGCCAGAACGTACAGGTGCGAGTTGGCGACCGGGTCAGAATGGAATAGGCTCGACCAGGAGCGGCGAATGAGAGTTTTTTCTTGGGTTCTTTTATTGGTGTTGGTATTTTCGATCGGTCGAGCCGAAAGTCAGGAGTTGATTCAACAAATCGATGACACCACCTACGAGTTCGGTGGGCTGATTTTGAACGCAGCGGATCGAACCATCCGTTTTCCGGCTGCTGTCAATCTCGGCCAGGGCTGGATCGAGGTGGTCTTGTGCACACCGCGCGGCAAGGTGCATGAAAGCCTGCTGGTCACCGACGTGACGCCGTTGACCCTGCAGACGGCCCTCATCGTGCTCGGATACACCCCGAGACACCAGCCCGGAATCCCGCCCGCCGCTCCGGACAGCCTCTATCTCTATGTCGACTGCGCCAACGACAGCGGTGGCAGACTCGAACGCGTCGAGTCGTGGATTCGAGACGTTCAGGCCGATCGGCCGATGACGGCCATGGCATGGGAGTTTTGCGGTTCGCCGATCTACCCAACCGGCGAGTTGGCCGCCGAATTTGAACAGACCCTGATCGCCACTTTTCAATTGGCCGCCGTGGTGATCAACAACCGCAGCAGTCGCCGCGACGATAGCCGCTACCAGGTGAACGAAGCGGTCGTGCCACCCAAAGGCACACCGCTCCAATTGCTTATCCGTCCGCATCCTTTGCCGGGAGAAGAACGATGAAATCGACAAACCGCATATTTTTTTTCCTCCTGATCTTGTTCGCTTTTTCGCTGATCCACATCGCTGCCGCAGCGACACCGGACCTATCGCTGCAAAAAGAGATCCGCCATGCCATGCATCGCGGACTGGTTTATCTGCACCAGAGCCAGGAAGAGAACGGCAGCTGGCAGCACCACCCGGCCATAACCTCGCTGGTGCTCTCGGCTTTTTTGCGTTCCCATCCTTCCATCACGCCCGAGGATTCTCTCGTCAGCGCCGGCTTTGCCTTCCTGCAGTCCTGCGTTCATGAAAACGGCGGCATTTATGTTGACGATATGCAGACCTACAGCACGGCTATAGCCTTGATGGCTTTTCGCGATGCGCGGTATCAACCCTATGAACAAATCATTCGCACCGGTCAAAATTTCATCATCGAGATGCAGCGCGGCCAGGATGACGGCCTCACGCCGGACAGTCTCAATTACGGCGGCGTCAGTTATGGCAAGCCAGACAAACCCTGCAACCTCTCCAACCTGCATTGGGCGCTGGAAGCGCTGGCGAGCGATGCGCCCCATTCCGATAGCACCCGTCCCTCCACCGACGACCAGGAATTTTCCGTTCGCAAACAACTATTTTGGGATCGCGCCCTGGTTTTTCTGCAGCGATGCCAGAATCTGCAATCGCACAACGACCAGTCCTACAGCACCGACGACGGTGGTTTTATGTACAGTCCCGGCACCAGCAAAGCCGGCGACACGCGTTCCTATGGCAGCATGACTTATGCCGGGTTGAAGAGCTATTTGCATGCTCAGGTCAGTCGCGACGACCCACGGGTGCAGGCCGCTTATCGCTGGTTGCAGAGCCACTATCGGCTGGACGAAAATCCAGGCATGGGCTTGCAAGGTCTCTATTACTATTACCATACGATGGCCAAGACGCTCAACACTCTCGGCGACGAAGGCATTCAGGATGCGGAGGGTATCGTCCACCCCTGGCGCAACCAACTCGCCGATCAGCTGCTGCAAATTCAGCAATCGGACGGATCCTGGGTCAACAGCAACGGCCGATGGTGGGAAAACAATCCGATCCTGGTAACCGCCTATTCCCTTTTGGCTCTGGAAGAAATACTAGGCGATAGACCGACCCGTTCGTATCTTTTGCATCCCTGAGCGTTCGTTAAGCGGAGAAAATGAAATGACAATTGCCAGGCGTTATGTGCTGCCGCTGTTGTTCTGGGCCTTGATACCGGCATTATCTGCACCGGTTCTTGCGCAGGCGCTGACAGCGGAGATCCTCTTTCCCACCAGCGATCGTCATGCTGTGCTCGAGTTCTCCCCCTTGGCGGATGACACGCTGGCGGTGCGTTTTGCCTTCAGAAGCGCCACCAG
>JAFGJN010000232.1 GCA_016929055.1 Candidatus Zhuqueibacterota bacterium
GCGAAAGGGTTGGGATGCTGTGCGCGTCGACTGCTTCAGCTCCTGGATTTCCTCTTCTTTGGTCTTTTTTTCGATCTGTGTCGACAGGACGAGAGACTGAATTTCCGCGTATTTATTGGCATTTAAAAGGCTGCTTTCGACTGCGCTTTGGGTTAGACCCCGATTGAATGCTTTGAGTTGGTTTTCAGCTTCGTTCATTCGCTGTCTGTAAACGGCCAACAATTCGTGTCCCAACGAGGTTGCAGCGCTGACGGACTGCAATTGGCGCTTTTGGGTTTCGTCTATGGCCATTCGAGTGATCAAGCTGCAGAGCTCGTAGGCCTTTTCAGGAGTTTTTCCTCGAGCGCGGATTTCAAATATATTAAACCCGCTGTTGCGGGTGTCGATCTGCTTGCGCAACTCTTCCACATAGAGTTGAAAAATCAACTCTGACTTTGGCATATGGGAATAACGATGGCTCAGTTCCTCGACTCTTTGAATAAACTGTGGGTCACTTTTCACGTCAAGGCTGTCGAACAAATGCATTAGAAAATCATTGCTGGTGATCAGTTTGCGAAGATAATCGATTTCCTGCAGTTGGGGAACGCTGGGAACGAAACGCAAGCTGGAGCCGGATAGCAGATCGGTATCCAGTATCATCAAAGTGGAAGTGGATTCATATTCGGCGTCGATCGTAAAAGCGAGAAAGAGACCGATTGATGCGGAAAGAAAAAGTGCAAGTGCGGGGATGTACCATTTTTTGCGAAAAATCTGAAACCAGAGCTGCCAGTCTTTAAGATTGGACTTGGGGAACATGACAATTCCTTTCGGGCTTAAGGATTGGCCAGGGCGTCGTAAACCACGGCTGTGACCCCGGCCGTGGCTGCGATCATGAACAAGTCCCAGACAAAGTTGTCTCGAATCGTTTTGCTCCGCGGGACGAATATGGTATCTCCCCCCCGAACCAGAAAAAGGTCAGGTACAGGACCTTCGGTATAGCGTCTGACATTGACATGTGTTACTGTCGAATAGGCTCCGATTTTTCGAATGACTCGCACCTGGTCCAGACGAGCTTGAGCGGTTGGACCGCCGGCGGTGACCAGAGCTTCGAGGATATTGAGCGTCTTGTTGAAGGTGTGAACGCCAGGAGCGCCGACCTGTCCATAGATGAACAGGACGTTTTCCTGGTTTTGTACGGCGTTCATGCCCGGTGCGACTGAAGATCCGATGATTTCCGGAACATAGATGTTGTCGCCAGGTCTGAGTTGTGGCAGAATGTGCAGAGCATCGCGTCGCAATGCGTCTGCCAGATCCACGGTTTGTGTTTGTGTTCCTTCGCGGCCGCTGCGTATGATGAGGATACCGCTGAGATTGGCGTCCGATGCCGGTCCCCCGGCTTCCAGCAAAAGATCCCATAATCCGGGCAGGTTGGCAAAGCTGTATTTGCCGGGATTGCGGACTTTGCCCATCACATAGAGCTTGCGGCTGCCGTATTCCGTGATCGCAACGCTGGCGCTGGTGATCCGCCGGTTGAACAGAGAGACCTGTTCGACGATATCTTCGACCAACCGGTCAATCGTCAATCCTCCGGCTTTGAGCGCACCACCAACCGACAAGACGATGGTGCTGTCCTCCGCGACTGTTGTTGTCAGGTTGAGTTCCGGATCCTGCCAAAAAGTGATGGCGAGTCTATCGCCCGGACCGATGCGATAGTTTTTCGGTGTTTGCGCGCTTACCGTGGAGCAAAAGAACAGGAGCGCGAGTGCACTAAATTTTCGATGACCCTTGAACCTCACAGTTGCCCCCTATTTTAGGGAAGTGTCTGACCGCTGACGATATTGCTCGGGGTTGCCGAACCTTCCTTGTCATAAACAACCATCATGTAATAATAGGTTTTTGCACTCTCCAATCCCTGATCAATGGTTGTGTTCGAGTCCTGTGTGCTGAGGATTGCCACCGGTGCCGCCTCGGTAGAGATGGCGGCGGTGGTAGAGCGATAGAGGCGGTATGAATCGAAATCGCTATCGCGGTTTCGCGACCAAACCAATTGCAGGGAGCCAGGCAAAATGGCGGTTGGTACTGCCAATTGCACCGCTGCCGGGGGCTGATTGACCGGAGTAAGAATCGACCGCATCTCGGAACCAGAAAACAATCCCCTCTCGTTATGGACCTCGAGCCGGTAGTGGTAAAGGGTCTCGCTTTGCAAATTTGAGTCGAGATAATAGGTGATGCTCTTGTTGGCGGCAACGTATATTGGAACCGTCATCACGTCGGTGGTTGACCGGTACAATCGATAAGAGGCAAAATCTGTTGCCGACGAAATTTCCCAGGAGAGAGCGACATCCCCCGCTTCTGTCAGAACCGGTGGATAGAGTTCCACAGCTGCCGGGGGCATAAAATTGGCAAGGCGGATTTTCGCGATATTGCTCGCACGGGTCAACCCTTGCTGATTGGTAACCCATACCGAGTAGTAATAATCCACCTGCGGCTGCAAAAGAGAATCGATCTTGACCGTCTGAGCTCGGTCGGTGGTGATGGCAACCAGGGAAACCATTTCCTGCATGCGTGGATCGGTCGACCGGTAGAGACGATAATTGAGAAAATCGCTGTCCGAGCAGACTGTCCAAGCCAATTGAACCGCATCCGCGCGTTCTTTGCTCGGTTCGGGATCAAAGAGTTCGACAGGAGTGGGAACGCTGAAAATCGACAGGGTCTCGCTCGCTGTTACCTCTTCTGCGATATTGCCCAATCGATCGGAGAATTTGCCGATAATCGCCGCATTCTCGAGCTGCAAATAGGGTGGAACAATAAAGTCGAGGCTATAAATGCCATCGTTGGCGGCTTCGTCGCCATGCGTGCCATTGTCATACAAACGTTTGTTTACAGATGTGCCGATGGAAAGGGAAGCGTAGCCGAACGCTTCTGCACTTTGCAAGCGAAAATGGATTGTGTCGCCGCTTTGGGCCTGATTGGCGACAATCGAAGTGGTGAAAGAATAGATAATGGCCTGGGTGTCGAGGATGATTTCGTCGAATATTGTGCCGGCGCTGCGATTGCCGTCGAGGTCGCAAAAGTCGACAAAGACCCGTTTGAGTCCATCCTCTTCGGATAGTGACCACTGACGGGTCGAGGCAAAAGGAATCCATGAGGTGACAGGGGCCAGGCTGTCGTTGTTGATTTGCATCAAATGCGCGCCGATGGGTCCTATGATGTTCAACGTGACCTGAGCTTCACGTGTGCAATCCAAACCATTGTTGATCGAAACAGAATAGACACCGGGCGAAGCAATGATCTCTGAAGAAGGAGGGCCCTCGTAGCCCAATTCGTTTACTGCGGTGATGCAATAGCTATAAGCCATTCCGTTGCGAACGTTCGAGTCGGTGAACGCCAACGTGTCACAACTCGCTAACAGGGCCAACTCGGTCAACAGGCTGTCTTTGCGATAGATGCGGAATTCTTCGATGGTTTCGAGGGAAGTGTGGTACCATTGCAGCAAAACCACTTTATCGCCGACTCGAGCGTTGACCTTGTCAGGAACGGCGGGATAGGTTTTTGGTTGTACTGAAACCGGATCCGAAAAATCTTTTTCACAGCTCGAGAGAGCGAGCAAAAGTAAAGGCAAAGCGCAAAAGAGGGTTTTACAGATCAGACAAATGATTCTTTTTTCTGAGGATCGGTGTTTTGCCGGTCTGTCGGCAAGGGGAGGAAATCTTTTTATTAGGCAATTCATGGTTATCCTCAATCTGTCCGCGAACACACGATTAAAATTTATACGAGAACCCAAGGGAAGGCGCTGTCCCAAACGATCGGCCCGGGGAGACAAATTCGATTTGTCGGTCATGGCGCGGGAAAAAGAAAAGATTGTCCAATAGATTGCACGTATAGAGGGCCGCGGCAGCGATCACAATCGCCTGCCGAGTGTTATGCGCTTTGTTCAATTGATCGTGTGCTTGAACAATATCGCGCCAGGCAGCCGCTTCCAGGCTGTAAGTTTTGGAGAGTTGACGATAGTCCTGCAACTGTTCTTCGTAGCGATCTCGCGACTTGTCATAGTTCCAATAGGCCCATCCAACGGCCAGCAGAGAAAGCGTCTGGGTCGAGAGTAAAATCCGGCTTTTCACCGGTTGCTGGGAGTAGGCCTGTCCCCATCCGGGCATAATCAGGCTCCGAACCAGCGCTTTAGATCGCTTGAGCGGTTGCATTCGAACGGCAATAGAATCGATTTTGGTCTGTCCGAAACCGAGCTCGACACTCCAGGACTCGTATCCGGCTTTTTCCGCCAGCAAACGGTAGGTACCGGCAATATCGTGGGGAAAATGGCAGGGGGTTTTGCCGATGATTTCCTTTTCGAGGAAAATGGTGGCACCGATGGGATAACTGGTGATATAAAAGCCACCAGAGGTGGAGCTTTGTGTTTGGGCTCCCAGCGTGGCGGCTAAACCGATGCACAGCAAAAGGATGTACGGTTGGGATTTCATGAGCGAGTCCTCACTCAGCTTTGGCGAATAAATGAATTTTTCATTTTACTGTTGCCATACTGGTGCGAAATCAATATATTGAATCACTGGTGACCGTCGTTCGACCGGACACCAGTGATATTGAATAGAAAAAGGCCTTCTGGAGAATCGATATTCTCCGGATCGCTGCTGCGAGCTGTCAGGACCAAGACTTGGCCGAGTCCTCCTGGCAGCTCTTCTTTTTTTGTACGGTTTCGGTTTAGATAAAGACGCAGTTCATGCTTCTCTGTTCATGAACGAATTGTTCGGCGGCATCGATAACTTTTTCGATTTCCTCCGTGTGCAAGGGTTTCAAAGCATAATAAAAGACCCCCAGTTCGGCGATTTCGCCGAGAGTGCGATCCGAATTGTCTTCAGAAAAGATAATGATCGGCATTCGGGGTCTGACTTTTCGAATGATATTGATCAATTCCAGATTCGAGTTGTTGGCCAGTTCATAATCGAGAATAAAATAGGCCACCTCTTGCGTGAGCACTTTAAGGATCGAATGCAGTTTAGATTTGGTTATCAGCAAGCTGCAATCGCGCTTCATCAGTATTTGCCCCAAAATGCTGATGATAACAGGATCCTCGGTTGCGACAACAACGGATGACTTCATCGAATCCTCATGCAATTGGTTCGAACCCCCTTGTATTTGCACGACAATGCACAGGACTTTTTCACCTAGACAGCAAGCCCCTTAGTCGTGGAGGATTATACCTCTCGCGAATAGAAATTTTTACCAATTACTTGCGGGAAAAGTTTGTTGTGCAGCCAAAGCAGCCTAACCAAGAGGAAAAGATATCGCTCGTTCGTGTCGTCCGCAATGAGATTAGCAGAAACCATGCCATTAACTCGAGACGATGCAAAATAATCGCAAGTAATTGTTTTGAAATGGGATAACTGCTGCATGCGATTTTGTGCTATGTCATCGATTTTTGCGAGGCTGTTCGATTTTTTGAACACATCACGAAAAAAAAGCCTAATTTCTTTATTTTTTTGGGTTTAATTTTTGTGCGAATGCCCGAACATTTTGCACGGTCAGTTTTTAGAATTGTTTTGCAGGTGGGTTTCATTGAGGATTTTATAGATGGTGCTGCGGCTTAATTCGGCTTCCCGGGCGATTTCGGAGATATTGCCATTGTGTTTTTTAAGCAACAACGAGAAATATTGGGCGAAAAATTGGCGCATATAGAGTTCTTTGGCATCTTTAAAGTTGAGCGAATCGCTCTTTTCTTGAAGGGGAACGGTGTGCAAGAGAAGGGATTCGGGCAGGTCTTCGGGATAGATGATCTCCTTGTCAGCGAGTGAAACCAGCCGTTCGGCGATATTTTGCAGTTCGCGCACGTTGCCCGGCCATGAATAGGATTGGAGGACCTTGAGAGTTTCGGGGGCAAGGTGCAATACTTTAAAGCGGTAGAGTTGTGTGTACTGTTTGAGAAAATAGTTGAGCAAAAGGGGTATATCCTGTTTGCGTTCCCGCAGTGGCGGGAGGATGATTGGAACGACGTGCAAGCGAAAGAACAAATCCTGGCGCAGGGCTTTTTGTTCAACCGCCTTTTCCGGATTGCGGTTGCTCGCTGAAATGATGCGAATATCGACACTGATCAATTTTTGTCCACCAATACGACGAAATTGCCTCTCCTGGATGACTCGTAAAAGTTTGACCTGCAAAAACAGATCCAATTCGGTGATTTCGTCTAAAAAGAGGGTGCCGCCGTCTGCCAATTCGATCAATCCGGGTTTGTGTTGCATCGCGCCGGTAAAGGCTCCTTTTTCATAGCCAAAGAGTTCGCTTTCCAGCAGCGTGCTGGGCAGAGCCACACAGTCCAGGGGAATAAACGCATGATCGCGTCGCTCGCTGTAGTGATGAATGCTTTTGGCGATCAATTCCTTGCCGGTCCCCGATTCTCCCCAGATAAAGACGTTGGCATCGGTTCGCGCAACTTTGATTACTCGTTCTTTGATTTTTTGAATAAGCGGGCTGTCGCCCAAAAAGTGATCGATCTGGCATAGCGGATTATGGGGGCTGTTGGGTGCTGTACTGGGGGAAGCAGGAGGCGCGGCAGGCAAGTATTTTGCGGCAATGTCTCGGATTTTTTCTTGTGATAGAGGTAAAAGTACAAAATCCTCTGCCCCGGATTTTATCGCGCGGACCGCAGTCGGGAAATCCGATTTTACGGTCATCAAAATCACCGGCGTATCGGGATTCTGCGCCAGTGAGCACTGCAATAGATCGAACCCGTCATGATTTGGTAAATCGATTTCCAAAAATACGAGCTGGGGCTTGTCTTGAATAATAGCCTGTGTGGCTTCTGCGCCGGTCCCGGCCACTCGGCACTGGTGCCCCAACGATTGCAGCCATTTTTGCGCGAGGTTTGATACCTCGGCAGCTTGGTGCACAAAAAGGATGCCCGACATCGCCGCTCCCTTCCACCGGTAGTGTGTTTAAAAAAATCATTTGTCGCCTAGATCGTGACTGCGGAGGTGGATTTTTCTCTAAACGGTTGCTTTTTCGTCTTTGGAAGGTTTAAGTGCCGCTTGGATGCTTTCTGGAAGGCAAAAGAGCTGGTTTTCTTGGTACACACATCCAGTCCCAACTTTTGACCATGCATTTATGCACGTATGGCGTTGGTATCTGACTTGTTATCCGTGGTTCTGTTGAAACTTTGTCCTTCCCCATTAGGTCGTTATGAGCGTCCATCTAAAGATATAGTCCGGTTTCATGTAAATCAAGCAAAAAAGTGTGTTGAAGGAAAAATGTTTGTATTTTTTTATTTTATTTAATTTTGGCGCCGGAAAAATGAATTGAATTCAAAATTTTGGGCAGAATACTGTTATGGTGTAATTCCCAAGACAACGCGAACATTTTTGTCAGGTTTGGGAATTTCTAGGCCTCTTTCAATGGGTTTGAACGGGCTCCCTTCCACGTTGATCTTGGCGTTGCCGGGACTCGAGCGTTCGACAGTAAGGTCGAGCCGGTTTGAATTCAGCAAAAGGTCGCAGTGGATCCTGTCGATGCCGTCGAGCAGATGGGGGCAGATTCGAACCGAATCATTATTCACGCGAACCCCCAATATCTGATAAACCAATAAAAGCAGTATCTCGGCATAGCTCCAGGGAGTAAATCCGATCTGCGGGCAGGGTGGTATGGGGCGCTGGCCGTAGAACTCGAAAAACGCACCCGACTCGGCCCCGGGCAATCCCTGCAACCAGTGCAGAACGCGCCAGACGGCTGAACTGTTATCTGCCTGGCAATGCGCTCGGGCGATAAACAGACTGGCAAAGGGCCAGGGGCCGGGCGAATCGGGTTCGGAATCGACGTGATAGCGGCCATAGCCGCCAGTTTGCCAGCGCTGATTCCACAACAGTTCCAAATCCGCCAGAGTGGCAGTGGCAATCGAATCTTTGGCTTCGATTTCTTCCCACGCGATCAGCAACGCTGCCGAACTATCCGGATTGAGCGGATGCGGGATCGATTGGGCCAGCGGCATCCCCGGCGGTATCGCATCAACAACAGGTGATAATAGTTTTTGTTGAACCTGGCCCGACAGATCTTTGCGTTTGACCAGGCGTTCCTTTTCCACCAGACGATAGACCGAATGGTAAAGATAAGCGGTTTTGAGCTGGTCGGCGCGCTCGAGCCAGCGACGTGCCGTATCCTGCTGCTGCAAGCGCTGCGCCAACTCTGCCGCTAGACGCAATCCACGGCTGACCCACATCTGGTAAGCCAATTCAAAACCCTCGGCCAGACCATGCATGGCGGATCGCTCCCAATACTCGCGCCGATTGTGCAGCATTCCGCTTTCCTGATCAAGAAATTCCGGACGGAAGGGAAAATCGGCTACACGTTCCAGTATCGGCCAGTGGTCACGCGCCAGCGAAAGGTCGCCGCTCCAATCGCTATACAGTTTAACGGCAGCGAGCAATTCTCCATTCTGATCCAATTCGACTTCTTCTGCCGGCCGGCGCCGACCGGAATCGATGGTGTCTCCCTCTGGACTGACCGCAGTGGTCAACAGTCGCTCCAAAAGCGTGCGCGCACGTTCATGTTGGCCGCATAAAACCAGACCCATGGCGATAAACGATTGATCGCGAACCCATTCAAGGTTGTATTGCCAGATACTTGCATCCAGCCGTCCGTTGTCGGCCATATTGCTGCCGATTTGTGCTGCCGCCGATCGATAGAGGTGATTCAACCATTCGCTATTCGAGTGAAATGCGGTGGTTTTTTGCCAATAGTCGAGCGTAGCGTGTGTTGGCTCGAGCTCTTGTGTGGTTTCGATCTCGACCTGGTCGCCACACCGTTTATAGCGATAGGCGATTGTCTCCGTGGAGCCGGCAGCGAGTAGCAATTCGTTCGCTACTTGCCGGCCTGGCAAACCCGTTTCGATGCGGATGGATAAATCGCGCCCCTCTTGCGCTGCGATCGTCACGATCCTCAGCAGCCAGGGTTGCTCGAGGTGCGGACAAAAGAACTCTTCTCGAATCCGCAAGAGTTCGCTTTGCCACTGCACCCGCACCATCGGCATTCGGCTTTGCGATTCCCAGGTCGAACCGATGGTTTCTCGCCGAGTGTTTTGTTCCTGTCCGTTGCAATAAAGACGCAAGGCGCTTGTTCGAATACCGCTTTGGGAATCGAAATTCAGGCAATCCTGTTTTCTGCCGAAAAGAGCGGGATCCATCACCAACACCCCCACAGGCGTCCCTTCACTTCCGCGGCAAATCTGTACAGCGGCTTGCAGCAAACCGTTGCCGAGAAAAAAATAATGGGCACCCTCCAGCGTGGTGCGTGCATCTGGCGAGCCGAGCCGTGGGTCCTCTTGATAGACATGCTCGTTTGTATCCATTCCGTGAACCACCTGTTTATATTTGAGTGAGGTGTTGTTGACCAAGATCGAGGAATTGTCCGATTCGCAGGCTTTTGAAGTGTATAGCATAGTGAAAAAAGGGCAAAAGTGCAAGGGAATTGCACGGGAGAGAACACGGCTTTTTCGCATCGAGAGATTCTGTGAAAAAATGGTGCTTGAGCCTGATATTCAGGAAGACTATATTGGCAAAAGCGGATTCACTGCAAAAGAGCGAATCTGTCAGAAAACCAATTAGCGATGAACACACTGCAGGCAAATGAAAAGCACGGGGAGAGAATGCATGCCGAGAATCCGGTGGATACGATGGATGTTTTTATTTTTCTCATTTACCGGTGTTTATGCTCAGCGAGCCGAATTCCGCGCCGTCAAGATCACCAATGTCGACAGCCGTGTGCTCTTTTCCGACGCGAAGATCGCTGAAGCCATGGATTTTCTCGCTTCGATCGGAATCAATGTCGTTCTGCCTGTTGTCTGGAATGGCAGCGGAGCTGACGGTGTGCACACGCTTTATCCAAGTGCAGTGATGGAGAGCCGTTTCGGACGGCGAATGCACCCGCAGATCGCCGCCTATCGAGATCCGTTGCAGCGTCTCATCATTGAAGCGCATCGCAACGGGATGGAGGTGATGCCCTGGTTCGAAATGGGTTTTTCCTCTTCTTATTCACAAAACGGCGGCTATATTCTTCAACGCTATCCGGAATGGGCGTGTCGTACTGCCGACGGCCAATTGGTGGTCAAAAACGGGTTTGACTGGATGTCAGCTATTCATCCGGATGTTCAGGATTTGATCCGTTCTTTGGTTGTTGAGGTGGTCGAGAATTATGATATCGACGGAATCGAATTTTCCGATCGGATTCCCGCCATGCCGGTGGAAGGGGGATATGAAGCGTCGACCGTCGCTCTTTATCGCGCCGATCATGGCGGCAGCAACCCCCCTGCTCAATATTGGGATCGGGATTGGATGCGCTGGCGCGCCGACCGGCTGAGCGATTTTTTGCAGCATGTTCGCGATACAATTCGCGCTAAAAGCGAGCATGTGGTACTCTCTTCCAGTCCTAATGTTTATCCTTGGGGTTTTGAAGAGTATCTGCAGGATTCGCATACCTGGATCGAGTCCGGTATCATCGACAACCTCATCTCGCAAGTCTATCGCTATTCGTTTGCGGATTATTTCTACGAGCTCGACCGTTCTCTGGGATTTGTCTCTCCTTCCCTTCGCCATCTCGTTTATTCCGGGATGTTGATCCAGGTTGGCAGCTATACCATTTCACCTGCCTTTTTCCGTCAATGTCTGCAAGCCAACCGCGATCGGGGTCTTTTGGGAGAGGCTTTTTTCTTTTATGAAGGGCTGCGCAAAAACGACGATCAACTGGGTTTGCTCCTGCGCGATGAATTTTATTATCAGGATGCTCTTCCGCCACATCGCGACGGCTGGATCTGGCGTCCGCGGCCTTTTATCGTCAATGAAGATGATGAACACGCATGTGTGTCAGGCAAATGGGACTTTTCCGAACTGCCTGGCTATCGAGGCGGTGTCTTGCTCAACCGCGACCTCGGCCCTGCATCTCTGTCCTATCGTTTTCATCTGCCCTATGGGGCGTTGTATGATGTCTATGCTTACGTACTCACCGGTCCTAAAGCTGCCCCTCAAGCCCATTATACGGTTTACAGTGCCACTGATTCTCTATCGGTACAGATCGATCAGACGCGAGCGGCAAATACGGGTTGGCAGAGATTGGCGACGGTCGAGTTGAATAGGGGTGAGCAGGTTATTCTGCGTCTCGACAACCGCCATTCCACCGCCGGTGTCATTTTGGCTGCAGACGCAGTGATGGTGATGCTGAATCGCAAGCTATCCCCGGATGTGGTGGTAACCGATGTCAAGGGTGGTGGACGCTCAGAGTTTCGAGCTGTGCCGGAAACGTTTGTTCTAAAACCCAATCATCCCAATCCATTTCGGCAACAAACCCAAATCTCTTTTACCTTGCAGCAAGACCAGGCAGTCGAATTGGCTGTTTTTGACGTCTTGGGGCGGCAGATCGAAATACTTTTCAAGGGCAATCGTCCCGCTGGAGAACACCGCTTGATTTTTACACCTCGGGATTTGCCTGCCGGAATATATTTTTATCGTCTGCACACCCAAGATGGCAGTGTTTGGCGCAAGATGGTTTGGCTTGGGAGCCGATCGAGAGGATGATAGTTACAACCAGGGACGGATATCGACCGCCCGCATACCGGCTCTATGCGCCCCTTCGAGCCCCAAATCTCCGTCTTCGAAGACCAGGCAAGCTTGAGCTGCAATCTTTAGACGCCGTGCGGTTTCTAAAAACGTGTCGGGAGCCGGTTTGGGATGGGCCACATCCCGAGCCGTTACTATGGTCTCAAAATATCCGTCGAGGCCGATAATCTCGATGGTTTTTTCCACAATGTCCCGACGGCCGCCAGTGGCGACGGCTAGTGGCAATTTACCATGATACGAGTGAACAATTTCAACAACTGGCCGGATGGGTCGAGTCTCAGGCATGAGCTGCAGATAACGTTCGATTTTTTCATGCACCAAATGCTTTGGGTCCACAGTGACGCCACTGCGTTCGGCCATTTGTCGCACCAAAAGTTCACCCGGCACACCGGCCAGCTCATAAAACAGCGATTCCGGAAAATCGATAGTATAGCGCGCAAAAATCTTGGACCAGGCCCGATAATGCAGCGGCATATTGTCGGCGAGCGTGCCGTCGCAATCGAAAATCAGTGCTTGAACACCATCATCGATATCAATCATTTCAAATCACCTTTGATTAAAACTCTACAGGTGCCGGCCAAGAATGGCACGAGCGGTCTCCGCGGGTATGTGGATTCGAAAGAGTTTTTGATTTTTCAATAGGTTGGGTCAATTCCTGTCGAACCTGGGTAGATGCGTCAGGTCGATGTTGCCGCCGGAGAGAATGATGCCGATGCGATTTCCCGGAATACGGTCGGGATGGTCGATCAAGGCGGCCACCGGCACAGCGGCAGAGGGTTCGACAACCCATTTCATTCGTTCCAAAACCATCCGCCATGCCCTGATGATCTCTTTTTCCGACACACATACAATATCTTGTACCGATTCTTTGACCACCGCAAAGGTCAGCGGACTGAGCAGAGTTCGCAATCCGTCTGCGATGGTATCGGGATAAGCGTTGGTCACCCGTTCACCCTGAATGAACGAGATGTAGGCATCGTTTGCCATTTCCGGTTCGCAGGCGATAACGGGAATGGATTTTTTCTGTGCGGCGATCGCAGTTCCGGCGGCCAAGCCTCCACCACCGATCGGGATGAGGATCGCATCGAGTTCTTCAACCTGATCCAAAAACTCGAGACAGGCTGTTCCCTGGCCAGCGATAACATCGGGGTGATCATAGGGATGAATAAAAACGGCGCCGGTTTGATCGCAGACCTTAATCAGGCTCTTTTCGCGCGCCTTAAGCGTGGGTCGGCAAAAAGTGATTTGTCCGCCATATTCGCGCACCGCTGCAATTTTGTTGGCGGGGGCGTTTTCCGGCATGACCACAAACGCAGGAATTTGGCGCAACGATGCCGCATAGGCAAGCGCTGCCGCGTGGTTTCCTGACGAGTGGGTGGCGACGCCTTTTTGTGCCTGTTCGGTTGACAGGCACAAAACAGCGTTACAGGCGCCGCGCAATTTAAAGGCACCGGTCTTTTGCAGGTTTTCCAATTTGAAAAAGACTGTTTTCCCGCTCCAGCGGTCGATGGTGGCGCTGGTATATACCGGAGTTCGGTGGATATGATCGCCGATTCTTTGTTGTGCCGCATCGATATCAGTAATGGTCGGTTTTTGCATTCGAGTCACGCTTGGCCAGAGTGCCGAGTTTCACTTTGTTCCAAAGAGACGATCGCCGGCATCACCCAGGCCGGGCAGGATATAGCCGTCGCCGTTGAGTTTATCGTCCAGGGCGGCGGTATAGATCGGGACGTCCGGGTGAGCTCGGCGAAGGGTTTGCACACCTTCGGGAGCCGCGACCATACACACGAACTTGATTTCCGATCCCCCTGCTTTTTTGACCAATGAAACCGCATGAGCTGCTGAACCACCGGTAGCCAGCATCGGATCTGCGATGATGACCTCTGTTTTCGGCAAGTTGGCCGGCATTTTAACGTAATACTCCACCGGTTTGAGGGTTTTTTCGTCCCTGTAAAGACCGATATGACCGACACGGGCGGAGGCGACCAGCTCCAGCAATCCATCAACCATGCCCAGTCCAGCCCGAAGAATCATCACCAGCGATATTTCTCGAGCCAGTACTTGTGATCGGGTTTTCATCAGCGGTGTTTCGATTTCGATTTCCTGCAGCGGATAATCCTTCATCACCTCATAGAGCATAAATCCGGTCAGTTCTTTTGTCAATCGGCGAAAATCCATGTGACCCGTATTTTTATCGCGCAAAAGCGTCAACTTGTGTTGAATAAGCGGGTGCTGAATCACATTCAAACCGTTCATATTGAATTCCTTTTTTTATGCTCGGGTCAAGGGGTTTATCCTTTGCTTGCTGATTGATGATAGCAATCCTCAAGTCAAATTGCAAAGAAAAAGCACGTCCAGCGGATCGGCCAATGTCCTGCCTGTGGCTCAGGGCAGCAATACGATTTTTTGCGCCTGGTCGGAATCAGTTGTTTGCAGGCGAATGAAATAGACGCCGGCGGGGAGTCGTTGCCCTTTGCTGTCTTTTCCGTTCCAGGTTTTAGTATAACAACCGGCGTTTTTCGTGCCTTGTACCAGGCGATCGATGTGCCGGCCCAGCAGATCATATATTGACAGCTCGGCCGCCCCTCTTTGACCCAGGCTATAGGGAATAACGATCTCCTGGTGAAAGGGATTCGGATAGGGTGGAGTCAAACCTGTGCAGGTCGAATTGCCGGCACTTGTTGAATCGACATGCGATCGCCAGTAGGTCAGGGCATGGTCAGCGGCTTGCTGCAATTGAGTCAGGCTGTGTCCGGCCATCAGGGCGACGCCGAGTTCCAGCGTATCGCCGGCTGCAATCCGGTGCGGACCGCTGGCGAGGCTGTGAGAGACATCGGCCGGACCGGCATGAGTCAGGGAGATGCCACTGCTGATGGCTTGCCACTTTTCGCTATCCGAAAAGCCGTCATAAAGCCCCCATGAGGGATTGTCGGCGTGGTTGGGGTCGTTGTAAAGGGCTCGATAGGAAATTTTTTCGGAATTGACAAAGCGCACGCCAGCATACTCGGTCAGCTGGTCGTCTCCGCCATAGGCATAACCCATCTGTCGATCCGGGTCATAATCGACTCGGTTGCGATTGAGGGCTGAACCGCCGATATCCCAATCAAAAAAGAGGCCGAAATAAAAATTTTCAAGCGACGAGGATCCGCTGTTTTCAATTCGGTAGCGCAAAACGATACAATCCCGATAGGGCTCTTGTGCTTCGGCAAAAGATTCCTGAACAATGCGAATATTGAGCGGGTTCTCTGCCGCCTCATCCGTAAATTGTGCTCGGGTTTGCAGGTCGGCCAGGGGGCCGGGACGCAAGATGCGCAGGTCACCCTCGGTATCGACCACAAAATCGCTGTCAAAGGTCAGTTCCGGATCGAGAATACTGCGGGCGGCATTGGAAATCCGCGCGGGTCCTGTGCCGGCGACAATCGACCCTTCAAAGAGCAGATTCAGACCCATTTTATAGCGCACGCCGACGCCTTTAAGCGGCAGCAGTGGATCGGGTGTACCGATTCGGCCGAGGGGTGTCAGGGTGACTCTCAGGTCATTGATGTCGGAAACGGCATACAGCGGTGCGATCGGAACGGTTATAAAGCGAAAGTCGGTATGCTCGTCAGATGCAAACGAGATGCGCAGCCGGGCGAGGCTTCCTCTGGGCACCTGAGGCGATACAGACAAACGAAAGGGTCCGATTTCCGCCTGCGCCGCTTTGGGCAACTCGGAGAGAAAGGCAAGCGGATCTGTAACCTCAATCAGCGGGTCGGAAGAGATGACCTCGACCGTCAAGTCGGATGCAGCCGCCAGATAATTGTAGAGTTCCAGTGTCAGGTGCAGGCGATCGCCGGGGTCGGCGGTTTGCTCGCCGTTCTGATCCACGATCGTGACTTGTGAGATTTCGATTCCGGGTGGTTTTTCGCTAACGGCTCGAAAGGCATTGACGCGCCCCCGGCCCAATTGAAAGCGGTGGTCGGGATTGAGCACATCGATGGGATCGGCGGTCGCGCGCACCTGTTCCGCCCATTGAAGGCCGGATCCGTTCGGTTGTGCAACGGCGACCAATGCCAGCACTCCGGAAACAAGGGGAGCGGCCATCGATGTTCCGGTTGCGGTGCCGTAACTGTTGCCGGGAATCGTGCTGAGCAGATTGATTCCCGGGGCCGAGAGATCGACCGTTGGACCGTAATTGGCGATCGACGCCTTTTGGTCCGCTGAATTGACGGCCGTGACCGAAAAAACCCGAGAGTAGGAAGAGGGGTAATGGTCACCGTCCTGGCCGTCATTGCCCGCTGCAGCGACCACGACTGCTCCCCATGCCGTCGTCTGTTCGATCACCCATTCTTCGTATTCTGAATAAGAGCCGATGGCGCCCCAGCTGCAATTGATGATTTTGGCGCCGTTTGCAGCCGCATAGAGAATGCCTTCAAACCCATAGAGAATCGAGCGATCCTGATTCGGCGATGAGGCGTTGACGATCATCAGACGGGCGTTCCAGCTGCTTCCGGCGACACCGATGCGATTGTCGGTCACGGCCGAGGCAAGGCCGGCCACATGGGTGCCGTGGTAACCGTTTATCGGCTGTGAGGGCAAAGGTGAGGGGTCTCCCTGTTCCGTGGCAAAGTTCCATCCGTGGATATCATCGATAAATCCGTTTTGATCGTCGTCGATACTGTTGTTCGGGATTTCACGAGAGTTGCGCCACAAATTGGCTTGCAGGTCAGGGTGGCGGATATCTGTACCGCCATCGACAATCGCAATGATGGCATCGCCCTGTTCAGCGCGCGCCAACTCCCAGGCCTGAGGTGCGGCAATCTGTTGCAGATGGCTTTGAAGGCTGAAAAGCGAGTCATTGGGAAGGATGAGAAGAGGATAGCTGTAACGCGGTTCGGCGATCTGAATCCCCTCTAGAGTGCGCATTGCCGCCGCAACCTCATGCGGATTCCGAGAGTCGGCAAAATGCACCACGTGCCAATCGCCTGCTTCGGGGATTAGGAAACGATCCGGGAACAAGGGCTCGATCGAGGTCAGGCGATATCGTTGTTGCACTTTTTGCCATTCCCGGTTCGCCAGACCTGTTTTTTTCAGATTGGGTTCTCGATATTTGACCAGAATTTGCTGGGGAATGACGGTTTTTTGCGGAAAGAGCAGAGTCTCGTCCTGGCCGGTCGCAGCGATGCCTGCCCAAGCTGCCGCAAACCCGCACAGCAAAATGAACACGATCAGGCGCATGCAAGGATCTCTTGATAAGGACAAAAGATAATGCAGCACTCTTTTGGCTGCCTCTGCCAACATACTGATTTTTGCTCTTTGATGCAAGCAAAGAGCGCCGCTGGTGGGGTTGGGGAATGAACAATCTATGCTCTTGCTGGGCTCGAAGGCGAAATAACGGGTGATGAGCGAGATGGACTATTCATAGCGCAGAGCCTCGACCGGATCGACATACGCGGCTTTGCGGGCGGGGAAATAGCCGGCAACCAATCCAATCAATCCAAGTACAACGACAGATACCGCAACCACGCTGCCGTCCATGAGTGGACGTCCGAGGAATTGCATCGCCCCTTCATTGGCGGGCAACAACCAGACCAATTTGATAACCCCTCGAGCCGCCAGCATGCCACTGAGGCCACCGATGATGGAGATCAGCAGCGACTCAAAGATGACCTGGGCCATGATGTGACGGCGTTTGGCTCCGACAGCTCTTTTAACGCCAATTTCCTGCGTGCGTTCCTTGATGACCACATACATGATATTTGCTACACCGACACCGGCAACAACGAGTGTCATCATGCCCAAAACCCCGAGAAAGATGGTGATGCCGAAAAAAACCTTGTCCTGTTGCTTGATGAATTCGTCATAGTCCCAGATCTGCAGCGCTTTTTTATCGGTGGAATCGAAACGATTTTTTCTTCCCAAAACGCGAAGGAGTTCATTCTTGATCAACCCGGAATACCGATCGCTCTGGGGTTTGATATAGATGGAATGAAGGTAGCGATAGCCATAAATGCTTTGAAAGGTGGAAAAAGGAATGACGGCTCGGCGGGTGTCGGGACCGTTGTTCATCGAGGTCTGCATTTTTTGCTGCATAATCCCGACTATACGAAACGGAACACCGTCGATGTCGACGCGTTCTCCTATCGGATTTTGCTTGTCAAAGAGTTCTTGAGCAATTTCAACTCCCAAAAAAACGACGCGGCGTTTCTCGAGCAAGTCGAGTTCATTGAGAAAGCGACCACCGGCAATCGGATACATACGCCGCATGAACTCGAAATTCGGATAGACGCCTTCCATGTAGGTCAGAGCGCTGCGGCTATTGCGTCGCAATTGGGTGTCGTATTTGCCGACCTGCGGACTGATCGAGGCGATTTCGGGGATGCTGCTTTTGAGCAATTCAACATCATCTTCCACCAATCGAATACGCCGTCCGATGGGCAATCCCCGATATTTGATTCCGGTTTGGCCGCCGTAGATTAAAAGCACTCGATCCGCAGCGTTGAGCAGACCTTCACGCATGCGAAATTCTAGCCCTGCTCCAAAGGACATGAGCAAAATAACAGTCAGCGTGCCCCAGGTGATGGCGAAAATGGTCAAAAAGGCGCGCAATTTTTGTCGGCGGATGTCTTGTAAAAACTCGCGCAAAAAGATCCAGCTCGTCATGTGACATGTTCTCCAGCTTGGCGCCCGGTTGGAAGGATCGAAGCAGCGTTTTTGCCGCTAATGGCGGATGGAATCGATGATCACCATGTTGGCGGCTTTGCGGGCAGGGAAAAAGCCCGCCAGGATACCGATCAGTCCCAACAGAGCCACAGCGATAATCGCGATCGGCCAGGAAAGCGTGGGATCTCCGACATACTCTTCATAGGGCAACAAACCGATAGCCTTGACCAGCAAAAGTGAAAGGAAGAATCCGATGATGGCGCCCAAAGCGATGATGATCAGAGATTCGGAGATGAATTGCCAAAGAATGGCTCGTTTCGGGGCCCCCACCGCTCTTCGAATACCGATTTCTCGAGTGCGTTCCTGAACGACCACATACATAATATTCGCCAGCCCGATTCCTCCCACGATCAGCGTCATAGCTCCGATCAGTGCCATAAAAAGATTGAATCCGAGGCTGAAATAAAAGATAAACTTGTCCATTTCGGATGTATCCCAGATATGGAAGGCCTGCTTGTCGCTCGGATCGAATTTGTATTTTTTTCCCAGAACCTGGTATAGTTGGGTTTTTGTGCTTTCGGTCAAATTAGGGTCGTGCATTTTGTAGACGATATTGTTCAAATAGCGATGGCCATATATGGATTGAAAAGTCGTGCTAGGAATAAAGATGCTCTCTTCATCGCGCATGCCATACGATGAATTTTGCACCTTTTTTCTGAGAACACCCACAACCAGAAAGGGAGAATCCTGGACATAGATAGTTTTGCCGATGGCGGATTCCTCTTGGCCGAAGAGAAAATCCTCGAGTTTATCGCCGATAAAAGCGATTCGGCGGCGTTGGGCAAGGTCCAATTCGTTTAGCCAGCGCCCGCCTTCCTGAGGCCAGAGATGGCGCATCTCTTGATATTCAATATCGACACCGCCGATATTGGCATTATAGACTTTATCCCGCAATCGGATCGGAACGCTCCAGCGTCGGTATTCCGGGGTGATAGAAGCGATGTTGGGTATTTCGCGCCGTAAAAGATCGGCATCTTCTTCACGGAAACGAATGGCGCGTCCGCGATTATACCCCTCGAAAGGTAGGCCGGTGCGACCGCCGAACAGAATGACGATTCCTTCGCCCATGCCGTGCATATTTTTGCTCATGGCGTCTTTAAGCCCGAATCCAAACGCCAACAGAACCACCAGACTGATTGTGCCCCAGATGAGTCCGAACAGGGTCATAAAGGTGCGCGCCTTGTATTGCCTGAGGTAGGAAAAGATTTCGGAAAGAGTGTTCAAAAAATGGGCCATGCCGATCAAATCCTCTGCGATCAATTGAACTTGGTGGGGTGGATCCGGGCAAAAAACCGCTCAGATGATTTCTTTGACCTCTTTTTCCAGGACTTTTTGGCCTTCCTGCAGACCCGAGCAGATCTCGATTTGAATGGCATCGCTCAGTCCGGTTACGATGAATTGCTCGGTGCTTTCGCCAGCATCATCCAATAATCGCACAAAGGCGGAGTCGTTGCGAAAGGTCACCACCCGTTCCGGCAGAGAAAGCACGCTGTCTTTTTGGGCGATAATAATGTTGGCCGTCGCAGAAAAGCCGGCCCGCAAGACCGCTCCCTGGGCGTCAGTGATGCGAATTTTTACCGGGAAAACGGTGGTGTTGTCCTCCTTGTGCGCTTTGAGGGAAATCAAGGACAACTCGCCCTTGATCTCTTTTCCCGGCAAAGCGCCGATTTGCAGATCCACCGGCATGCCTTCCTGGATTTTGCCGACATCAATTTCGTCAACCGTCCCTTCAAAAACGAGGTTTTTCATGTCGGCCATTTTCATCAATTCGGTTCCGGCCTGATATGATGTCAACGGTACCACCGGGTCGCCGACATTCACCGAACGTTCGAGGATAAAACCGCTGATGGGCGCTTTGACCACCGTTTCAATATCTGTATCGGCAATCCGGACCTTTCCTTTTTCCAAAAGATCCAATCTTTCGGATGCGATGCGGTGCTTGACCTGGGCTTCTTCAAATTGGGCGTTGGTTCTCTCAAAACTTTGGTCCGAGATCAGTCCCCGCTTTTGTAGCTGTTCCTGTCGGGACACCTCGCGCTGCAGACTTTCAAGATCGATGGTCTTCATCTCAACATCGCGTTTGGCTTCGGCCAATTCGAGGGGTGTGGGGTCGGGTTTGACTTCGAGGAGAGGTTCACCCTGCCGAACATAGCTGCCGACATCGGCATAGAGTTTGCCGACCACACCAGAAATTTTGGATTTGATTTCGATCTCATCGATCGGCTCGATCGAGCCAATCGCGAGCGCTTTCTGGACGATCGTCGTCCTTTTAATCGTTACGCTTTCGGGCCCCTGGGTTTGTGATTTTTCGTTTTTCGAGCGAATGACGAGAAAAACGATCGCGCAGATTGCCGTTAGGGCGATGAGGACAAATATTCGTCGTTTTTTGTTTGTCTTGGCCATGAACCGCTATCCTCCGTATTTGATTACGTGTTTTATACGCGGCTTGGTGTGCTTTGTTACAAACCAAAGGCAAACAGGGGAAAAGATCTTTTATGGCAAGAGGGAAGCAGTAAGGTTAGATGATCGGTCCGGGCGACCGCCCTCGGCAGCCGCCCGGATTTGGATCGAAACTCAGGCGAGTTTTTCCAGTATTTTGAGGACATGCTTGAAAAAAACATCAACCGATTCGACATGTACTCGTTCATCCGGAGAGTGGGGATGTTTAAGGGTCGGTCCCAGAGAGATCATATCCATACCCGGAAATTTTTCTCCGATCAACCCGCATTCCAGCCCCGCATGGATGGCTTCGTATTTGGCTTCTTTGCCCGTCACCTCTTTATAGGTTTTCGACGAAATCTTGAGAATTTCAGAATCGAGGTCGGGCATCCAGCCTGGGTAACCTTCCGGCTGCTCGACTTTGGCCTGAGCCATCTCGGCGATTGCCACCAGCTTGTCGCGCGTCGCTTTTAGGGCCGACATGTTGGAACTGCGGCTGCTGAGGTGCAGTTTGATTTTATCTTTGTCGCATTTTACCGAGGCGACATTGTTCGATGTTTCGACCAGCCCCTTGATGTCGCGGCTCATGGCCAGTGGACCATGTGGCAAGGCGAAAATGAGAGCCAACAGCCGATTTTGTGAATCAGGGTCGAGTACCTGAGGCAGGTTTCCATCGGCTTTTTTAACTGCAATTTGGATATTTTTTTCCACTGGATTGAACTCGATCCGAATATCCTTGATTGCTTTTGCCATCCAATCCTCAACGGTTTTGACCTGATCCTTTTTAACGACGATCCGGGCCATCGCTTCCCGTGGGATGGCATTGTGCTTGTCGCCCCCTTCCAGGCAGGCGAGTTCAAAGGGCAGAGTTTTTTGCAACTGATACAGCAGACGGTTGAGAATTTTGACGGCATTTCCTCGGCCTTCGTGGATATCGATTCCCGAGTGACCGCCTCGCAAGCCGCTGAGATGCACTTCAACGGCGGTGTCACCCCTGGGAGCTTGATAGTTTACCGGAAGATGGATGTGCGAGTCCGCACCGCCGGCACAACCGATTGAAAAAACGCCCAGATCTTCGCTGTCCATGTTGATCAGGGTGCGCCCCTGCAGCCAATCGGGGGAGAGGCTCATGGCGCCGACCAGGCCTCGCTCTTCATCGACTGTAAAGAGCGCTTCGATGGGTCCGTGCACCAGATTGTCGTCTTCGAGGATGGCCAAAGCGGCGGCGACACCGATGCCGTTGTCTGCGCCCAGTGTCGTGCCATCCGCCTTTAACCACTCGCCATCGATGACCAGCTCGATGGGGTCTTTGTCAAAGTCGAAGGTTTTGTCCGAATTTTTTTCGCAGACCATGTCGAGATGACCCTGCAAAACCACTGTGGGCGCTTTTTCGTGTCCCGGAGTAGCGGCTTTTCGGATCAGGACATTGTCGACAGAATCTTTATCATAGTCGAGCCCCAATTTCTCTGCCACCGAGACCACATATTCCGCGATTTTTTCTTCTTTTCCCGAGGGGTGTGGAATTTTTCGGATTTCGTCAAAATATTTCCACAAGAGTTTCGGTTCAAGGTCTTTGAGGATTGACATGACCACCTCCTGTACTGATAATCAATGATTGGGTTTGATTAAATTTATACAATCTTTTCAAGATACGGTTCCCAAAGCGAAATCGCAAGCACAGTCTGCCGTTGTGAAGACTCCCCGGATTCGGTGCGAAGCACCGAATCCGGGGAGTTGTTTTCTAGTTGCGGCGAAAATTTCGGCCGATAAAATGCAGCGCTTCCGGCAGGTTGTCGCGCCAATAAGACCAGCTATGCCTGCCCTCGCGCATGCGAAATTCATGGGGAATGGCGCGTTCCAGCCAGTCGATGTGCAACCGGCAGTTGGCCGCTGCGAGAAAGTCGTCGTCGCCGCAGTCCAAATAATAGCGGACGGAATTGAAGGCCTCTTTGGGCAAAGTGGTGGCCAAATGAAAGGGGCTATTGGCATGAAAATGTTCGGTCAGCCGATCGGCTCCCCGCAAATCCGATCCCAGCAGGGATCCGAAGCGTTCCTGATAGGCCTCATCTTCCATTTCTTGCATATCTTTGTCGCTGATCAGTGCGGCGCTGAGCGCTGCACAGGCGCTGAACAGTTCGGGATGATGAAAACACAAGAGCAGTGCCCCATGTCCACCCATAGAAAGACCAGCGACGGCGCGCATTTCCTTTTGTGGCCTGGTGCGATAGTTGATATCGATATAGGGGATAAATTCTTGAATCAGCATCTCTTGGTAGCGAACGGTTCCGGAGCTGTTGTTGATATACCAGTCGTTGCCCGCATCGGGCATCACGACGATCATTTCGGGCAACTCGCCGCTTTGAATTCCGCGATTCAGGGTTTGGTGTGCTTCGCCGAATTGGATCCAGTCGGTTTCACAACCATAGAGCCCATGCAGGAGATAGACGACCGGATAGCGTCTTTGATCCGTTTCATAGCCTGGCGGCAGATAGACGCTATAGTTTACTGAACGGGTGAGGGTTTTGCTGGGCATTTGTCGGCTTTCCAGCACGGTGCCATTTCGTTGTGCGGGTAAGGTTTTCGCCGCCATCAGGATGATGAGCAGCAGCGAAAAGAATCGAATCGTTTTCATCGTCTGTCTCCAGGAGTTAGGGCCGATCATTGGGCAGAGTTTCAAAAGTTCCGAGATCGCGATTTTTTTTGACGCTGGGCAGTGGGTGGATTTTGCTGTGCATGGAAATATAGACCCCGGGGTTGAGTAAAAAGGCGGCCATGATCGCTTCGGTGAAATTTTGCAGCGCATCCGAGTCCTCAAACCCGAATGGCTTCATCGCGCCGGTCAGAATCACCGGCACTGATAAAGTCGGCAAATTGTCATGTAAAAAGCGGGCGGTAATCTCCATGGTGTCGGTTCCGTGCAGAATCACAATCGGAACTTGTTCTTCCAACGCGGTTTCGGCTGCCAAAAGAATCATTCGCCGGTCTTTGTCGGTCATGTCGAGCGAATCTTTGCACAAGAGGTCGCGGTGCGAAACCTCGGTGTAGGGAAGCCGAAGCCGCTTGAGCAGGCGAAACAAGACGGATCCGCGGTTGCTTAGGGTGCCGCTTTGCTCATCATAGATTTTTTCGATGGTCCCGCCGGTGGTTATGACAATCAATTTGCGCTTCATGGTGTGCTCTTTAGATTGAACAAGAGATAGGGGTTTTTTTTCTATACCAGAACAATTTAAGATAAATGCGGAATATTTCAACCCATCTTTTTGATCGATAACTGTTCGAGCCAAAAATCCCCGAGTGTTGCGGTTACAGGCGGATCGGTAGAAACAAACAGAGCTTTGAAAGCTGTTTGTGGTGACCGAGCAACAGATTTTGCTTGACAGGGACGGACATTTTTATTAGCTTGAATAAGCAAACCGAATTGGAAAGCCGTTTTTCAATTCGGTTTGCCTTTTTTATGGATGTAAACAGCACCGGCCGTTTTTTGATTGCCGCGAAAAAAAGTCCGAACGAATAGGGCCCTGATCGTCGGCTTTTTTGTTTTGGACTCTGATCTGTTTCAAAAAGGACATAACGGAGGCAATACAAAATAGACAAAGGAGTAATCGGATATGAAGCCTGTCTATATTTCCCAGCAGCAGCACGATCAATTACAAGCCGAATTGCATGTTCTGAAATATACGGAGCGCCCCAAAATCATTTCTGCTATTGCTGAAGCCCGTGAGCACGGGGATTTGCGTGAAAACGCCGAATATGCGGCGGCCAAAGAAAAACAAGTCCTGGTGGAACGCAAAATCAGCCGTTTGGAAGAGATGCTTTCGAGAGCTCGCCTACTCGACAGCGATCAAATGAACTCGGACCGGGTTCATGTTGGCCGCAAGGTCAAGCTGATCGATGTTGAAACTGAGGAAGAGATTCTCTATGAACTCGTGCCTTCGGCGGAATTTCTTGGAGATGAGTTGACAGCTGTTTCGGTCGATTCGCCGGTGGGCAAAGCCCTGGTCGGCAAGGCGATCGATGATATTGTTGAAATTCACGTCCCCGTGGGAGTTTTAAAATATCGCGTGACGGAAATTCTCTGATCCGCACTTTGCCGCCAGTTCGACCGGCTGATACCGGATTTTCAAGTGTTTCGGGCGCAGATGAGGGGCAAAATGTCAAGCTGAAATGCAAAAACACGTCAAACTCTGGGTTTTCATTTTTCTCGGTCTTGGAACAGATCCGTTTGCCGAGACAGTATTCATCGCTTCGCAGATTAAAAGCGAAAATACTCTGGTTTCTGCCGATGAGGAGAGCGGAGACGTCTTGCAACGCTCTTTTTTTTCAAGCAATTTTGCTTTAAAATCCATCGTCTCTTTTCGAGCTAAAGCCACCGGCTCGACATCGATTTACTGCCGTTGGCAGATTGACCCGCGTTCGGCTCCAGCCGGCGTAACTGTGGTTCGTCATCCCTCTCGTTTCCCGCAATCGATTCAGGACGGTTTCGTCGTCTATGACGGCCATCAATTCGCTTGCCTTGATTCTTCTTTGAAACCTGAAACTGAAGCGTATTATACCGTCTTTGCCTATGATTCTGAAGGTTTGATAGCAGAGACGGATTCAAACAGCCACAGCTATGCTCGGACCTATCCTGAAGAAGGAATCGACACCTATTGGCGTTCGATTCCTCTGCCGTTGTCGATACCGTTGCGTACGGTTTTTGCTTTAGACTCGACGCACGTCTGGATTGCCGGCGAGTCGGGGGCCTTGGTCCATCGTGGCAATGACGACAATTGGATGCTTGATTTTCAGACGTTCGAGTATGATTTTTATGATCTGTTTTTTCTGTCGCCTCTACAAGGTTGGGTAGCCGGTCTGGACAACCGGGGTGAAGGATTGACGCTCTATTATTCGGCGGATGAAAAGCGCTGGATTCGAAGCGTCGATATGGAAACATCCATTCGCCTAAAAGTTGTCTTTGTTTCGGATTCGATCGGGTACAGCATTTCGAGCGACGGCAGCGTATTGAAAAGCCAGGATGCTGGACATAGTTTTTATCCGATTTTGCAGGACCGGATTTTTAAATTTTCGGCCCTATCTTTCGTCGATCTTTATACCGGTTGGGCTGCGGGCGCCGAGGGGGTGATCACTCACACCCGCGATGGGGGCGAAAAATGGTCCGTTCAAAACAGCGGCGTCAAGCATCGATTAACCGACCTCTTTTTTCTAGATGTCGACCATGGTTGGGCGACGACCGATCAAGGCACAGTATTGTTGACGCAAAACGGCGGGATAAATTGGACTGCGTTGCGGCTTTCCTCCGATCGGCTAAACAGTATTCATTTTAGCGATCCCAGCAACGGAATTTGCGTCGGCTGTAACGGCGCACTTCATCGCAGTCAGAACGGTGGACTCTCATGGGAGCCGGTGCCGCTGGATATGACCGGGGAGCTGTGGGATGTCTTTGTCGATTCTCCAATCAAAGCCTGGGTTGTCGGTGATTCCGGCCGCTGTTTTGAACTGTACCGCACCACTGGCGCGACTCCCTTTAGTGGCTTGAACGTCCGGCTCTCATCGTTCCGGTTAAACCGATTTCCTCATGTTTCGTGCGTGCTTTCGGTTTTTCGAAATGAATCCCCAATTCCGGTGATACCCACGGCAGATCAGATTCGTATCAAGGAAAACGGGCGTTTCCGAGCCGTGGAAAAAGTGGAAAAGCTCGGGCCGCAAAACCGTGAAATGCTGGATATTTGTTTTGCCATCGACCTGAGCACCAGCACTGCCGACAGCGCTCGCCACCTGGCCGAGCATCTCGGTACCTGGGCAGAACGTTTGGATAAGGTGGGTCTGGATTGGCGAATGGCGGTTTTGAGCTTTTCAGATCAGGTTCATGAATTGACCGATTGGAGCACCAAACTCGATGACATCCGCCTTTGGCTGGCCAATTTGCCCGAGATGACTCCCCCGGTTCGGAATCCGGCGATAGGCATGCAAACGCTGATTCAGGCCTTCGGTCGGTTGGGTGGGCGTCCAGGTCAAAGGGCACTGGTATTGATGTCGGGAGAACGAAAATTTACTCTGCCGGCTGTCGAAGTCTTGATTGAGCAACTCCGGACAAGCGAAACACAGATTTTTAGTATTGCAGACGAGCAG
The DNA here is from genome assembly GCA_016929055.1 of Candidatus Zhuqueibacterota bacterium. Taxonomy (GTDB): domain Bacteria; phylum Zhuqueibacterota; class Zhuqueibacteria; order Residuimicrobiales; family Oceaniaggregativiventaceae; genus Sulfursilanivivens. The sequence continues at coordinate 26,856 of JAFGJN010000232.1, forward strand.
GCGGGACTCGAGCCCTTGACTCAGGCAGCGGTCGCAGTGCGATGGCCCTGCACTGTGAGCGTGCAGGGATTCAGCGAAGGTGTGCTAGGCCTGCTGGAAAACCAAGTTCGCGTGGTCTACGTCAGCGCCTCCCTGGATGAGCTCGGCGCCGATCGCGTTTTAAATCTTGGAGTCGAAATCGATCGGCAGGGTGGCAACACCTTTCGCGGTTTTACAGTGGAGTCGCCACAGCTCATAATTACACCCGAGCAAGGTGAGGTTCCGCGGAACGGATCTGTGGATCTCGATCTTTGCGCGCGATTTCTCGCCAATGTTGCAGAAATGCATTTTTTTATCGATTATGATCCCGCACTTTTCAGGGTGGAACAAGTCCGGGAAGGTGAATTTATACAGCGCAACACTCCGCCATTGGCTTTCAATGCGCGGATTTTCAATACAGACGGTCGGGTGGAAATCAACATTCGCAAGCCACAAGCCGCAAGGGCGGTGGCGGGAAGCGGTGTGGTGTGCACGCTTGCTGTGACCGCCAAAACCGATACGAGTGCAGGGGTGGTGTCGGTCAGCAATTTGACCATAACGGATTCGGCCGGCGCACTTTTACCGGTGGCTGGTGGCTCATCACAGTTGCGAACGATTCAGCAGCGCTATTGGGCTGGTGATTTTGACCGCGATTGGGACATCGACACACAGGATTTCGTGAGGCTGGCCACTTATTGGCAACCGCAAAACGATCCGCGTGGCGATATCGGACCGACTATCGGTTTGCCTCCCGATTGTGTCCCTCAACCCGACGGCCGGGTCAATTATGAAGATCTGTTTGTCTTTGCTCGAATGTGGAACTGGTTTCACGATTCCGAGGCCTGGACCGAAGAGCCGGCCAAAAGCATCGTATCGTTGCCCCCTGTTCTGCGCTGGGAAATCGATTGGCAAGGCAATCAAACCCTTCGCGCCCGGTTGGTCGGCGAAGATATGGGCGATCTGCGATTGGCCCATTTTCGGGTTGGTTTGCCATCAAATGTTCGCGATTGCCGTGTCCTTCAGGGGGAATGGCTCAACTCGGAGGGCTGTGCAGGGTTGTGCTTGAGCCATTTCGAGTTGCAAAGCGGATGGATGGAAGTCGATTGCGCGCGGTTAATCACATGCTCGGAAACCGTGACGCCAGTGGCTCCGACGGTGGTTTTGTTTGATATTGAATATCGTGCGAACGGCTCTGAGATTGAAGTACCGCGGTTTTTGAACATCGATTGCCGGGATTCTGGACATGCGCGAATGGCAGTGCGGATCGATGAATCGCAGGTTGCAGCACTTCCGTCCGCTTTTAAATTGTTTCCTCCTTTCCCCAATCCCTTCAATTCACAAACCGTTTTCAGGTATCAAATTGCTAAAAGTGTACCTGTTCGCCTGGCGATTCTCGATTTGTTGGGTCGGACGGTTTCGGTTTTGTGTGATGAACGCATGAATGCGGGAACCTATCGGGCGGTTTGGGACGGAAAGGACAGCGCCGGCAACCGGATCGCTAGCGGTTTTTATCTGGCGGTTTTATACACGCCCGAGCTAAAAAAAATACAACCGCTTGTTTTGGTGCGGTGAAACTCGGAAAAGAGGCAGTGAGAAATTAAAAAATTCAGTCGATCTCGGCAAATACTTGAACAAATTAACCTTGCATTTTGGTCGACATGATAGTATATTTTTATTTAAATGGTAAAATGTGGTTTCTTGCACAGGTCGCCTCGAAAAGCGGAATAAGGGTTGCTGATATTCTGCAAGCTCAAGTGGCAAGAGTCTTCCGGTTTGGGAGGCCATAAAAGCATAAAGGTATGTTGGTGAGTTCCGGATCGGTACTGCAAAAGGGTAAAGGGTGGATCGCGCTTGTACGGCCTGCGAATATTTTGATTGCCGTTTTCTCTATCGCTGTCGCAGCTTTGATCGCTGGTGCGCGCGCCTTTTATCCAGTTTTAATCGCCTGTCTTGCCGGCGGGTGGATCACGGCGGCGGCCAATTCGATCAATGACTATTTTGATATAGAGATCGATCGGATCAACAAACCGCATCGACCCCTGGCTAGCGGTCTCCTTTCAAAAAAGACGGCTCTCATCACCGCCGCCCTCAGCGCCTTTTTGGGTTTGTTTTTCAGCGCGTTGATCAATTTTACTGCCCTGCTGATGGCTGGATTGGCGATTCCGCTGCTTTTTTTCTACAGCGCCTTTTTTAAAGGTACGGTTTTGATCGGCAATCTGACGGTCAGTTTGCTGACGGCGTTGGCTTTTTTGTTCGGCAGCGCAGCAGTAGGCCATGTGAGCGCCGGGTTAATTCCGGCGACGTTCGCTTTTTTGATGCACTTTGCCCGGGAGATCATCAAGGATATGCAGGATGTGCGCGGCGATCGCCAGCATCAAGCCGATACGCTTCCAGTCAGGTATGGTATAAAGCCGGCTCGATTTTTGGTCTCTATTTTGTTGGGATTTTTAATGGTGGTAACCTGGTTGCCATTTTATTTTGCTTGGTATGGTCACTGGTATGCCGGTATTTTAGCTATAGGCATTTATCCGGTTTTGATTTATACAATAGGCAAGCTATGGCATCGTTCGGATGAACGGACTCTGGGGCGACTCAGCGGCTTGTTGAAAGCGGACATGATCATCGGTTTGCTGGCGATCTATGCCGGCAAGTGGTGAGCAAACAATTGAGGCGATATGCGGGCGTTGATCCAGCGGGTGTCTGAGGCTTCGGTTTCGGTTGAAGGACGGGTTATAGGCGAAATTGGCAGGGGAATGGTGCTCCTCACCGGCATTCGCCAGGGAGATCCGCACGTTGCGGCTGAATTTTTGGCAGATAAAATAGTTAATCTGCGAATCTTTGATGACGACGACGGCAAGCTCAATCTTTCGGCTCTCGATATCGGAGCCGAGATCCTTGTGATCTCTCAATTCACGCTTTACGGCGATTGTCGTCGGGGTCGTCGACCGGGCTTCAGCGACGCCGCACCGCCCGAATTTTCGAAACCCTTTTTCGACCGGTTTGTGGTGTTACTCGAACAATCCGGTCTCAAGATCGTCCAGGGCAGATTCGGGGCGTCCATGCAGGTCAAAATTTTTAACGATGGGCCGGTGACTTTGATGTTGGACAGTGAAGAGAAAATTCCGCGGCCGTGAATGCCTTACAGGAAAAAAGTGCTGTTCGTTTGATTTTGGCATCGAAATCTCCACGACGGGCCGCTCTGCTCGCACAGGTGGGATTTTCGATCGAAATTCACTCCAGCGATGTCGACGAGCGCAGTTTTGCCGAGAACGACCCAATCCGCCATGTAACCCGTTTGGCTCGGATGAAAACAGAACAAGTTGCTCGAGCATACGGGGAAGCAGTGATAATCGGAGCCGACACGGTTGTAGTCCTGGATGGCCGGATTTTGGGCAAACCGGAATCACCGGATGAGGCAGTGGAGATGCTGAACGGACTGAACGGTCGAGTTCATGATGTCTATACAGGAATCGCGCTGATTCAAAAACCGACCGATCGTCTGGTGATGGCCTTTGAGCGGACTGGCGTGCATTTTAGTCATCTGGATCGACGGGAAATAGAGGATTATGTCGCCAGCGGCGAACCCATGGATAAAGCCGGGGCCTATGGCATACAAGGGCGTGCGGCGCTTTTCGTCGATCGAATCGATGGGTGTTATTTCAATGTCGTGGGTTTTCCGCTGAGCAAATTCTCTCGCTGTTTGAAAACCCTGCTTTACGGAGAAAAGCGAGAATCGGTATTTTGGGATGGGGGAGAATTGAAAAGATGACAGGCAACTAAAACGATCGGGCAACCATGAGTACAAAACGGCACCATTTCAATGAAAAGATCGCCGCGATCGGGGCGGAGCTTCAACAGCGCCGTCAAGCCAAGGGTATGACCTTGGAGGAATTGTCGGAAAAGACCAAAATCTCCCTGCGCTTTCTCGAGAGCATGGAAAGGGGTGATTTTGAGTTTTTGCCGCCGACTTATACCCATGCATTTCTCAAAACCGTTTCCGTGATTCTTGGTTTGGATCCCAATGTGATGATTGAGCGGCTTTCTTTTTCCCGTCCATCCTTGCCTGCGCCGGGAGAAAAAAAACCCTTGTCCGGCGATTCTCCTGCCGGTCGGCGCAAAGCAAAGAGGATATGGCCGATACTGGGAAAACCCGCTTTTTGGGGTGTGTTGGGTGCGGTGGTTTTGTTTTTCCTGGTGCTTTTGCTCAACACATCTGAGCCTCCCCGCGAGCAATCGGTTTCTCTTTCGACTCCTCCGCCACAAGCGCCCGAGTCGGTTGTGGCGGAAAAACCCGAAAGGATCGAGACAACCCGCTTTTTGTCTGAGCCCCAAGCCACATCAGGTTCTGCAACGATGCGCCTGGAGGCAACCGCCGTAGAAACCACCTGGGTGCGTATCGTCTATGCTGACACCCTGGTGGATGAGGCAATTTTTTACCCCGGCGATTTTCGTGTCTGGTCCAGCGCAACACCGTTCTATCTCAAAATAGGCAATGGCAGTGGTCTGCAGCTCAAAATCAACAGCCAAGAGTTGGGCACCCCGGGGATTACCGGGCGGGTTTCCAATATTCGCGTGGACGAATCGGGGGCGGCAATGATTCCAGCAAACGAATTTCCTGAACGGTAGATTATGACGGGCAATCAGTCGCTTCAGCGAATATACTTTCTCGCCATTTGCGGAACAGCAATGGCTCCGTTGGCCGTAATGCTCAAGCAAAAGGGGCATACAGTCTGGGGTGTTGATGAGGATGTTTATCCACCCATGAGTCTGTTTCTGGCTGAGAACGATATTCCGGTGCATATCGGCTATGATCCAGCCCACCTGGATCCGGCGCCTGATCTGGTGGTCGTCGGCAACACCATCTCGCGCGGGAATCCCGAGATCGAAGAGATTCTCAATCGGCGAATTCCTATTGTTTCTTTGCCCGAAGCGATTCGAGACTATCTCATTCGAGGTCATCGATCGATCGTTGTTACCGGAACGCACGGCAAAACCACAACCAGTGCTCTCCTGGCCTGGATTTTCCAGCAAGCGGGGCGGCGCCCGAATTTTTTGGTCGGCGGCCTTTTGGCCAATTTCGGCCGTGGCTTTCAGCTCTCCGATGGACCCGACGTCATTCTTGAGGGGGACGAATACGATTCAGCATATTTCGACAAAGTGGCCAAGTTTCTGCATTACCAGCCCGACATCGGCGTGATCAACCATGTCGAATTTGATCACGCGGATATTTATAATTCTTTTGAAGAAATCCAGACAGCCTTTAAGCGTTTTGTAAATCTGATTCCGGGCAATGGTTTTCTGGTCGCCTGTTCCGATTTTTCCAGCGTGCGCGAGGTTATTGCCAAATCTTTTTGTGAGGTTGAAACATTTGGTCTGCAGGATTCACCAGCTGACTGGCGGGCCGATGCCATTCATTTCGAATCGAATCGAACGGTATTTGACGTAATCTTTCGAGGCCAAGTTCAGGAAAAAATTGAAATGCCTTTACCAGGAGCCTACAATGTTCGTAACGCCCTGGCAGCGATCGCTGTTGCCCGCCACGTCCAAATTGAATGGAGCGATATTCGACAGGGGTTCTCGACCTTTGCAGGTGTCATGCGCCGGATGGAGTTTAAAGGAAGCGCCGGAGGTGTGGATATCTATGATGATTTCGGCCATCACCCCACCGCCATCCGTGAAGCCCTGATCGGATTCAAACGGCATCATCCCGAGTCAAAGGTGTGGGCGCTTTTTGAGCCGCGTTCCGCGACAACTCGGCGCAGTATTTTCCAATCCGATCTGGCCGAAGCTCTGTCCGAGGCTGATCGAGTCTTGATTGCACCGGTCCATCGTCCGGACAAAGCTCCGCCCGGTCAGGTGCTCTCCTGTGAACGTTTGGTAAATGATTTGATTGCACATCACGTACCCGCGCGCTGTTGTCCCGCATCCGATCGAATGGTGGAAATACTTTTAGACGAGTTGCGGACAGGAGATGCGGTTATCACATTCAGCAATGGACCCTTTGGCGGAATACATCAGAAATTGCTCGACGCCCTTTCGTATCGCGACCATAGGCCCGTTGCGGAGCAAGTTTGAAGGAGAAAAAGACATCGATGGAAAAACCCAAAAGATCTTTTCGTCGGGATTCAAAACCGGGAAATCGCAAGATTGATTCATTGATTCACAAAATCAAGGATGAGCTGGCAGACTCGATCGATCCGATCAATCTGCCACAGCTGAATGCTTTTGAGCGAAAATTGATTCATCGTCATTTTGACAACAATCCCGACATCATCACTCGAACCTACCGCAATGGCGAAAATCACGAGCTGCGCATTTATCCGGTGGGAAATCTGCGCCGCTATGCGCTGGAAAAAGCGGATCAGGCTATTCGCACGGGTGAAAAAGTGATTTTACCGCATATGAACGATTATGAGCGGTTTATCATACACGATACACTCAAAGACAACAGCTCGATCAAGGCTTGCAGCTATGGCGAGGCTGCGGACCGGCACATCGAAATCGAACCCGAGCTTTTCGGCAGGGGATTGAAACGGATCATTAAAAAGATTCGTCTTTTCTGATCAGTCGGCAGATGCTAGATAGATGGGGTTGGTCAAGGCCCGGCATCCGGTGGATGTCCTGGTTTCGACCCGTATATAACCATGCGGAGGCAGTTGCAGCCGCGGGATTTCTTTGTTTGACTGCCATTGGCCCAGAGGGATTTGAATCTGGGCTTCTTTGTTTTGGTTGCAATCTCCGATATAGATCATCACCTCCTGAGGCTTGCCGTAGAGTTGTGAAGAGGCGATGCAAAGTCCGAGTGTTCCGATGGATCGGCGAAAAACACCGCCTGTTTGAACTATTGTCTTTTCACCGGTGAGGGAAGCGGCCAAAAAGGGGCCGTCCGTGACAAAGCTCCGACCCAGGCGCAGCGCTTCCAAGAGTGTTGCGGCTTTGAGTGGGGCGTTGAGGTAGACCCCCGTGCGTGCCTGGGCAAAGATTTCCCGGTGGTTTTCACGGAAAGTGAGAAACGGAAAACCAATTTGGCGGAAGCGGTTAAAGTTGCCATGGGCGTCGTTACCGGCAGCTATGGACAAGCGGGCGTTCTGCAGCAACATCGAAATCCAGGCTTTGCGGCCGCGTTCAAAGCCGGAATCGGTGCAACCGTTCCAGATCTGCAGGCCGTCGAGTCTGGGATGGCTATAGTCCGCTGAATGCCAGCGGCCGCGTCGGATCAAGAGGCGTTGGAGTAGGGGAATGGGAGTGGCTGGATGCGCTGCCAGAGCAAGGGTGGTGGGGCTGATTTGCTTGAGAACATCGGGAATTCTCCATTCCGGCCGAGTGTGCAGCCAGCGTTCACCGCTGTCTCCGGATCCGGCGTAGAAGCGAGGTTCGTTCAAGAGCAGCAGGTGGATGTTGCGATTGAAACGGTTTCCTGCGGACAGTTCTTCTCCCGGCAGCAGGACAAAGTCGGGATGCGCGCGATTGAGGCAACGGCAACGTTTTTGAAAAAACCCCCATTTGGGTCTCTGAGGATGATTGGTCAGATAATCGAGAGGATCGTCATCGAGATCATAGGAATGGTCGGTGATGCCGGCAAATCGCAATCCCGAAGCTTTGCCCATCTCGACCACGGCTTCCAGCGGAGCGCCGAATTCGACCTGATCGCTGGTCGAATCCGAGTGCACATGGCAGTCGCCAAAAACCCAACCAGGCTGCTGCGGCAGAGGCGAGTCATCCAGTTGCACTTGAAAAGGTGCGTGGCTGGAGAGTCGGTAATTGTCGTTGATACAGCTTTGGGATTTTTCTCCACAGCGGTAAAAGACAGTCACTGTGACGGTCATGGATCCAGGCGTGTCGGGAGGATCGACAAAGAAGAGTCGATGCCAGAAAGCTTGATCGATTTTTTGCGTCAGTGACACGGTTCGGAGCAAGATGGCATCAGCGTTGCTGAGTTTGATGTGCAGGCGTTGCAGCTCCACTGGATAAAGATGTGCATCTTTAACCAGCAGCAAGATCGGAAGGGGGAACCCGGGTTCCAGCCGCGTCGGTGTATCGGCAACGATTTCCGGCTCATTTTTTTTCAGGCGGCTGGGAATTCCGCGAAAATGGTAATGGGTTTCCGCATAGAGCCAAAAGATCACAGCAAATGTAGATAGTTCGAATATTTTTTCAAAGGTTGCAGACGGCATAACGAACATTGCATCTATCCTTTTTCCTATCAACTGATCAGCGACCGCAAGCGGCATTGGGTGATCAGTATTGGATGGCAAGTTGTCAAAAAGAATCGTTTTTGTGGTACAGGGGGAAGGGCGTGGCCACTTGACCCAGGCATTAGCCTGCCGGGACATTCTGGTGGCCAACGGTTTCCATATTGCCCATGTGCTTGTCGGGAGCAGTATGCAGCGCGAAATTCCATCGTTTTTTTTTGAAAAAATGGACGCGCCGACAACTCGATTTGCGAGCCCCAATTATATCCGCGACGAAAGGGATCGGGCAATTCGTCCCTTAAAAAGCATCGTCGTCAATGCCTTGCGGATTCCTCTTTATCTGCGACAGCTCGGGTGTTTTCATCGAATAATCCAGCAGGTACGTCCCGATCTGATCATCAATTTTTACGACATTATGGCTTCCCTCTACACAGTGCTTTATCGCCCCGGCATTCCTGTTGTGGCCGTGGGACACCAGTTTCTCTTACTTCACCATCTCTTTCAGACACCCTCCGAGCGACGTGGCATGTTATGGTTGGCCCGGTTTTGGACTCGGTTGACCGCCCTTGGCGCTCGATCTGTTCTGGCTCTTTCTTTTTATCCTCTGCCCGCTGCTTCGCAGAAGCGATTGCAGGTGATTCCGCCTCTGATCAGGCGGGACGTTTTGGAATGCCAGAAGACCGGGCAGGGAGATTCCGTTCTAATCTATCTTCTGAATTCCGGCTATTGTCATGATGTGATCGCTTGGTCGCGCCGCCTTCCGCATCTATCGGTCAACTGTTATTGCGAGCATCCGCCGTCGACAGTTTTTCCCCCGCCGACTCTCAATGTCTCGTTTCATCCGTTGGACGGCGAGGGATTCATAAAAGCACTTATCAACTGTCGTTCGCTGATCGCCACAGCCGGATTTGAGAGTCTGTGCGAAGCGGCATTTTTGCAAAAGCCTATTCTCGTGATCCCGGTGGAAAATCATTACGACCAGCTGATCAATTCTTTCGATTTGACGAGCACCGCTCGTCTGGGTTGCTCGGTTTCCATGATTTCGGTTGTCGATTTCCTGAGCGCTCCTCGTGCGCCGGCAACTTTGGTCGCCGACTTTCGTCGCTGGGCCTTGAAGGCGCCGGACATGGTGATTGAAAAACTTGCTGCGCTGTAACACTCTTAATCTTTATGGCGTCGATTCCATGCGCCGTTCGATGAGGCGCATGTCCACCATGAAACGATCGTTGCTGAACAACAACCGTAACGGCAACCGATTGCCTTGTGTTTCCAGCCAGACGATCAATCGGGTATCGTCGCGGGATATGCGGTTGTGCAGGAGATCGGTTTTCCATGGTCGCGGCCGGATCGGCGCTGCCGGTTCGAAATCGAAAAGCAAGCGAATCTGGGTTCCGGTCTCGCTTTCTTCTACCGGCGATGCCTGTCCATGCAGCCGCCAAAGATGGCTTTCAATTTCCAACCAGACGGTAAGCGAGTCTTGCGGATGGATGGTCAGGCGCCGCAAGTGGGGGAGCAGGGAAAACAGGGTTTGGCAGCCCGGGATGATTGACCAGGAATCTCCCTGGCCGGTGGTGGCACAAGCACGCCGGTGGTCATATTCAATGATCAGGTGTTGATGAATATTTTTTTGTTCGATCTGTTTGTCGCTGCGCACAGGCAAGAAAGTGGTGGTATCGATCCAGGTTTGATAGCGGTTATCGATGGGAAAAATCCTTTGTGCCAGCCCCCGTGTCGTAACGTCGGCGCGCACGCAAAGGTCGGTGCTTCCGGGTAGTCCGTATTCGTTGCGGATGATCGCTTTCGCGCTGATAAGAGGATTGATCTGCAGTTGATATTCAAGCACCTCGGTATCCGAAGCGATCGAGGAGACAAAAGCACGGAAAAAGAGCCCCAAACAGAGGATTCTTTTATTGTTCATCATCTGGTTGTTTTCATTCGGATGATTTTTTTTGCATTGTCGAATAATTCGCCTGCTGAGGCCGGCTTGATCAGCAAATAGCGCTGGGTGTAGCATGTAGTCCAGCAGCCCTGGCAGGAGCGATACTCGTTCAGGCGATAGCGATAGGTCTCGCTGTTGAAAATTTCGGCCAAACTTTGTTCATAAAGATTTCCGATCGGACCGCCATAACAGAGATGGACGTCGCCGTTTTCCATAATCGTCGGTCGGGTCATCAGAACCGGGGCAGAAACAAACGGACAAAGCAGAGTGCGTTGGCCAAGCAGAAAAGGCCTGATACCGCGGATGAAAGCGTTGAGGTTGAGAATGTCAGGATTGTGATCGAGAAATTCGAGCAGCTGAACCAAACGGGGTTCATCGATCAGCGTCAATTCGTCGTCTCCGCGAGTGGTTTCGGTCAAATTGTGATAAAGGCCGATCGTCGTTTTCCAGCCGAGTTTTCTGGCCTCTGCGATCAGTGTTGGAACCTGATCGAGATTCAAACGATTGAGAACGATATTCGCATAGAGCAATGAACGGGATTTGCCTCGCTCGGCGGCGATCAGTTTCATATGCGACAAAACCCGATCCGAAAAGTTTTCTACACCCCGCAAACTGTCGCCAATTTCGCCGATACCGTCCAATGATGTTTGGATGTTGATATTATGACGAAGGCAAAAGTCGGCGATGTTTTGAATAACCCGCGTTTCCTGTATCAATCCGGTCACCAAAGTGGTTGCAGTGGGGAAGGTTCGGAGCGATTCCTGCAGGATGGGTATCAGGTCGGGAACCAGAGTTGCTTCGCCTCCGGAAATGAACCCGATGTGGGCACCATACTCGCGGAGTCGGATGGCAAGCGTTTGAAAGCGATCGAGGGATATACTGGCGGGTTGTGTTTTTCGTTCATAGACTCGACATTGACGGCAGCGTTGGGTGCACAGGCGGGTCAATCGAATTTCGATACTGGAATTGATCGGACGCTTGTGCCGGGCATGAGCCATCGCTTTCAGCCATCTATTTCCGTTTTGCATGGGAAAAAACCTCTTGTCCATCAATCAAGGTTGGGTTCAGGCCACGGATCTGTGGCTGCGGTCTTTCCATTGAAAGCGTCCAAAAGAACCGGTCAGGCCGACAAAAACTATATAAGGAATTTGGGCGAAAAACCAGAGTGGGAATACAGGCAGCAGATCCCTGCGCTGGAACAGTGCCGTTGTTTTGAGCGCCAACACTCCTTCCCCCAGCCCTTTGGCCGCCAGGGCTCCGGCCCAGATTGCCCAACCGTTTCCTTTAAACATCAGGGCGATCGGAGCGAGGAAAAGGGCTGCATTGACCAGCCAGGTAAGGAGCAAATAGGCGAAGAAGGGGCGGTTGAGCGAGAGCTGTGCCGAGCTGTTCGAAGCCCAGCGCTTCCGCTGGTTGATCAGTGCTTTGAGCGAAGGTTGGGGGCGTGAAGAGACAAACGCTTTGGCGTCGTGGGCGAAAACACTTTTCCAGCCGGTGTATTTGCGTACAAGCTGTAAAAGCAGGACGTCATCGCCGGAAACCCGATGTGCGATTCGCCGAAATCCGCCGACCTGATCGAAAGCCAATCGGCGATAGGCCATATTTTGCCCGGATGCGGCTAGCGGCAATCCGAGGTGGCTGGATGCCGCAGCGACGCCCATCAGCTGGACAAAATCAAAGGCCTGGAGCCGTTCGATGCGATTTTGTTTTTCACCGCGTCGGCCGAACTGCGAAAAGCCGATCACAAAGCCGATGTCGGGTTTGAAAAAGCTCATCAGGGTTTCGATCCAATGGGGCCCAACACGGCAGTCGGCATCGGTTGCCACAATAAAGTCCCCTGATGAGCGAAGGATCGCTTGTGACAGAGCGAATTTTTTCGGGCTGGTGCCCGGCGGTGTAGGGGGAACCTGAACCGAATGGATAAAAGGATAGCGATCGGCATAGTCCTGAATGATGGTCGCCGTTTTGTCGGAAGAGCTGTCGTCTGCCACCACCACTTCATACCGATCAGTTGGAAATGATTGTTCACAAAGATCTTGTAAAAGCTCTCCGATCGAATCTTCTTCGTTTCGGGCGGCAACCACGACCGAGACCTGTCCCCGGGGTGGCTTCCCCTTTTGTGGTTTTTTCTTCAAACTCCACAGGACCAGCACAATGATCCCCAGATAGAGAGACGGCAGCACGAGCAGCATCGTCTGGAAAACCGTCAATTTGAGACTCCATTAGAGTTGTTCGATTTGCTGAAATTTTGCTCCTTCCATTGAAATCGCTGTATTTGGCCGAGCGCGCCGAATAAGACCACATAGAGCGGGTGAAGCAGAGCGGCAATTGGATAGAGCGTCAGGTAGTGCAGGCGCTGCATGCGACGGGCAAAAGGGAACAACAGCGCCAATTCACCAAGAGATTTGACCAACCAGGCCGAGATCGGCCATAAAAAAGACTCAGTTCCAAAGGCGGCGCGGGCAAAAGCGCAGACCAGAAAAAGGTTGTAGAGATAAACCGCAGCGAGCAGGGCGATTTTGCGGGGAGAATAATGAAATCCTTTGGATGCATGGCGGAGGCGTTGGTGAAAAAATTCGCGCCATCCGCTCAACAGCCGAGTGGGCACAATGGCGTCCGCTGTATCGGCATAGGCAATACGGGAGCCTCCCGATAGCAAAACCTGTGCAAGGAAGAGATCATCGTCCCCCGAGACAAATTTTTCGATGCGAGAAAAGCCGCCCACCCGCTCATAGAGAGCTTTGCGATAGGCCAGATTTCTGCCGTTGCAGGTGGCGGGCGCACCCCAGCCGGTTGTCGCTGCAGCGAGTGCGGCCAGGGCCAGAGAGTCGAGGGCGAGCAAATAGTGCCCCGGCGTGCAAAGGCAGGGGCGTTCCAGGGGAGAAAAACCGATCACCATCTCGATCTCGGTTGAAAAATAACGGGCGACGGCTGAGATCCAGCCCGGCCCCGGCCGGCAGTCGGCATCGGTTAGAAGCAACCATTCGCCCGTCGCGCGAGAAATCGCCTGTCGAAGGGCGTTTTTTTTGGGCGAGATTGCCTTTTCGCGATCAGATACCACAAAGGATGTCGTCCGTAACTTGGGATGTGAGGCGATAAACTTGCGGATTCGAGCAGGTGTGTCATCGCTCGACCCGTCATCGGCAATGATAATTTCAAAGCGATCGCAGGGATAATCCTGTTCGCCCAAAGACTGCAATAGAATAGGGATCTCTGTCTCTTCGTTTCGTGCAGCGACGATGATGGAAACAAACGGCAACCGGCGTATCGTCTTTGCGGGTTTGGGCAACTTTCGCAGCCCTGTGGTCAATGCGAGCAGAACGAGGGCATAGAGAATACTGACTGCAAAAAGCACAAACGATCCTTAATAATTTAGCGACAGTTCAAAACGAATCAAATGGTCACGACTCCTTCGACCCGCTTGCAGGTTGGCATTTTGGGTTTGAACAAAAGTATAGCCGATGGAGATAAAAAGATCCCTGCGGATTTGTTCTCTTGCCTGCAATCCGAATAGCGATTGTTTTTCGGCGATTTCGTCGAGGAATTTTTTGCCGGTACCGTTTTCGGGTTGTGAGCGAGTATTGGCTTTGCCGCTTCCCTTTCGCAATCGTTCCAGGCTGCCTTGAAGATAAAGGTCTTTTCCCAACTGGTAGCCGGCGGCCAAATACCAGGTGTCCGAATTGGGTCCAAGCCAGTGACCGATGATTTTATCATAATGCGTATAGATGTTTATGCTGTCGTGGTGGCTGTAGACATAGGGCTCGATTCGGGCGTATTCGAGAAACAGGGAGAGATCCTGGATTCCTATCGGAGCGGTCACCATGCCGCCGAGTAGAAAAGCAAATTTGTTGCCAAAGTATTTGAACAGGGGTTGCGTACTGGTCATATCGTCGATAAACCACTCACCATAGAGTTTCCATCCTCGGCGAGGAAACCAGGTAAAATCGATGCTGAGCGAATTGTTGTCGCGATCGCCCAGGTGGTGCTCGGCAACGTGATAGAGCATAAGAGGATTGAGATAGGTGGGCTCGACATCGCGACGTCCATAGACAATGGTTTCCGCTGCGCCAAGGTAAAATTTTTGTCCCAGTCGTAGATCCAATCGATGGCCGGCGATATATTTTGCAGCCAGGGTGTTGTGTAAAAACGCGTGTACGCTGGAAAAACGAAACCGGCTGAATTGCGTGCTCAATGCGATTTGCGGTGCCGGAGGCATGTTGTCGGAGATCGAGAGATTGCCGTGTTGTCCGGGTCCCCAGCGCAGCTCATCCGAACCTGTTTTGATTCGCAGCCAGGATTTTTCCCAAATGAAATAGGCGACAGCTCGGTCCTGATAGACATTCGACCCTGAAATTACCACCGGCGATCCCTTGGAGATGTCGAAATTTTCATCCTCATCCTGCACGTCGGGAAGGCCGCGGGTAACGGAGTTGCGTACATCCGCATAAAAGCCGATGGTGTTGCCCAGCTGGCCGCGGATAATTCCACCGAGCAGGCTTTCAGAGAGCAGTTCGTTGGGATTGTATCGGTCACCGCGGTTGATAATGATTGACTGCCCGGCTTTTAAATCAAAGTATACCTGGCCGTTTTCTTCCTCGACAATGAACAGGTGGCGTTCGCTGAGGGTGTGGCGGGAATTTGCAGGCAGTTCGTCGCCGAAATCGATGCGCAATTGTGCCAACAGCCCGCGATCAGCTTTGCTCAAGCATGGGTATTGTTCGTCGCGTTGTCGAATTTGTTCGAGAATGTCGGCGAAATTTCGGCGGGAGATGGGCCGATTTCGCATGGCCAGATGAGAAAACCACCCGCTGGTTTCGGCGCGTTCGAGAAAGCGATAGCCCCAATAATCCAGTGGAACATCGACGGAACGAGAAAAGCTTTGATCGGCAAAACTAATCAGCACAATTAGTGCAAGAATCCGGCAAAACAAGGATCGAGCGTGGATGGTAGGTGACGTGGAAGATGAGTTGATCTGCATCGATAAACCACACCATAGTTTGTTTGACCCAAGAACACTGAACTGTTAAAATTTTAAGAAAAAAATCATCGCTGTACGGCGGACGGGCAGCCGGATAAAAAGGTATAAATAATTCACAGAATATCAAACGGATTTCTCTTTGCTGGTTTGCGGACGCAGGCGACCGCGATAATAGATCCTGTCTTTCCAGCGAAAAGGTCCAAGGCCTCCCCAAACAGCAATAATGGGCAAATAGACAGCCTGCAAGAGTTCAGCAGCGAAAAAAGTTTTCAACCTGAAAGGAAATCCAACTTTTCCAGCGGCAATGCGCAAGATGGTATAGTCGGACGCGATTTTTCCCGAGATAAAAAGTAGTATGGCTGGGCTGGGGTGGATGATCACAATCAGGGGCGCGAAAAAAACCAACAGCAAAAGCGTGAAAAGCAAGGCGAGTGCACTCCGAACCGGCAGGGCATAGGCAGCGCTTTTAGATGCCCATCGTATTCTCTGCTGAAAAAAACTTTTCCAGTCCGAACAGCTGTTCGTTTTGACCACACTCTCGGCACAATCAGAAAAGGCGATTTGCCAGCGGCCGTCTTTGTGCAGTTTTTGTAGCAATAAATCGTCGTCGCCGGAAGTCAATCGATCAATACCTTGAAAGCCGCCGATTCGCTCAAAAGCCTGGCGTCGATACGCAAAATTAGCACCGTTGGCGATAAGGGGGTGGCCGAGAGCGATGCAGGCCGCTCCGACAAGTGAATAACCGAGAGAATCGAGTTCCTCCAACTGGCTAAGCCAGGTTCCATCGGCGGGTACATGTACCCAGGAGGCAACAGCGCCGACACAGGGGGTGAAGGACGCGGCCATGCTTTGGAGCCAGTTAGGGGAAAAACGGCAGTCCGCATCGGTTGTGACGATCAATTCCCCCGCGCTCTGTTTGATTCCAAGAGCGATGGCGCGCTTTTTCGGTGAAATCCCGCCTTGATCGAGAGCCATTGCTTGAATCAGATGAAAATTGTTTTGTTTTTCGCACCAGTTGCGAACGCGTTTAACTGTGTCATCTGAGGAGGCGTCGTCGATCACGATAACCCTGTAGCGTTCTTGTGGATAGTTTTGACCGGCCAGGCTCGAGAGACAGGCATCGATATGTTTTTGTTCGTTCCGAACCGGTAAAATGACTGAAAGCTGCGGAAAAATGTGCGCTCGCGGCGGCGGAGTCAGACGGCTCAATCCCCGGTGGATCAGTGCAATAAAAAGCAGATAGAGCGCCAGGGCTGTCAGATAGAGTGTATTCAAGAGACTGGAAATCATCCTTTTTGTGAGGTTACAAAGGCCCGACCTTTGACGAGCATGGCCAATCCGATCAAGCTGGGCAAGAGAATATTGATCCCGAATAATAGGATCGAGGCATCAAAGGCAGCTGCAGGTGCAATGTCATAATGACTACAGAAAAAAATGGCGGCCAATTCGCGTACGCCGAGATCGCCGACTGTAATTGGCACGAGCGTTTTCGTTAAGAGCGTTGCAGCGGCTATGGAATAGGCTGTGCAGAGCGGAAGCTCGGCAAAGGCTTGCAGCAAGAGTACGAATTGGCTGATATACGTCAAGCTATGCAAAAGGCTCAAAAAGCCGAGTCGGATCGCTTGGGGTCGTTTAAGGAGAAAAAAGCCTCGGAAAAAGCTCTGTATCTTTGCATGCTCTTGAGCAATGGAAAGAGGCTTTTCAAACCAGGTTGACCAGTGATGTGTATTTAAAAGCAGAAACGCAGCAACACCAAGGAAGAGGAGGAACGGGACTCCGAACGAATAGACTATGCGGGGCGAAAGCATGCCAGGTAAAATTTTCACCAGTGCGAGAGTGCCGAAAAAATAGATCACCAACAGGGCATAAATTTTTTCCAACAATGTAAGACCCACTACCATCAATCGATCGATGGAGTGAAGGAACAAGCCCCGGCCATACTCTCCGACACGTCCGGGCGTGATAAAACCGAGCGTAAAACCTGCCAGCAAAGAATAAAAAATTTCCGCGTTTTTCTTCGGGCTTTCGAGGCGTACCAGCAAAGCCCACTTGCGGTAATGCAGATAGATGTTCACTGGCAGTAAAAGCAGTGCGAGCAGGATCGGCGCTTGCCGTGCATGGACGAGCGCATTCCAGATTTCTCGGGTCTGGATTTGATGCAAGAGTATCAGCAACGCCAGAAAAGCGACCGATATTTTGATCAACAAAACCGTTCGTTTGGAAAGGCGGTGCAGGGGTGTGCGGCTGTTGTTGTTTGGTGATAACAACCTTAAAAGGGAGCCTGGGTTCATGGTATGTATGGATGTTACGTTCATCAGGATGTGTTGCGTACGAATTTGGCTGCTCAAAGCCCTCGTCGACTCGATAGAAGATACGGCACAAAAGGGAAAGAGGAAAGAAAAAAGGTGGTGTGCATCAGCGATCGGCGCGAGCCAGCAAAAACCACGTTGGCATCAGCCAGCGATTGATGGCGCCGGGACGATCGTTGACGCAGGCGGTCAAGAGGTTTTTAGCGCCGAGTTTGTCAAGTCTGTGTACGGCTAACAGATGCCAGGGGTGATTCCACATGCTTCGGGGATTTTGGAGGGCAAAACTTACCGCTTGACGCATTACCAGCTGCCAGGAAAAGCCGGAGCGGATCAAAATCGAGTGGACGGATTTTAAACTAAAAAGCTGGGGAAAGTCCGGTTTATCAGGCGACCGCCACTTTAGCCGATCGGCGACGATCGCTTTAACCCGGTGACGGGGCAATAATGCCACTGCCGGAAGTCCGTAATGGGGGTCGGCAAGCCAATTGATCGGCGAAAGCCGGTTGGGTGTGGAGATGAACAGCCAGCCGTTTGCTTTGATGGCATATCGCAGCTTTTTCAATATGGACAACGGTTCCGGCAGGTGTTCCAAGGTGTCCTGGAGCACGATGGCGTCGTAATATCCGATACGTGTAGAAAGATCGAGTTCGTTTGCGAAAAAAACGTTCAGCGATTGAGGGGGCAACCCGGCTCTGTTGATACGATCGAGTTTTTTGCTGTCGATGTCTACGGCATCGACACTGGCTCCGGCTCGGGCGAGAGTTAGAGCGGTTCCTCCGGAACCACAGCCATAGTCGAGAATCTTCGCTTGGGTGAGTGAAATTCGCGGCTGCAAGAGATGATGAATCAGTTGTCCTCTTTCCAGGGCGTAGGTTTGATACGCCTGCCATTTGCACAGGTTGGTATGGAGTGACAGACTCATGCATCTACCTCTTTTTCCATCGAGGGTGACCGAAAAATGCTGTGGGTGCGGCCAGCAAGTGACTTGTTGGAAAAGCGATTTCCCAGATGAGCCATCCCCGTATTTTCAGGGGAACGCCGAGACAGCTACAGAAAATCTTTAAGGCGAGGCCATCGAGAGCGACCTTGGTGCCGAGCAAGGCAAGAAAAAGGGGTAAATGCCCCCCAAGCCCTGTTGCCAGAGAGAACAGCAACAGATTGCAACTGTGGAAAACAGAATAGCCGATTTTTACCGCTTTGGAATAGCTCTTTCCTGCGGAGATGTGGCGTTGTTTTTGTCGCAAAAAAGCGGCGGGATTCGAAGGGCCAGTGGCCGGTACGTGGCTTTTGGGGGCAAGGGCATAGATCAGACTGCCGTCTCTGCGTCCCGCCAATTGCTGAAGTATAAAGTCGTCATCGCCTGAGAGGGTGTCGGGTGTAGCGGCGAAACCCCGAATAGCCGAAAAATCCTGATGGCGATAGGCGAGGTTCCTGCCGGTACAGGTCACGCCCAAACCCCA
>JAFGJN010000233.1 GCA_016929055.1 Candidatus Zhuqueibacterota bacterium
AACTCAAAACCGCCGCGCGCACCATCGCCACTCTTTGCCGAACACTGACAACGGAAGAAAGCGCTAACCTGACCCTGACACAAAAAATGAATCTGCAAGCGATCTATACAAGCAGCAAACGGCTGATCTCTCTGCTCTCGGGACATATCGTTCATTCGCTCAAAGACGTCAAGGAAAATTATTTTACCTAGATCTGCGCCGGTTGCCGCGGAAAGGTGATTCGAGGCGAAAATCCGGCAAATAAGCCCCCTCCTCCTCGGGTCGAGAGGGACCCATTTCCTGCACAAACATGTACCGAAATCCCAGCGCGTTCGCATGATCGACCGCCTGCCGAAATTCAAACGGATATAGAGAGCGCTGAAGATCATCGATACCCGTATCGCCCACAGGATGATACTGCGACATCAAACTGATGGGTACGTCCCGGCCAAACTCGGCAAACAACATGGACAGTGCATTTCGAGTGTTTTCGATAAAACCCGGTAAAACCAGATGACGGATCAGCGTTCCTCGACGGGCGATGGCAAAGCTGTCCAGGAACCCTTTTTGGCGCACCATCTCTGCTATGGCATCCAGAGCCACCCCGGGGTAGTCCGGGGCACGAGACAGGCGTTCGGCCAGATCCGGATCGCTATATTTTAAGTCGGGCAGATAAATATCGACAAAAGGCTCCAGATCCCGCAACACCTCCACTTGGCTATAACCCGAGGTATTGTAAACCACCGGAATATCGACTTGACTTTCGCGCAGTCGCGCCACCACCTGCGGCAAATGAGCGGCAAAATGATCAGGTGTAACGAAATTGACGTTGTGAATACCCTCACTTCGATACAACTCCACCAAACGCTCGACAAGACGGTCGATCGAAATCGCCTCTCCCAAATGTTCCCGTGAAATTTGCACATTCTGACAAAAGGAGCAGCGCAAAGAACAACCGCTGAAAAAGACGGTTCCGGAACCCCGAGTTCCGGATATCGGCGGTTCTTCGCCATGATGGGCCAAAATTGCAGCGACACGCAGTTCCGCTCCTTCTCCACACACACCAAATTGCCCGCCTGTGCGGTCCACCCCGCAATTGCGCGGGCACAAAGTACAAAACAAATAAGGGTTATCCACCATCTCTCTCCTTTTCCCGAATCGATTTCATCCACCTGCCGGTGCAGTTACAAGTTAACCAAATCAGTCAAAAGTTCCAAGTCCAGGCGTAAAATGCCTGCGCAATCTGCCCCTGTTTTCATCCATGTTAACACCTACTTTCGGTCAACACCGAATCAGAGTAATATCCGATAAAAGTAGAAAAGCGGTTGCTTCCATGCAAGATTTTCTTTATTTTACCAGCGAATGCCGAAAGGAGTCGGGATGTTTAAAATCGTCGAATCACTGGACGATCTGGTCAAAGCCTTTTTGGTACGTGGAATCGTCTTTGTCGAGGAACAACAGGTTCCTTACAGTCTCGAATTGGACGAATTTGAATATTCGGCGACCCATATTCTGGGTGAAAAAACCGATGAACCGATCGCTGCCGGTCGCATTCGTTATCTCGGGGAGTTTGCCAAACTCGAGCGCATTGCCGTGCGCAAAGCCTATCGCGGCCAGGGAATCGGCCATCAACTGGTGAATTACATGCTGGAGATCGCCCGCACCAATGGCCGTCGCGCCTTTAAAATGCACGCCCAGGCTCATTTGACCGAATTCTATGGCAAACACGGTTTTCGCGCTCAGGGCGACCGCTTTGTCGAAGCTGGTATCGATCATTATCTCATGGTACGGGACGACCGCACGTCCCCCCTATAACCCATAACGCAATCGTCGCGGGGCTCGAACGCTATCCGCACTGCCCCCGCCGTTGCACCACAAAGGAGGATCGGCAATGAAACGCTTTGGGGTTGCACTATTATTGGCCGTCGCCCTGCTTTTCGCGCTGGGGTGCGGCAAAAGCAAAGAGGAATCGCAAGCCGAGAAAGAGATGCAAAAAGCTGTTGAATTGCACAAGCAGGCGGGTGAAGAGATGGCCAAAGACGTCGAAGGAGGCGCGGAAGCCATGGCCGAGACGATGAAGGAGATGGGCGAAACGATAACCGAGATGGGAGAAGGCGGGGTCGAACCGGTCGATTTTCGCGAATTGAAAGCACTATTGCCGGAATCATTGCCCCAATTCAACCGTGAAAATGCTCAGGGCGAAAAAACCTCGGCATTCGGTGTCCGCGTTTCGCAGGCCGAAGCTGATTATCGCTACGGAGAACAGGAAATCCACATCGAAATCACCGATATGGGCGGTGTCAAATCCTTTATCGCCTTTGCCGGAGCCGCCTGGATGATGACCGACATCGATCGCGAAAGCGACAGCGGTTATGAAAAAACCATCACCTACAAAGGCCATCGCGGCTTCGAAGAATACGACTCGGAATCGAATTTCGGCGAAATACAGCTCATCGTCAGCAACCGTTTTATGATCGAGATCAACGGCCGCGACGTTAAAATGGAAGAGATAGAAAAAACGCTGGATCGAATCGACCTAGGCAAGCTGGAAAAACTCGCCGAATAGCGACCAGACAGCTTTTCCGTACATGAAGCGAAAAGACAGAAACGATTGCCCAATTCGGGAAGAGTGGAGTGAAAAATGGAAAAAATGATCTGCAAAAACTGTGGTTATATTTACGATCCGGACAAGGGTGACCCGAAAAATGGCATCGAACCGGGGACGCCTTTTGCCGAACTTTCGGAAGACTGGTTTTGTCCGGTTTGTTCGGCCGCAAAAGATCAGTTTGAAAAACTATGAAAACGCCGCAGTTGGGGCGACTATCCAGTCGCCCCAACAACGACCAGCCGGTCGCCTCGCCCCCGATCAGCGATGGTAGTATTTTCACCGCAAATTTCGCCGGATTTGATTCCTCCTCGGTTTATTCGCCCACAATAGCCAGGATCAAGCACCCCGCTCCCATGCCGATCACCGGATAAGTGCCGAGATAATTCGCCCGTTCATAGGAGAAAAATTCCGGCACCATCTCCCCGTTGACCGAAACCTGATCGACAATCCACCCGAGCAGTTGATCCGCTTGTTTTCGCTTGTGACAGGCGCGGAGAGCAACGACCGCGCGCATATCGACAAAGAGATTTTCAGGGCCGGGCGTGCTGGCATCGATATACCCGAGGGCATATCCGCGTCGACCACCGCCAACCTGAAGAAAGCTGTGCAGTGCATTCAACGTCGATCCGGCGGTTTTCCAATCGGGTAAAACCACTTTCCAGTTGATCGCCTCCACCGTCGATCCGTCTAAAAACCAGGGAAAACCTTCCGCTTCCAGGCTCTTTTTTATCACTCCGGACTTGCCGACCAGCAATTTGCTGAGAATGGCATTGCGCAAGTGCACGCCAGTCCGCACCAACAAATTGGAAAAATCGGTATCGCCCAAAGAGCGCGCCTGAATCGCCGCCTGATTCAATCCCAGATAGGCTGAACAGGAGGTAAAAGAAAAATGTTGACCCGGAGCGCTGACGCTCCAGAGCCCAGAATCATTTTGGATCAGGCCGGTTTCATCGATCTGCTCGATCAGAGGAAAGATGACCGAACTTTCGACTTTAGGCCAGATCCGGCGCCCGTATTCCGAATCCGAACTTTTTTTGACATAGGTTTGCAGAGCCCACAAGAACAACCCATGTCCGTCGAAATGAATCAAAGGGTGACCGGCAACGATCTCGGATCTCTCGAACCCGGCACCGGCATAGTGATGCACCGAAATGCGGTAGTCTCGGTTCATGCCCCAGGGACTACCCATAACGTTTTTGCGGCGATAGTATCCCGCATCGGCGCTCATCATAAATTGGAGCGCCGCTTTGGCTTCGAAATAATGTCCGAGTTCGGAAAGTGCAACGACAGCATACGCCATATCGCGAGGCACGGCGACTTTGGGCTGTTTGGTCGATAAATGGCGCACGATCTGTCCATAGCTCTTGCCGGGCTCACGGCATTGGGCCATTTTGAGAAAAGCGGCGGATTGCTGCAAAACTTCGTAGGGTTTGCCGTAAATACGCACCGGCGAATTTTCTGCTCCATGCCAATGCATCCACCAGCGTTGTTCCGCTTCCAAAAGCTTGTCGGGCAGAGCACGCGACAACTCTTTTTGCAAAGCGACCAGCGTGTCCTGAGGCAAACCCTGGCCATGCACCAAAACAGAGGCGATCCACAAACCGTCCGGCTGCCGAACGTGAGAGCGAACCGCATAAATGTCGCGATCATCGGAAAGAAGAAATGGCTGGATCTGATTTTCGTGTATGCGGAATCTCTGCGCGTCCGGGATATGCAAGACCTGAATCAATGCCGGAAAATCGAGGATCATGGGCGACCAAATATATTCGATGGTCCTGAATTCGCGTACTTTACGCTCGACGCGAATGATGCCGGTGCCGTTGACATAAGCTATTTGCTCGACGGGCAAGGAGGCGATGCGCAGACGATTGCCCTGAACAACAAGTTCAAACCCCGTTTCTTCGATTCGATTGACTGTTCGCAGGTTGTTGTCCCAGACATCGACCAGCCGGCACTGAAAATGAGTGACGGAACTCTTGCCAAGATCGAAAGCGGCAAAAGCGATACCGTTCGCCGTGGGAAAGAAATCGATAGATGATCGCAGAGGCGCGGTATGTCCCAGCGCAACAAAACAGCAAAAAGCGATCGTCCCCCGCAAAACCTGTCTGGTCAAGCGGATCACCCGATTCCTCCCCTTAAAGGTTTTATGATATACAGCACACAGTGCCGAATCGCCTCAACCGAAAAGCTCTTGCGCTTTTGGTGGGTCAGGAAAGAGCCTGCTTGCGTTTGCAAGCCGAATCCTGGAGACACTAAATCGCGCACAATCTTAACTGCAGTACTGCAAAATCGCTGGTTTGCGTTCAAAAGAAGGAGGCATGGCCTTTTGCTCTATCCAGGCGTCTTAGAGCTTTCCCTGCCTCAGGCGCCGCAGAGCCTTGATCAACGCCTGCGTCCCCTCTTTTCCTTCACCGGCGGCCTGGCAAGAGAGAAATAGTTGATGCACCATAGCCAGTGCCGGAAGAGAGAGTTGCATCTCGCATCCAGCCTCCAGCGCCAAACGCAGATCTTTTTGTTGCAGATCGATCATGAATCCAGGGGCGAAATCGTTCCGAACCATTTTCGCTCCCAGATTGGACAGCTGCCACGATCCTGCCGCGCCGTTGCGCGTCGCTTCGACCATCACAAGGGGATCGACCCCGGCCCGCTCGGCAAACTCGATGGCTTCACATACGGCGAGATTGGTCACTGAAACCAAAATCTGGTTGCACAGTTTAACCGTCTGCCCCATACCAACGCCGCCAACATGGGTAATAGTCTTGCCCATGGCTTCGAAAATCGGCCGACAACGATCATAGCTCTGCCGATCTCCACCGACCATGATGGCCAGAGTGCCGGCAATGGCGCCGGAATCGCCACCGCTCACTGGAGCATCCAAAAATTGCACCCCGCGCTTGTCCAGATGACCGGCAATTTCACGAGTGACCGATGGTGAAATCGTGCTCATGTCGATTACAATTCCACCTGTGCCGATGCCATGGATGACCCCTTCCGAACCCAAAACCACCTCTTTAACATCCGGAGAGTCTGTAACCATGGTGATGACAACATCGGACATTTCCGCCACGTTGGAGGGCGATGTGGCCGCATGGGCTCCGGCGGCGACCACGCTCTTCATACGACCGGGAGTGCGGTTATAGATCGTCAGCGAAAAACCAGCCCTGATCAAATTCAAACACATCGGGCGCCCCATGATGCCCAAACCGATAAATCCGATTCTTTTAATCGAGTTTTCCATTTTCATCCCCAGACTTGGTCATGAATGAAGGGGCTCCGATTTACGCAAGCCGCGATTGGTTTTGCACACACACAGATACCGGAGATCGGAGGCCCCTATGGATTGGTATAAAGGCGATATCCCCAGCTCTCCAATTCCAGGCCCTCGATCGACGGGCTCGAACCGCCAAACCAGTCGGAAAAAGAGAAAAAAGCCGCTGGCAAGTGCACCCGCACCGGATTCGGGCTGAAATTGATAACCACCACGAATTCCTGGCTGTCGTGATGACTGTGAAAAGCATAGACGCTTTCGTTCTCCGCCAAAAGTCGGATTCGAACGCCGTCGCGCACGGCATGATGCTGTTTGACGAAACGCGCCAGAGAACCATAAAACTCCTCCAATGCGTTTTCCTGCCAGTCGATTGGGTCCTTTTCGAAAAATTCCAGCCGTTTGTTCAGACCGATTTCCTGGCCGTTGTAGATGAGCGGTACACCGTGAATGGCAAATGTCAGAACAGCACATGCTCGAACTGCCTCGCCCAATCGTTCGGGGGCCGATCCGTTCCAGCTGTTTTCATCGTGATTGCTGGTGAAACGCATGCGCAGCGCACCTTTGGGGTAAACAGTAGCTTCGGCAGCGAGCAGTTGGTCGATTTCACCGGCGCCCGCCTGCCCTTTTACCACCCGATTCAACAGCCAGTAAAGCTTGCTCGAATAGGTCAAATGAAATCCAGCGGTGTGCAAGTCGGGGTGTTCGCCTTCGGCTAGCATGAGGATTTCTTTTTCCTTGAACAACTTTAGGGTCGCCTGGCGCCAAAAATCGAGGGGGACCATTTCAGCCACATCGCAGCGAAAACCGTCGATATCGGTTTCGCGAATCCACCACACCATCGCATCGATCATCGCCGTTCTCAAGGCCGATGAGTTATAGTCAAGATCTGCCACATCGGACCAATCGGCAATCGGCGCAACGATCTCACCCTCGGCATTTCGGTTGTACCAGTCAGGGTGCTCCTCGATCCAGTAGTGGTCCCAGGCAGTGTGGTTGGCCACCCAATCGATGATCACACGCATCCCCATCGCATGGGCTTGCTGAACCAATTCTTTGAAATCGTCGAGTTTGCCGAATTCCGGATTGAAGGAGCGGTAATCGCGAACCGAATAGGGACTGCCCAGCGTTCCTTTGCGCTTCTGTTGTCCGATTTCCTGCAACGGCATGAACCAAAGTATATCGACACCGAGTTCCTGCAAACGCGGCAACTGTTCTGTGAAGGCGTTGACGGTTCCGGCCGGGGTAAACTGGCGCAGATTGACTTCATAGATCACCGCTCCGCGAATCCATTTCGGCGGTTTTGGGCTCTGGCCCCTGCTTGAACGATTTTCCTGCAGATCCTTTGCATTTCGGTATGCCAGAAAGGAGACATCGTGCAGCAATCCGCCTGGCCCGCCAAAATCGGTCACTCGAACGGCGATGCGGTTCAGACCGGGGTTCAGTTTCGAATAGAGATCCACCACAAAGGGTATATTGGCACCGGAATGACTTGCCACCTCGATGCCATTGACATAGATCACGGCCTCGTCATCGGCATTTTTTAAGGCGAGAGCGATACGTTCGGCTCTTTCGAGGGTTATGTCGGCAAAGTACCAGCCAACCCCGTCAAAAGATTGCGGCAGCCAACCGTCCCAGTCGCTAAAATCGTTTGCTGGAATCGAACGAGAATGGGCAAAATCGGACGCGAACCACTTTTGTTCGATTCCGATCCGGGCGCTATCGGCCTGAAAAAACCACTGCGCATCAAGCAAGAGAGGTTTGATGGAAGGGGTTTGCTGACAGGCAAACAACAAAAAAGACAAAAAGAGGATGCATCGTCGCATGATCGTCCCTTCAGTCGATTGTTTGTTCACACACAGCCCATCGTGCCTATAAAAGGGCCGCAATATATTCCGCCCAACGCGCTTCCGATTCCCGTCTATGCTTGCGGCATCCCAGCGCATAGATGCGGCACTTTTCGTACAAAGCGGCGACGGTCAAGTCGCGATCGGCTCCCTGCAAACTGGGTAAAGCCACCATTTTCTGCAGAGCAATGATGCGGTATTTGTCCAGACTGTGCTGTGCCGAAAGCTGGGGCCATTTCCCGGCTCGTTTGACGATCAGCCGTTCATCAATTAAGAGTACCGGATGACGATGGGTGATGCGCAACCACAGGTCATAGTCCTCGCATGCGGGAAGGGTTTCGTCGAACAGACCGATTTCATCGAACAGGCTTTTATGTATCAGGACCGAGGAAGGACTGATAATGCACAGCGGCAAGCAGCGCGCATAGATTCTGCCGGAAAATTTGCGGTGTTTTTCCTTTTGATTCATCCAGAGGTCGTTTTTGCGCCATTCTTCGTTGGTATAGCAAAGTCGGTGTTCGGGGAAGCGCTGCAGAGCATCGATCTGGCGGGCCAGTTTTTCGGGTTTCCACAGATCATCCGAATCGAGAAAAGCCAGCCATTCTCCGCGGGCCAGTCGAATACCGCTATTTCGAGCCGCCGACACGCCGGCGCAGGTCTGATAATAGAGCCGCACCGCAGGAAACTCCGTCGCCACCTGCGTTTGAGTGTCATCGGTGGAACCGTCGTCGATCACCAGGATTTCGTCGGCTCTGTGGGTCTGGTTGTGCACCGAATGCAGCGCCTCGATGAGGAGTTGCGCCCGATTGTGCGTGGGAATGATTACCGACAGGGTCATGGTCAGCCCGAAAAAACGACGCGAATAAATGCATAAACGGTCAGGGCCAATAAACTCCAGGCGAAGAAGCGGTGCCAGGGCTGGACAGCCACTTTTTCTCGATATCCCAGCAACCAGGCGGACAGATAACCGCCAACAAAGCCGCCCGCATGAGCCAGATTATTGACATTGGACATCATAAAACCAAACAGAAAAAGAATCAGAGCCCACGATCCCACTCGGCGCAGGATTTCCCGGCCCCAAACCCCGCCGCGATGATGGCCGTAATAGATAACCGCCCCCAGCAATCCGAAAATCGATCCCGAAGCACCTACCGTGGCCGGTATACCCATGGCATTGGAAGCGACAAACCCCACAATTCCGGCCAGGGTAAAGATGATAAAAAACCGGGATACGCCGTACAACTCTTCCACCAGAGGAGCCAATTGCCGAATCCAAAGGACATTGAAAAGAATATGCAGCAGACTGCCGTGCAGATAGATTGCTGTGATCACCGTCCACCAATACCCAAAACGGACGATTCCGAAACCGGTCATGCCCAGCCGCAACAGAGCTCGACTGCTCGGTGACAACAAGTCGAACAGACCCCGCATTTGTAAAACAGCGCGCAGATCGATCAACAGAGCGATGACATAAAGACCGATACAAACTGCAGTGATTGCAGCGGTTGCATCGATCTGAAATCGACTCATATGAGTGGAGATACCCCACAGACCCGGATTTTTCCGGCCGCAATGGATACAAACCGGGGCATTGGCCGATATCAGTTTTCGACAAGATGGGCAGAGAATCGATCCCGACTTTTTTTCTTGGCTCATAATTGTGTCACCTCGATTTGCAGAGATCCGGTTTGTGCAAGGATATCGCCGGATTGACAAAAGATAAACATTTTGTTGACCAATCAAAATAAAAGTTTTGCTTGCGATTCCCGGCACACAAGTCTATATTGAGGCCTGAATTTATAACCGGGAACGAGCGATTGACTTTTGATTTGTGCGATAGGAAAGTGACCATGAAAATCGGTATTGTTGGACTCTCTTTGAGCGGCAAGACAACCCTGTTCAACGCGTTGACTGGCTCGGCCATCGACACCGCTGCCTATATGGGCGGCAAAAAAGATGCGCACCACGCTGTTGTTAAAGTTCCGGACGAGCGGATCGAGCAGCTCAACACGATTTTTCAACCCAAAAAAAAGACGCCTGCCACCATCGAATATATCGATCTCGCCGGTTTGACCGCCCATGCCCAAAAGAAAAGTGGATTCAGCGACCAGTTTCTCGGTCAGATTCGATTGGTGGACGCTATCCTGGTGCTGGTCCGCGATTTTGCGAATGAAAATGTCCCCCATCCGTTGGAAACGATCGATTCACGGCGCGATCTCGAATTGGTGCAAGCGGAATTCATCCTCAGCGATCTGGCCATCATCGAAAACCGGATGACGCGTCTGGAGAAACAGATGCGGGCAAAAAAGAGCGACAGCGACATCAAGGAACATGCACTCCTCGATCGCTTTAAAGTGCTCTTGGAAGACGGCAAGGTTTTGCGCGAACTCGATCTTTCCGTCGAGGAAGAGATGATCATCCGTGGTTTCCAATTTTTGAGCCGCAAGCCGCTAATCGCTGTGATCAATATCAACGAAGATCGAATCGGTCGGGACGATGAATTGGTCCTACCGCTGGCCGAAATTTTGGGAAAGAACGCCGTCGTTCTGCCCATCGCTGCCCAGATCGAGAGCGAGATTCAGCAGCTGCCCGAAGACGAGGCGGAGCTCTTTCGTCGGGATATGGGCATTCAGACTCGCGCCATGGACCGGTTGATTCGAGAGAGTTTTACCTTGTTGGGGATCATCAATTTCTTTACCGTGGGTGAAGACGAAGTTCGCGCCTGGACCATCGCTCAGGGCACGGCCGCGCCCCAGGCGGCCGGAGCCATTCACACCGATTTTGAGCGCGGATTCATCCGCGCGGAAGTGGTGTCGTATAACGAATTCATCCAAAGAAAGTCTCTGGCGCACTGCCGAAATGATGGGGTCTTGCGGCTGGAAGGTAAAACCTATATTGTCAAGGACGGGGATATCATCAATTTTCTATTCGCCGTTTAGGCCCGGGTGTCACCGGCGTGCGGCAATTCCAACAGGTCGGACACGGTTTGCACAAGAGATCGGCAGGAAAAGGGTTTTTGCAACCAGGCGCCGCGATGATTTTCCAGAAACCGATTGTGGGTGGTGCCGGGTACAAGACCACTGCAAAGCACGATTGGTAAAAGCGGATAGAGTTCTGCAATCCGTTCGGCCAGACTCATACCGTCACCATCCGGCAGCACAACATCGAGAATCACCAGATCTATTTCGCCCGAATGATCGCTGAGAAACTCGGCTCCTTCTTCGGCGCTGCGCGCAGCGCGAACCCGGTATCCGTGATTGACCAGCATCAGTGTATTGATATCGATGATCTCGGCGTCGTCATCGACGAGCAGAATGGTACGACGATCGCTTTCGTCGACCGGTTCAAAGGCCGGATCATCAGCCGGCCGAACCGCCGGCAGGGTGAGGGTGAAAAATGCTTCCGAATCGGCAGGCGGCGCCGACAATTGCAAATCCCCTTCGTGGCACTTGAAAATCGACCAGGCCGAGGCCAGTGCCAGCAAACTGTTGGAGGAATTACCGGGTTCATAAAGCTTGTCCAGCAACCCGGCGATGCCGCCTTGTACCCATTTTTGTTCGGCACCGCTGATTTCAAGCACGACGTTTTCCGTTCGGTCATTTTCCTGCAACCGCATGCGAACGGTGATTTGCCCGCCGTCGGGCAAGCTCTGACGTAAAAACTCGAAAAGGCGGGAAAAAGCCCGGTAAAGCCGGCCGGCATCGCCGCGAACGACACAGATGCGTTTATCCAGATCGAGATGAAAACCTACCGTAACCGGAAAAAGCTGTTGCTGGATGGCGATGGCTTGATGCAGAATCGATTTCAGCCGCACCGGTTGCCATTCGGAATTCGGCCGGTTGGTCAGGTCGATCAATTGTCGGGAAAAGCGCCCGGCTTTTTGCAGCACACGAGCGAGGCTCGTTGGCAGCCGGTCGTGCCCGGTAAATGCACCATCCACCTGCTCCTGAATCTCGTTAAGCAGGCCGTCAAATTGTTCCCCCAGCCTCCCGAGCAGAAAAAAAAGACTTTCCAGGCTCCATTTCTCGTCCTGTGCTTCCGCTCCGGTTTGTGCCCGGCGCTGCACAGCGGCATCCAACATCCACTCCACCTGTTCGCCAGAAACGGATGCGCGCAGCTGCAGCGAACAGTCGCGTCCGGCCAGGGGACAGGCAAAAGCGACCAACTGCCCGCGTTCGCTCAGCGCCTGACGCAGGTGTTTGAGAATTTGAGCGCGATACCGCCCTTCAAAAAGATCCGAGATGGCGAGTTTTTTGACTCCACAGTCGGAGAATTTTTCCGTCCAGCCGGGATTGAGATTCGCTGACAAGTCACCCAGTCGATCGGTTACCAGACGTGTGACCCGCCTGTGGATGGCGCCGCACAAATCCTGGATCAAAGCAAACTGGCGGGAAAAATCGTTTTCTCTTTCCCATTGAGCAAAGGTGACGAGAACGGCTTTATGCGGAAGACGTGAATCGCGACTCAACCGGCACTTGATACGCACCAGTTCCCCGTCGTTATCGAGAACCGGCAATATTTCCTCGGCCGCGAATTTTTCCCGTTCCGAATCCTGCCGGAAAAAAGACAACCAGCTCTGCCAAATCGGTTGATTGGCCACCAGAATAAGCGTATCAAAAGTGCTACCGGTAACCGCAACAGCCGGGATCTTGAGAACGGTTTCGGTCGCCTTGTTCCAGTGGGTGATGCGATTTTCGTCATCCAGAATGAGTGCAGGCAACGGCAAAAAATCGAACCATTCGAGGCTCTTGGCCTGATCCGTCGACGTATTTTTTGAAAGCGCCGCAACAGACGCGGAGCGTTCGAGCGGCTCAACATCCTCTACCTGCGGCAGGGCTGCCTTGACCATTACCGGAAGATTTTGCGGCTGCGGCGAAAATCGAAAGCGAAAATCGAGCTCCGCGGAAACCGGATCCCGATGTTTTTCCGCGATAAATGTTCCGTGAAAAGCCGTGCCATCCCGCCTCTCGACCAGCAAGTCGATGGGTTCCGTTCTTTCCGACTGGTTCAAATTCGATTCGAATTCTTTGCGGCGAGCATCGTCGATGAGCAGAAAATCGCGGAGATCCGAACCGACGACATCCTCTTCCTCTGCAAAACCTAAAAGCTGCAGTGCTTTGATGTTCATGCGCCGAATAGTCCAGCGGCAATCGGTCAAAACAGCGGCGCTCTCTTGATCATCGTCCAGTTCCGGCGTTGGGGTTATCTGTGGGGAGAAAAGATCGAGCAGATCTTTGGCAAAACGCTCGATCAACACCCAAGTTTGCTCGCCCGGCACAAAAGGCGCGGCGTCCAGTTGTTCGAAAAGCTGTTCACAGATCCTATCCGAAGAGCGAGAAGCCCGGGCATCCCGGTCGAACAAAAGTGCCGTTTCCGGCGGATCAAGCCGGATCAATCCCAGGAATCCCAGCCGAGTATCTCGATCAAAGAGAGGGAGCAAAATTCGAAGCATTCGCCCGCCGCCATAGAGTGCAAAGCGGACATCACGATCCCGAGTTTTCGACGGTTCCCCATCCAGGCAGCGGTTCAACCATTCGGTCAACAATCCGCTCATCTCGGCCGAGACATGCGGATAGATCACCGCTGTCAGCGGACGGCCAAGCGAATCGAGAAAAAATGCGCCCACCCCCTCCTGACGGCATAGTGTTTCGAGGTGGTGTTCCAAAACTTGTAGATCGATCGCGTCACTTGTCAGCGAGCCTTGCTGCATGGCCGTTCCAATCCTTGAATCCATTCTGCATCAGCCGATTCCGTAGAAACCAAAGATCAGCCATTCGGTCGGGTCACGTTCTATGTTATTCAGCCACTTGATGCGGCCTGCGCCGGGTATCAGCGAACAAAGGTATCGATCATGCGTTCAATCGCCTGTTGACAGACCGGGCAAAAAGGCACCAGACTTTTTGAAAACATGCGGCAATTGATCGCCGGCCGGTACAGGCCTGTGGCGGCATAACCCGCGCCTTCAAAACAGCCTACCCGGTTGGCATAGAACGCTGACTCGAGCAAGCTCTGCATCTCGGCTGTTCTTGCCTCATAATCAGGATGGCCCGGCTGCAGGGTTTGTACCAGCGCGCCGAGCGAGTCATAAGCCGCTTTTTCCCAGGGGGTCGGTATCGGTATCCCGGGAAGAATTCGATCCCCCCACTTGACATGCTGCGGATCGAGAAGGCTGGTGAGATTCGGTTCCCAGGGTTCGACACCGGGGGGGTAATAATCGAGATAAGAAACCTGCGACGAGTAATATTCATCTCCGAGGCCGGCAAATGAGTGGCCGAATTCGTGCACAAAGACGTAATCGCACCACCAGTCGGGATCAGGCGGTTGACTTGCGGTAAACGAGACGGCAAATTGGTTATAGATACCTCCACCGCCATAGCGCGGGGAATTGACCAGAACAGCGATGGCATCGTATGGCGCCGCTGCCGCACAGTCGCGCACAGCCCGATTGTCGGCCGGCAGCACATATCGGGGAGAGTCGAGCGAATTGTAGCTGGCGGCGAGCGCCGTGGCGCGCCATCTGTCGCTGCGCGGCTCATCGATGCCCGATTCGGACGAAATCACATCCACGGCCCAGACATTGAAATCATGCTGCCGACGCTGGAACGGCTCGACGAAAAAAAGTGCTGCCACCGCGCGTTCGACGTCGCGATGATATTTGTCCATCTCGTCAAGCCGATACCCGTCACCTAGAAAAACCAGATCCACTTTTTCCGCTGCTGGGCCGCTGTTTTGGATCGCATGCACGATAAACCCCGATGGGCGCGATTCTCTATTGACCCATCGCGATTGCGGATCTATTTCGAATTTTGCCGTCGTTTTGAAACCTCCCTGGCTGGTGCGCGTTTTGAACACCAGAGTGAACGGTCGCCGCGGCAATGGGAAACGCACGCTTTCGTGACAAGTTCGGAAAACCCCGTCCCGGGCCTCGCGGGTGGAGCTCCATTCCTCAAAGATCGTATTATAGCCGCTGGAAAACATCAGATCTCCGCTCGACTTGTCCAGCACCTGGACGCGGTTGTTGCCGAGATCGAGACTGTCGATCAGGCAGGTGCAGCTGCCCGGCCAGGCACCTTCCACATAACAGGCATCCAGGCTGATGATCTCCTGATCGCTCGTGCCGGTGCGATAATAGTCAATCCGCAGGGTCTGTTCGAATGAAAAACAACCGTCAGCGAACAGGGATTTGAAAAGCATCACCACAAACCCCACGATTGTGATAGTTGAACGCATCATCACCTCTGGTTAAAAAATTTCTTGTGGGATGCAGCAGGAATATAAAAACGGACGGCAGGTGCGATCAGGCCGGCCAAAAACTCTTTGCCGGCAAACGGGTGAACACCTGAAAAAATATATCAACAAAAGGTGAAAAAGTCAACCCGTAGATGTTTTTTTGCTCACGCCAGCCAGCCGCGTTCACGGGCGATTTTTCGCAGCCGAAAACGAACCGGAGGTTCAAGACCGATGGCGATGAGGTCGTCCACCCGTTCAAAAAGATCGGCCGGTTTTCCCTGATCCCAGATCCGGCCGTTATGCAGCACCACGACCCGGTCGGCCGACAGCGCTTCATCCGGAAACTGAGTGATCAGGATGGTGCTGATCGGATCGCTGTTGAGGGTCGGATCCCGCAATTCGGTAACAATCTGCAGTATAGAGCGACGGCTGCGTGGATCGAGCAGGGTGGTTGGTTCATCCAAAACCAGGTAACGCGGGTTCATGGCCAGGACCGCTGCAAGAGCGAGACGCTGTTTTTCGCCGCCGGATAGATAGTGCGGACTCTTTTTTCGATAGCGCTGCAGATCGAATTTTTCCAGCATGGCATCCACCCGTTGGTGCATATAGGCGACAGGCGTGCCGATATTTTCCAGGCCAAAGGCGATTTCGCGCTCTAGAGTAGCTGATACGATCTGGTTGTCGGGATTCTGAAAAACCATCCCGACCAATCGACGGATGGCGAGCCAATTTGTGCTTTCGCGGCTGTCGAGGCCGTCTATGGTCACGCTTCCTGTGGTCGGAATCAGCAGCGCGTTGAGGTGACGGGCTAAAGTTGTCTTGCCTGAGCCGTTGGGACCGATCAAGGCCAGGGATTCGCCGGGATGAATCTCCAGGGTGATTCCGTCCAATCCGCGCATTTCATCAAGCGCCGACGGGTAGACATAGGTTATATTGCGCAGTTCAATCACAAATCCACCCGATCGGTCGTCGGCGCCACAGCGCTCTCTTTTTCAGCCTTCTGGCCCATCAACTGCACAACGACCTGCCTCCGGCGCGGCCGGTTGTCGAAATCGATCAGAACAATCTGCTGCCAGGTCCCCAACAAAAGCCGTCCCTCGGCAAAGGGTACGGTCAATGAAGGTCCGATCAAGGCGGCTCGCACATGAGCGTGTCCGTTGCCATCTCCCCAGGTGCGATCGTGGTGATAGCTTTTTCCCTGCGGTGCGATCTTTTCGAGAGCTTCCGGCACATCTTGCACCAGACCGGGTTCAAATTCGAGGGTCGTCAGACCGGCAGTGGATCCGGAAACAAAAAAAATGGCAACGCCGCTGCGCAAACCGCTTTTTTCCAGTTCCAGAGCAGCCTGAGGCGTAATGTCGAGGATATCGCTGTCGCCCCGGGTCGATAACGGAATCTGCGCGGTGATGATTTTCATGGCAAAATCTCGATTTGGAACCGGGTCATTTCATAAAGCCGCTTGACGCGGTTGTTGATATCCGCCTTTTCGATGGTACGCAGGCGGTCGACGCTGAACCCTTCCACCGAGAATGAGGCCAACGCGGTGGCAAAAACCATGGCCGTCCGCATTGTTTCGGCGGAAAAATCATTTTTCATGGCAAGGTAGCCCATAAACCCGCCGGCAAAGGTATCCCCCGCTCCGGTCGGATCAAAGACTTCGGTCACCGGAAAAGCGGGACAGCTAAAGAGACTCGATTCATGAATCAAAAGCGCGCCGTGTTCGCCTTTTTTGATGATCAGCGTTCGGGGTCCCATGGCCTGTATCTTTTGCGCACCGGTCAATAGGTTGGAATCTCCTGACAGATCGCGTACTTCTGAATCGTTGATCATCAGTGCGTCAGCGACCGTCAGGGTGCGACGAAGCGACTCGGGCGTCCCGCTGATCCAGAAATTCATGGTATCCATGGCAACAAAACGGGCATTCCGCACCTGTTGGGCGACATGGTGTTGCAACTCTGGATGGATATTTGCGAGAAAGACGACCTGATCGTCTCGATAGCTCTCCGGCAGATTGGGATTGAAATTTTCGAAAACGTTGAGTTGCGTATCCAGCGTTTCGCGGTCGATCATGTTGGCGAGATAGCGCCCTTTCCAGCGAAAGGTTTTGCCTTTTTCGACTGTCAAACCGTCCAGACTCACACCGCGCTGCACCAGAAAATCGATCTCTGCAGTGTTAAAATCCTCGCCTACAACCGCCACCAGATGTACCGGAGTAAAAAAACTGGCAGCAGCGGAGAAAAAGGTGGCGGATCCGCCCAAAGCATTTTCCACTCTGGCATAAGGAGTTTCCACCGAATCATAAGCCATTGAACCTACAACCAAAACACTCATTGTCAACCTCACTCCATTAAGACCGCGTCGGTCACCGGTCACATATTTTCCGGCGCATCGATGCGCAACAGGGTCAATCCGTTTTTGATGACCTGGCGCGTAGCCCGAATCAAGATCAAACGGGCTTGTGTGGTGCGATGATCTTCGCTCACCACGCGATTGTCATGATAAAAACGATGAAAAACATTCGCCAATTCGTACAGATAAGTGGTGACGCGGTGCGGCTCGACGAATTGCGCCGCTTTGGAAATCACCTGGCCGAAATCGAGACATTTCTTGATCAGATCCATTTCAGAATCGTTCTCCAGCGCCGAGAGATCAGCCTCAGCCGATGGCGCGACGCCTTGTTCCTCAGCGTAGCGAAGGATATTGCTGATGCGCGCATGAGCGTACTGGATATAATAAACCGGGTTTTCGTCCGATTGCTTTTTTGCCAGGTCGATATCGAAATCCAGGGGTTGAGAAATGCGGCGATCAACAAAAAAATAGCGGGCAGCATCGACACCCACTTCATCGATCAGCTCGTCCATCTCGATGATTTCCCCTGCGCGTTTGGACATTTTCACCACCTCGCCGCTGCGAAACAGGTTCACCTGCTGAATGATATGAACGCGAAAGGAATCGGTGCTGTATCCCAACGCTTGAATCGCGGCCCGCATGCGCTCGATATAACCGTGATGATCGGGTCCCCACAGATCATACAAAATCGCGAATCCCCGCTCATACTTGTCGAGGTGGTAGGCGATATCGATGAGAAAATAGGTGGGTTCGCCTTCGCTCGTCACCAAGACCCGGTCTTTTTCATCTCCGAACAAGCTGGAGCGAAACCAGGTGGCCCCGTCTTTTTCAAAAGTCAATTCTTTTTCCGCAAAGATCTGCAACACCTGCAGATGGGCCTGGCGCTGACGCAGGTCGGTTTCGCGAAACCAGCGATCATAGGAGAGGCGGTATTTATCCATGCTCGCACGCTGTCCGGCCAGCAGAGTATCAAGAGCCATGCGGCCGAGTCGAGTGAGGCGTTCCTTTTCCGACAATTCAGCAAGCGCGTGGCCATGCATGGCAACGATATCGCGGGCAAGATCGATCAGATAGGCGCCATGATAGCCGCCTTCCGGGATCTCGGTTTTGTGGCCCAACTCGGCCATATAGCGAGCATTG
This sequence comes from Candidatus Zhuqueibacterota bacterium, assembly GCA_016929055.1. Classification (GTDB taxonomy): domain Bacteria; phylum Zhuqueibacterota; class Zhuqueibacteria; order Residuimicrobiales; family Oceaniaggregativiventaceae; genus Sulfursilanivivens. Next base: position 18,419 of record JAFGJN010000233.1, read on the forward strand.
ACTGAGGCCCCCAATAAACGGACCTGCCGGCCCGCGTCGTTGACATAATATTCACGTTCGACTTTGAATCCAACTCTTTCGTGCAGAGTGGCCAACACGTCGCCGATAGCGGCAGCGCGGGCGCTGACGATATTGAGGGGGCCGGTCGGATTGGCGCTGACGAACTCGAACTGCACCCGGTTCCCCTGCCCCCAATCGCTATTACCGAAAGCCTCACCCTCCTCGAGTATGTCGATGACTGTCCGACGCAAACAGGTTTTGGCCAGAAAAAGATTGATAAAACCAGGACCGGCGATTTCGGTTTTTTCAACATAAAAGGGATCGAGTTCCAGGCGATCGATCAGATCCTGGGCGATTTTCCGCGGGGGTTGACGCAACTCGCGCGCCAGCGCCATGGCGGCGGTGATGGCCAGATCGCCGAACCCCTCCTGCTTGGGTTTGTCCAGATTGAGCCAGGTTGGGTCGATACGGTCGATTCCCAGTGAGTGCAAAGCTTTTTCAAGAGTCTTTTGAATATAGAGTTGAGGTTTCATCACTGTCCTTCACTTGAATAAATTTGGCATCGCCCCACAGCCGTTCGAGGTTATAAAAAGCCCGAATCTCGGGCTGAAAAATGTGAACCACCACATCGATAAAATCGAGCAGAATCCAGCGCGAAGCCTGATTCCCCTCGACATGCCAGCTCCGTACACCGTTTTTATTCAGTTGCTCGGCCACATGCTCGGTCATCGCTTTGGCCTGCACCTCACTTTCCGCGGTACAAACCACGAAATAATCGGTTACAGAGGTGATGCCGCGCAAGTCCATAATGAGAATATCGCTACCTTTTTTTTCAATCAGGTGCTGAGCGATACGATCGGCCAATTCTCTGCCTTTCAAACGGCCTCCTTTTTTTCGGTTGATCCGGCGCTGCCCAAAGGAGACACCGGATAGGTATCGATAGAATGCAATTTCATAAAACAGTTTCGCCTGTTTTCAGCAGGACTCGAAGAGCCGACAGGCGGCCTCATAAACCTGCTCCGAAGCGATCTCCTTCATGCAGCGAAAATGACGCCGTGGGCATCGTTTCGAGCCGTAAGCGCTGCACGGCCGACAGCCGAGATTTTTGTGTTCGACCACCGTACATCGTTCGCCCTGGGGGTAAAAGCCGAATTCGCGTGTGGTCGGACCAAAAACGGCAACCACCGGACAGCGGACAGCCGTTGCCAGGTGCATCAGGCCGGAATCGTTACAAATCAGACCGTTCATGGCGGCGATTGCACAGGCGGACTGCATCAGACTCAAACGTCCTGTCGCATCCACCACTCGAGCGGGATTTTCCCGAACGATTTGATCGGCAGCGGTCTGATCGTCCCGATCGCCCAAAATCCAGATGCGTACATCGGGACGACGCATCAGGAGCCTGGCGAGCCGGGCAAAGGATTCGGCCGGCCAGCGTTTGGTCGTTTTTCCCGCTCCCGGCGCCAAGCCGATATTCATCTCCTCCGCGCGATAACCGTTCCGCTCCAGCCAGACCTGCATCTCTTGCTGCGTCTGCGGATTCAGCGCCATCTCGAGCCCCTCGCCATCGTCTGCGATGCCATACTTTTTCAGGGCATCGAGATAGCGGCGATGTACCGGAATGACTGCGGGATAACAGTTTATTTTTGCCCAAATGAGCAGAACACGCTGACAGGCATATTTGCGATAGCGCAGCACAGCTTCCCGAGGAAACCCTAATGTCATAAACCGGCTGCGCCAATTTTTGTGAATGTCGATTACCAGGTCATAGTTCGTCTTGCGCAGCTCTTGCCGCAATGCAACAAGCCCGTTCAAACCACCCCGGGGTGCGAAACGAATCAGACTTGTAATGGCCGGATGGCAACGCAGCAGATCGGCAAAACCTTCTTTAACGACAAAATCGATCCGCGCCTGTGGAAAACGGCGCCGCAACAATCGCAACAAGGGTGTGGTGAGCAGAATATCGCCGATCGAGCTCAGTCGAATGACGAGTATCTTGTGCGGATCAGGCAAAACCTAGATCTCCTCCGGCAAAGGTTTGCTGCGGAACCAGGCGATGGTGCGTCGCAGTCCTTCCTGCAAGTCGACCTGGGGTTGCCAATCGAGCAATTTTATCGCCAACCCGATATCCGGTTGGCGCACTTTGGGATCGTCCACCGGCAGCGGCTTTTGCACGATTTTGCTCCGGCTCGAGGTCAGACGAATCACTGATTCCGCCATTTGACGAATGGTCATCTCTTGCGGATTGCCGATATTGACCGGTTCGTGGTAATCGGACATCATCAGGCGATGGATCCCCTCGATCAAATCATCCACATAACAAAAACTGCGGGTCTGTGAACCGTCACCGAAAACCGTGATGGGTTTGTCGGCCAGTGCCTGAGGCACAAATGTAGGAATGGCCCGCCCGTCATTCGGCCTCATGCGAGGTCCATAGGTATTGAAAATACGGACGATTTTGGTGTCCACACCGTTGTATCGGTGATAGGCCATGGTCAGAGCTTCGGCAAAGCGCTTGGCCTCGTCATAGACGCCCCGTGGTCCGACCGGATTGACATTGCCCCAATAGTTCTCCTGCTGCGGGTGGATAAGCGGATCTCCATAGACTTCGGAAGTCGAGGCGAGAATGAATTTTGCTTTTTTTTCCATCGCCAGACCCAGCGCCTTGTGAGTTCCCAGAGCGCCCACCTTGAGCGTCTGGATGGGGAGCTGAAGATAATCCAGCGGACTGGCGGGCGAAGCGAAATGCCAGACAAAGTCCAGTTTGCCGGCGAGATAGATATATTCGGTGATGTCGTGTCTGACAAAAGAAAATCGATCGCCCTGAAGATGGGCGATATTGTCGGTCGTGCCGGTCAAAAGGTTGTCCATGGCGATGACACGATGTCCTTTGCGAAGCAGATATTCGCAGAGATGGGAACCAAGAAATCCGGCCCCGCCGGTAACCAGTGATCGTGGCATAAATGGATCCTCAAGTTTTATCAAGATGGAAGCGCACCCTCCGGGATGTTCAAGGCAACCGTTCGAAAATAGCCATCAGTCCCGGCGTAATTCTGTCTTTCAGTTCATCGCCCTGGGCATAGATCATCACCCCTTCGACGCGGGGCAGGCGACAGAGCAAATCGAATCCTCGTTGCGGGCCCAGCACAAAACAGGCGGTGCTGAGCGCATCGCTTAGTGCACAAAAAGGCGACTGAACCGTGACGCTGACACATTCCCGGGCGGGATAGCCGCTTAGAGGGTCGAGGATATGGTGATAACGCAACGAATCGTGTAAAAAAAAACGTTCATAATCGCCCGAAGTGGCCACAGCGCCGACATCGTGAGGGAAACGTCCCCAGAATCGATTGCGATCACGCGGATGGCGAATATAGATCCGCCGCTTTCCGCGTGTGAGTTGACCCGAGATAGTGCGTAAATCGCCTCCCGCATCCACCATGGCGTCCTGAATCCCCTTTTTGAAGAGAATAGCGATGGCACGGTCGACCGCATACCCTTTGGCAACCCCACCGACATCCAGTGCCGCACCGTACGGGCCGAGAAAAACTCGCGGCGAATCGATGTCTATGGCCGTTTGGTTGACGATATCAAGTGCATTTACAACCGCCGCAGAATCGGGAACCATCGGCATATCGCGTTCACCAAAGCCCCAGAGTTTTTTCAGCGGCGCTATGGCGGGATCAAAGGCCCCGCCGGATAGTTCAGAGATTCGCTCGCAGAATATCAACAGCGACACCATCGAGGAATCGACGATCACAGGCTCGATTCCGGCGAAGCGATTGAGACAAGCGATCGCGCTTTGGGTGGAATAAAAATCGGCCAGCGAATCGATCCGCTTTATTTCGTGCTCGGCGGCGGTTATCGCACTCTCGATCGCATCACGGGAGAGGTTCTGATCAAAGACATGGATAACGACCGCGGTATCCATGATCCAAACGGTCGATTCAAACGGTTGCGGTTCTTGCGGCCGCCGGCAGATCGCGATTGCCGCAGCGCCGACAACCAGCGCCAGCACCCAGAGGCGCCCACGGCTATTTTTCGCGAAGAATGGCAAAATCTACAAGCCGTTCAAGAGTTTCTCTGTTGTCAGATGGAGGATAAGCCTGCAAAAGCCGTTTGGCCGATTGCGCAAAATCGGCGGCGACACGACGAGCATAATCCACGCCCCCGAGACGCCGCGCAAAATCGACTACCCGCTCGACCTCGATGTCTGTGATCTTTCCGCTTCGAAACAGGTCGAGTATCGACTGTTTTTCGCCTTCTTCGGCTCGGGAAAAGGCGTGGATCAGCGGCAGGGTTATCTTGTTTTCTCGAATATCGTTGCCGGTGGGTTTGCCCAGCTTGTCACGGTCACCGATATAATCCAGCACATCATCCTGAATTTGAAAAGCCAATCCAAGGCTTTTGCCGAATTCGCGCATACGCCGACGGTTTTCCGGCAATCCATCGACCGACAGGGTTCCAAGCTCGCACGAGGCGCAAAACAACGAAGCGGTTTTCTTTTCAATAAGCTCAAAATAGGTCTGCTGAGCCAGATCGAAATCGTTCGCTCGCTCGATTTGCAACAATTCGCCTTCAGTGATCTCTTGTGCGGTTTGCGAAAAAATGGTAAGCGCTTCTGAATCCTGCAACTCGACCAGGGCGGTAAGAGTCTTGGAAAAAAGATAATCTCCCACGAGAACCGAAATTTTATTGTTCCACATGTTGTTCACCGTCGGCATACCGCGACGACGGTCGGAATCGTCCACCACATCATCGTGAACCAGAGTTGCAGTATGCAACAATTCGACAACAATGCCTGACTGCAGAGTTGTCGAATTGGCTTTGCCGTGCAGACGGGCGCAGAGAAAGGTCAGAATTGGACGTAGACGTTTGCCCCGATAGCGGGCGATATACTGCACAACCTGATCGGCTAATGGAATGTCGGAATGCAAGAGCCGGTCGAAATGGTGTTCAAACTGCTCAAGATCGGACCGTACCGGTTGGAGAATCATATCCAAACCGATCATTTCAGCCTTGGGCGGGATCGTTTTTTCCACATTTCACTCGATAAAGGGTTTCTCGAAAACGGTTGTCGCCGTCACTCGACCCGATTTCCCCAAACGCGTCGAACCGTGTCGGGAACCCATAACAGATCTTCGATCCGGCAACCCGATCGCGGCGCTATAAACATTTAATTTAACAATTATTTCAACGATTGTCAACTCGAAAGATCGCCGCGACGCAAGTCCTGTCGATGATCCTTGATGGGCTCGTCATCGGCTTTGGCTGTCGGCACTTTGATGATAAAGCTCGTCCCTTCACCTACCCTGCTTTTACACAGGATATCGCCTCCCTCGCGCTTGATGATGGTATAGGAGAGATAGAGCCCCAAACCGATACCGCCGCGATCGCTCTTGGTGGTAAAAAACGGTGTAAAGACATGCTTTAAATTCTCTTCAGAAATACCTACGCCCGTATCGGAAAATTCGATCAATGTCCATTTCCCGTCCGGCGAAACAGCCGTACGCAGAGATATTATTCCCCCGTTCGGCATCGCCTGGACAGCGTTCATCAGGATATTGAGAAAGACCTGCTTGAGGGAATCCAGGCTGAAAAAGACCCGCGGAGTATTTCGATAATTTTTGCGTATTTCGATTTTGCGCAATCCGATATCCTTTTGTACCAGAGACAAGGTGGAATCGAGCAGTTTTTCCAGATCGATGCGTTCTCGTTCGAACTCGGAGTGGCGTGAAAACTGGAGCAGATTATCGATGATGATCGATGCGCGGCGGACGTTCTTTTTGATAATCGCCAGCCGTTTGACGACGTCGCTGTCCTCGGATCCGAGGGAATCTTCCAGCGCATAGCGTGCCGTTTCGATTACGTTGAGCGGGTTGCGCAGCTCGTGGGCGATACCGGAAGAGAGCAACCCGATGGTCGCCAATTTTTCCGATTTTATCAGCTGCTTTTCGATCCCCTTCTGTTCGGTCACATCCTTGGCGTATTCGACCACATATTCGGGTCTGCCATCCAGAGCGGCCATGGGAAAGGTCCAGATATGAAAGGTCCGTCCCTGATGAAATATCTCGATAAATTTCGATTCGCCGGTGCGATAGGTTTCGTGTGCCGGGCAATTTTCGCATGGTTGGGAACGACCAAAAAGCGCACGGTAACACTTTTCGCCGATTACCTGATCGGTTTGTCGCGAAGCGATCTGAGCATAGCGTTTATTTCCCATAATAAGACGAAAAGAGGGGTCCAGCACACAGATCAAATCGGTAATACCGTCAAACAACGAGAGCAGGCGCTGGCGGCTGAGCAAAAGTTGATGCTGCATTCTGACTTTTTCGCTGATATCGCTGACAAAAAATTGAACCACGCGATGATCGCCGATTTCCAGCAAACTGGCATGGATATCGGCCGGAATCAGACGGCGGTTGGCATGAACGAGCACGAGTTGGTCGGTATCGGCCTGGTTCTCCTGTTGAATTTTTTGAAAAAACGCCTCCGCCGGCTGGCGGGAAAGGTTGGAAAAAAGATCGAGCCAGTGCCGACCGATCAATTCATCGCCGGGACAACCCAACAGCTCGGCTGCATTCTTGTTGACCTGAACCAACTGCAGGGTATCGGCCCGAACAATAAAGATGGCAATGCTGGCGCGATCGAACAGGGCAAAATATCGCTGTTCGCTCTGCTTAAGCTGCGAAGAGAGTTTGCGCTCCTTGCCTGCCCGGTCCAAAACACGCGGCAGCAAATCGAGATAATCCCTTGTTTTTACAAGATAATCAGCGGCTCCCTGGCGCATCGCGGCTACAGCGATGCGTTCGTCCCCCTGTCCGGTGACCATGACAACCGGCAATCCAGGCAGCTTGTGCTGAATGGCGGAGAGCGCCTCCAACCCGTTCATCTTGGGCAGATGATAATCCAGAACGACCACATCGTAATGTTCTTTGTCCAGTTCGGCCAGACCCGATTCAGCATCATGAACGATCCGAACGGCGAAATTCTGCCTGGCGCGGTTGAGGATTAGCTGCATCAGATGCGCCTGCTCTGGATGATCTTCGATGATCAGAACCCGTTGCTCGCGCTTTTCGTGTTCCCCGTTGTGTTTCTTTTCCATTGCAAATCTTTTCAAAAAAAGGTTCCTTCGCACTGGTGGCCCAAACGGGGACACCACACAACCTATCTGATGTAAAAACAATAGAGGTTTTCATGAACTGCAGATCAGGTTCGCTATTTTGCCCAAGTTTTTATTTATCAGTTGACTAATCATGCGACTAAAATCTATTTTGGACAGAAATGGGTTCTTCGACAATGGAATGCGGCTATCGTTTTTTTTTACCCGTTTTGTATGGCTCTTGTTTCGTCCGAATCGGCAGCCTGCGGAAATTCCTTGAGCAGAGTAAAGGTGAAAATCGCGCCGCCATCCGGGTGGTTGGCCGCCCAGATCCGGCCCTGAAAAAGCCGCACCAATTTTTGCGCAATCGCCAGGCCTAAGCCGCTGTCAGCAGGATACCCCAAATCGGCACTCTTGAAAAAGGGCTGAAAAATCCTGTCGGCCGACTCTTCCGGTAAACCCATTCCATTGTCACGCACAAAAAAATGGTACTCGACGTCCTGGTCGCGAAATCCGATTTGGATCATCGGTTGTGGTTCTTTTTCAACCGCTTTGATCGCATTGGACAAAAGATTGCTGAAAATATGCAGCAAAGCGGAGCGGTTGGCGTAGACGTACGGCAGATCGGGTTGAAGCTGGAGACGAATATTCTTTTCAAGCAGCAAACCCGAAAAAGAATCAAAGAGTTGATCAAACAGCTGTTGCAGATCCACCTTTTCCAGGCTCCATGTCTTTTTATCGACCTGCTGAAATTCGGCCAGCTCGTTGACCAGCGACTGGACATGAGCGAGGTTGGCTTCGATGCGCTGCAGATAATCCTGCTGTCGATCGCCGGTGCCGGTCGGCTGATCTTCCATGGTCAGAGCCAAATAACTCTTGATGCTTTGCAAGGGTGTGCGCAAATCATGGGACAGCATGCGAACAAAATCCTTTTGCTCCTGTATCCCCGTTTCCAGTTCTTGCACCACATCGGCATAGCGAAGCGCACGCCGTGTTTGTTCAGCGATGAGCTCAAAGAGTTCGATTTCACCACGGGAAAAACGGCGGGATGCCTGCCAGTTCATCACTGCAATTTGCGGTGTTTCATCGTTATCGGCAGCCACCGGAAGCAGTACCAGAGGCTGAAAAGTATCGAATTCGGCGGCCATGGCACGCGAATCGCACAAACCTTCACAAAAGTCGCGTGGCGATAGAAAGGCCGCCATGGCGCGCTCGCGCAGGACTTCATCCACCACAGCCTCGGTCTTTTCGAGAGCGAGAAATTCTCGTAAAATTTCCGGCATCCAGTCGAAACAATCCTCGCCGGGATCGTATAACCGCAGCCGCTCCGGCTGAAAAATAGCTGTTACTGTCCGTTTAAAGGCTTCGATCACCTGCTGCGGTTGCACGTGACCGGTAATACCCACGATTTCCTTGAAATTGCGGATCTGTTTGTGCGCCTGTCGCTCGAGACGGGTCATCAGCTCGGCCCGACCGAGCAGAACGGCCATCTGTTTGGCGATGATTTTGAGATAGTCGACATCCCGACGGCTGAAGGGCTGATCCTCGAGCCGTCCCAGAGCCAGGTTGCCGTAATATTTACTCTTGCCCAACACCAGCAGACTGGTGTGAGCGGGCAGGGAAAAGGGAAGCCGATCCGCGCGAATCAATTGATCGCCGGCGGTTGAGGATTCATATGTTTTTTGCCTTACCCAGCCGAGATCGCTTTCTTCGATTGCCTTCCACACAAAGGCATCGCTGAGCTGCTTTTGAACCGGTCGGGATGCGATATCGAAACAGATGGTTTTCCGTGTGGATGTTTCGAGCAGGGTGAGCGAAAAATAATCAAAATCGACAACCTGCCGCAATTGTACCGCAACGGCTTGAAGGGTCTCCTCTTCCTCCATTTCACCGGCGAGAATTCGAGTGATGGCTTCGAGACCGGCCAACTGGGCACTCTGAACCTTTTGAAGCGACAAAATCTCGCGTTTTTTTAGCAGAAAAGAAAAAATATCGCTGATCGCAAGCAATCGCGCTTTTTCCGTTTCCGACCAACGGTGAGGCTTGTCAGCAAAGACAACCAAAACACCCAACCCAGCCGATGCCTGAATAATGGGCACGGCCGCCAAACTGTTAAAGCCGAATTCCCTGGCGTTCTTGAACCATTCGGGATCCAAAGCGTTGGCGCTCAATTCGGCAAGAAAAACCGCGCTGTTTGTTTGCCTAACGCGGTCGCAGGGTCCGCTGAAGACCAGACGATCGATTTTCTCAGTCGGCAAATCGGAGCGACCCTGAAAAACAACGGTTTCATCAACCGGCTGGAAGGCGCGGACAGCCAGAAAGTTCCCCTGAATCATCTCCAGAGCCGCTTTGGCGACCCGCAAAAAATCGTCCGGCAGGGATGCATCCGACCACTCGGAACGACAAATCTGCAGCAGCGGTTGAATCGACTGCAGAGCCGAATCCTGAACGGCGGGACGCCACAAATCCCTGGGCAAAACAACCACGAGCAGCTTTTGCGGTCGTTTTCGGTCATAGATCGACACCAGCAGATCCACCGGCGCATCTCCCGACAGCAATCGGCCGGCGATCAAACCAGGAAATTCGCTTTTTTCAGTGAGCTCGAGCGATCCCAGGACAGTGGATACCGGGATTTCAGACAAATGCTGATGATCCAGATCGACCAGCGTTATAAAATCGTCATTGGCATCGGTAAACTCGTCGCTCTGATAGTTGATTACAGCGGCGGGAAACGGGATCGCCTGCAAAAGGTTGCTATAGTTTTGCCGCCATAACGAAAGTGACTGATCCACGAGACTCAGCCGATCCGTTTGCATCATACGCTGGATGGGAGCGACAAGATGACCGGCAATCAGTTCGCCGATGGCGATA
>JAFGJN010000027.1 GCA_016929055.1 Candidatus Zhuqueibacterota bacterium
ATCCGCTCGACAGCTGGTCCAAATACGACAGTCTTGTTCCGGCTGAGATGGTCGACTTGGGTCGCGAGTTCCTCTTTAAAGGAAACGAAGTACATCAGATGATGATGGTTGTCGGAGAAGAAGGGACCTCGCAGAAAGATTTTCTGGTTTATCTGAAATCCGAATTTCTCGACGGTGTCTATCTGCAGCAGAACGCTTTCGATCCGGTGGATGCGGCCACTTCTCCGGAGCGCCAGCGCTATGTTTTTGAAAAACTGGTCGGTATCCTTCAAACAGATTTCGAATTCGAAGACAAGGAACAGGCACGGGAATTTTTCTACGATCTGCGCCAAAAGTTCATCGACTGGAATTACATACCCATGGATTCCGACGACTTTAAAAAACAGGAAAAAGCAATTGATGACACGATAAAAATGGTAGCCGAACATGAAAAGAGTTTATGACAAGGTTTTATCCGTCTCTGGCAATGTGATCAGCGTCAGGGCGGAGAATATCGCCTATGAAGAGCTTGCCGAAATCACCACCTCGCGTGGCAAATCTTTGGCCCAGGTCATCAAACTGGAAGACGACCTGGTATCGCTGCAGGTTTTTGCCGGTAGCCGGGGAATTTCGACCCAGGACGAAGTGCGGTTTTTGGGCCACCCCATGCAGGTCTCTTTTTCCGAAAATATGCTTGGACGCGTCTTTAACGGCAGCGGCGTGCCGCGCGACAAAGGACCCGCCATCACCGACCATGTGATTCAGATCGCCGGTCCTTCGGTCAATCCGTCCAAACGCATCATTCCCCGGCGCATGATCCGCACCAATATTCCGATGATCGATATCTTTAATTCTCTGGTCGCATCGCAAAAATTGCCGATTTTTTCCGTTTCCGGAGAGCCCTACAATGCGTTGCTGGCGCGTATCGCTCTGCAGGCAGAAGTGGATATGATCATTTTGGGCGGAATCGGTCTGAAATTCGATGAATATATGTATTTCAAGAATACCCTGGAAGAGGGCGGCGCCCTGAACCGCTCCATCTTTTTCATCAATACGGCCTCTGAACCGGTGGTGGAAGGATTGATGGTTCCGGACCTCTGTCTGGCGGTGGCGGAAAAATTCGCCCTCAACGGCAAGAATGTCCTGGTTCTGCTGACCGATATGACCAATTTTTCCGATGCCCTCAAGGAAATCGCCATCACCATGGAACAGGTGCCGTCCAACCGCGGTTATCCCGGCGACCTCTACAGTCAGCTGGCCCGGCGCTATGAAAAGGCGGTTGACTTTGACGATGCCGGATCGATCACCATTCTGGCCGCCACCACCATGCCTGGCGATGATGTCACCCATCCGGTTCCGGACAATACCGGCTATATCACCGAGGGCCAGTTTTATTTGCGCAACGGCCGCATCGAGCCATTCGGCTCTTTGAGCCGTCTGAAACAGCAAGTCAACGACAAGACGCGCAAGGATCACCGGGCGATCATGGATGGCATGATTCAGCTTTATGCCCAGTATATGGAATCCGAAGAAAAACGAGCCATGGGTTTTCAGATGAGCTCGTGGGATCGAAAGCTGTTGAAATACGGCAAGCTGTTCGAATCCCAGATGATGGACTTGAAGGTCAATATTCCTCTGGAAGAAGCTCTGGACAAAGGCTGGGAAATTCTGGCCGACTGTTTTACACCGGAGCAGACCGGATTGCGTTCCGAGCTGATCAAGGAATTCTGGCCGAAAAAATCCACGGAATAAACAGGTGAATCGCAATGGCTAAAGTTAAACTGACCAAAAACGAGCTGAAGCGGCAGAAAGACAATCTCCAACGTTATACTCGATATCTGCCGACGCTGGAATTAAAAAAGAAGCAGCTTTTGGTCGAAATCGCCAAAATTCAGCACGAAATCGAAAAAATCGAAGCAGAGATGGCCCGGACGGACAGAGAGGTTTCCGCCTGGGTTGCGGTTTTCGCCCAGGATGTCGCTCTGGATGAACTGGTCGCCCTGGAAGAGATTAAAACCTCCAGCGGCAATATCGCCGGTATCGAAATTCCGATTTTCGAAGAGGTGGTTTTCGCCGACGTCGAGATCGATCTTTTTTACACGCCTCTGTGGGTCGACACCGCCATCGAGGTTGTTCAGAAACAGATCGAACAGCGGTCGCGATGCGAAATCGCCAAAAAGCAGCAAGAAATCATTCGCAACGAACTGCGGATCACGATTCAGAGAATCAAGCTCTTTGAAGAGGTTATGATTCCCCAGGCCAAAGAGAACATTCGGGTGATTCAGATTTTTCTGGCCGATCAGCAGACCGCCGAAGTGGTGCGCGGAAAAATCGCCAAAGCGAAAATCGAAAAGAAAAAGCTGGAGACCGTTTTGTCATGATTGTGAAAATGAAAAAAGTGACCTTGCTGACGGATGTCAAATATCGCCGGCAGGTTCTTTTGCATTTGCGCGAATTGGGTGTTCTTCATCCGCGGTTGGTCGATCGCCCTGTTTCGGAGGATATCCAAAAGACAGAAGCGGAGCTGGAAAAGCTTGAAAAAGCCCTGTTGTTGATCGGGCCCGCCGCAGGAGAGCAAAAATCGAAAAAATCCATCGATGTCGAATCGGTAGTCGATACGATTCTCGATCTTGCCGGCAAGAAAGACCGATTTGCCCGTGAGCTGGAAAAACTCGAGGAAATGAACGGTTGGTTCGAACGCTGGGGTTCGGTTTCTCTCGCTTCTTTGCAAGAGTTGGAAAACTCTGAGCTTTATTGCCGTTTTTTTATTACCGACAAGAGCGAACTCGAAAAGCTCGACAGCGACGCCATGATTCAGGTGATCCGCGAGGAACAAAACGCTGTGCGCTTTGTGCAGATCGCTCGTTCACCGGACGAACTGCTGAATTTAAAACAGGATCCAATGCCGGAAATCGAGTATGATTATCTGCAATCCGAACTCGAACGACTGCGGGATGAAATCCGCACCATCGATCAGACCTTATCGCAAATGTCCGCTGCGGAATCCGATTTGCAGGTTCAGCGCCACAAGCTGAAAAGGACCCTCGAATTCAACACCGTGGATGCCAGCATGAGCGGCAGCGAATCGATCATTTATCTGCAGGGTTATTGCCCCGCGGAAGCGGTTGCCGATATCGAAAAACTGGCTAAAGAGGAGGGCCTGGGCCTCATCTTTGAGGATCCCGATTCTCCGGATCAAGTGCCCACCCTTTTGCGCAACCCCAAATGGCTGCGCATCATTCAGCCGCTGTTTAACTTTATGGGTACCCTGCCCGGTTATGCGGAACAGGATATCAGTTTTGTTTTTCTCGCTTTTTTCAGCATTTTTTACGCCATGCTGGTGGGCGATGCCGGTTATGGACTGATCCTTTTAACCGGTACTTTTTATTTTTCGCGTAAAAAGAAAACGGCACCGCGTGAATTTTTTCGCCTCATGTATGTGCTGAGTTTTGCCACGATTCTCTGGGGACTCTTTTCCGGAACCTGGTTCGGCTCGGAGAGGTTGTCGCAATTGCCGGTTCTGCGCTGGTTTATCATCGAGAATATCTATAGCTTTTCCGACCTCAATCAGGAAACGCTGATGCAGCTGACCTTCATTATCGGCGCTGTGCATCTGTCGGTCGGTCGGCTGCTCGCTGCCATCAAACGCATCAACTCGCCTACCGCTATTGCCGAAATCGGCTGGATCGTCGTTTTGTGGGCGATCTATTTTGTAGCCAATTCTCTGGTGCTCGGCAAAGAGATGCCTGCTTTTACCGGTACCCTTTTTCTGATTGGTGTCGTTTTGATCGCAGTTTTTGCCAATTTTCAAAAAAATATTTTCAAAGGTATTCTCACCTCGCTGGCGAATTTACCTTTGAGCATTATCAACAGTTTTTCCGATGTTGTATCCTATATCCGTCTTTTCGCGGTGGGTATGGCCACAGTTATCGTTGCTTCGAGCTTTAACGACATGGCAGTCGGTGCGGGTATTCATTCAGTTTTAGGCGGTATCATCGCGATCCTGGTTTTGTTCCTGGGACATGCCCTCAACATCACGCTGGCCATGATGTCGGTTTTGGTGCATGGTGTCCGTCTCAATATGCTTGAATTTTCGAACCATATCGGCATGCAATGGACGGGCAAAAAGTATGATCCATTCAGCAATTCACACGAGTAATTCCATCCGGCGCGCCGGATGATATCGACATGACAGCAATCGTCCACGATATGAAAGAAAGGAGCACGCAATGATCTCAGGATTTGGTGATTTCAGCATTTCGCTGGCACTGGCGGCCGTCGGTTCGGCACTCGGCACCGGTGTCGCCGGTCTGTCCGCTATCGGCGCCTGGAAACGAGCCTTTGCGCAGAACAAAGCAGCGCCATTTATTTTGGTGGCTTTTGTCGGCGCGCCGCTGTCTCAGACCATCTATGGCATGATTCTCCGAAACGCCATTCAGGGTGCCAATCTTCCGCCGGAAACCTATCTGCAGCAGCTTTTAGTCGGCCTTTTTGCCGGATTCGCCATGGGCATGTCTGCCTATATGCAGGGCAAAGCCGGCGCCAAAGCCGCCGATGCTCTGGCGGAAACCGGCAAAGGCTTTGGCAACTATATTATGGTTTTGGGCGTGATCGAAACGGTCGCCCTCTTTGTCATGGTTTTCACCATGACCGCTCTGCCGTCGGGTTTATAAAAGTCGGTTTACACGGACGAGCGTTGTTAGCCGCTGTTCACGACGAAAATGCTCTCATCCATAGTTTGATTTAACAAAGCGCCGGTCATCGGTTTCAGACTCGATGACCGGCGTGTTTTTTGATTCTGACACACATGAGCGGACTATGAAAAAGATTGTTTGGACGAGTTTGGGTTTTTTATTGCCGCCTGCAGTGGCGTCTGCCTCACAGTCGACAGCTTTGGAAGCAGATATCACCCATCGTATGATGATGCTCGCCGTGCAACTGGGATTGATTGTGGTAGCCGCTAAACTTGGCGGAATTTTATTCGAAAAAATGAAAATTCCGGCTGTTCTGGGTGAATTGTCGGCCGGCATGCTGATCGGTCCCTATGCCCTCGGCTCGCTACCCTTTTATGGTTTTCAACACGGGGTATTTCCGGTCTTTTCCCCCTCTTTTCCGGTTTCACCTGAACTATACGGTTTCGCTACCATCGCTTCAATTTTGCTGCTTTTTATGGTCGGATTGGAAACCGATGTCAATCTCTTTAAACGCTTTTATCGCGCCGGTGCGGCTGTGGGACTCGGGGGGGTAATTTTCTCTTTCGGTCTGGGTGTGCTGGTTACGGTGTTGTTCGCACCCTATATCCTTGGCCATTCAATCAGTTATCTGCACCCCTCTGCGCTTTTTCTCGGCGCTATTTCTTCTGCCACCTCTGTCGGTATCACGGCGCGGATCCTGTCTGAAAAACACAAGATCGGTTCGCCCGAAGGTGTGACGATTCTTGCCGGAGCGGTCATTGACGATGTTCTGGGCATTATATTGCTTGCGGTCATCCTCGGCGTGATCAGCGTTTCCCAATTGGGCGGCAATATCAATTGGCTCGATATCGAGATCATCGCCGTCCGAGCGA
>JAFGJN010000028.1 GCA_016929055.1 Candidatus Zhuqueibacterota bacterium
CGATCAAATCGCCCGACGTCAAAAGTCCATCCCCGTCGCGATCCGTCCACAACGCCGTCTTGATCACATCCGTCAATCCCTTGAAATCGGCGCTGCGCCGAAAGATAAAAACGGAATCCTCGGCGGCATTATTGTTCATGGCTGTATCATCGATCGCCGAAACAAATGCTCGAGGAATCACCAGAGAATCGGAAATACCCGGCATTTCGAGTAGAGTTTCTACACGCATATTCTGATAAAGGCCGGCGTCGATGGAGCTAAAATTCCAGATCAGGGTATCTCCCAGAACCGTAGACGGTTGGGGGACGGCCTGTTGAACGAATAAAAGTGGCGGATTGACATAGCGAACCTGAACATCGTGCGCCGGATTGACACCGTTGTTTAGGGCTGCCAAACCAACGATTATTTTCTCGCCAGAGCTAACAAAAAAGGCTGTATCCGCTCCGAAGACACGAAATGAGTCGCTTTTGGCGAATAAGCGGATAGCCATATCGGTTTTCTCGTCCGGAGGACCTCCGTGGCTGGCAGCATAGGCATAATCAAGAGATTCGGCCTTATTGTTGGTGGAATCGGCTTCATTCGGCACTCGCAAAAACCCCCTGTTTACCAGGGGTGTATACCCTTCTTGCATTCGATCGGCCAAGTTACCGTAAAAACCGATGACCAGTGAATCCCCTGGATCGATATGGGGCAAATCCCACAGATAATATTCTTCCTCGATAAAGGACGGTTCGAGAGTGAAACTTTGCGTCGCAAGAAAAGGGGAAACGACAAGTTCAAGTTGAGCGAAGCGAATAACATTGAGGTAATGATTTTTAACAATCAGCTCATAATAGATTGACTCCCCCGGATAGGCCAATCCGGACAAGACCCCATTCACCGGCCGCCTGCGCGGTGGATTGCTGCGCATATTTAGCAGCGCATCGGCTCGCGGTTCAGCAACAATTTTTAACGTATCGACGATCTTGATGCTTTCTGGACCATTGATCGAACCATTCAAGAATTGCGGAAATTGATCGGCGATCAATGAATAGTGGTGCATTTGAATCGTGTTGGTCCCGGCAAGAAAATAGAACAACCCTGCATCCCGAAAGGCTGTATGTCGTGGTCCGGGATCGTCTGGAATCACTTTATACGGGCCAGCATTAGAATCAACAGCAGTGCTGACAGTGCTGTCTTGGTGCAATACTGTAAAGAAACAGCTTTCATTCAGCTGATCATCCCCACTGTTATAGAGAAGTTTGGGGATCATACGATAAAAGCCCGGTTCTTCCAGGGTGACATCGACGACATTCGCATGATACTTTTCGGGTACATCGGTGCGAACTCCGATAGTCACATTGATCAAATAATCCCTGATTTCCTGAACCTGAGCGAACGAGAAAGCAGGTACGCCACAGATTATCAAAGCGATCAGCAATTTTGCATTCGAGCGATTCATAAACCTTCCCATCCTTCAGTCCACCGTTCGTATCAAGCGTGGTGAAAACAACTGCCATTGAACAGACCGAGTTCGAAAAAGAAATACAAAAATGATACCACAGAATCGATTAGCGAAGGAACGTTTTATCTGATTAACTTTATTGATCTTGAATTTAGACAATTTTTGGGGGGGTATTAGTCAAATCACCGACATTTGTGATCAGGCGCGGTTAAATCACTACTAAACATACAAACAAAAGGGGTGATATGCGGTCGTTTGAAAAATTTTTTATGCAGAGCAAATTGGGCTCAATATCCTGAAAAGCTTTCGCAGCGAATTTTTTTCTCCGGGATTTCGAGCGCCAGCAACCGGTCTTTGACTTTTTCGACCATTTTAGCC
This sequence comes from Candidatus Zhuqueibacterota bacterium, assembly GCA_016929055.1. GTDB lineage: Bacteria > Zhuqueibacterota > Zhuqueibacteria > Residuimicrobiales > Oceaniaggregativiventaceae > Sulfursilanivivens. The sequence continues at coordinate 1,823 of JAFGJN010000028.1, forward strand.
GGCCCACAGAGATAAAGCTCAGCCGATCGCAGTTCATTCTGAATCTCTTGTAAAAAAACGCCATCGATTCGACGGCGTTCGCCGGACCAGTCGTCAGTTGAAGACAAGTCGGTCAACGTGGGTAAATATCGCCAGTACGAGACATGTTGGGTCAACTCTGAAAACTCGGAATGAAACAGCGCACTCTCGAGAGTTCGATTCGAATAAATCAGCAGGGTTTGTGGGAGCCGTTCCTGGTGCAGCGCATCATGCAACATGGAATAAAACGGGGTGATTCCGATTCCTCCGGCAATCCAGATGACTCGAGATGCGCAAGATGTTTTGAGAGTAAATTCACCTCGGGGGCCAAAAAGTTCGAGGGGTTCCGAGCGCATTTCGTTAAGTGTTTTTTTAAACCCACTGCCGGTCATTCGAGTGGCAATTCTGAGATCCGGATCGAGCGGCGCCGAAAGCAGGGTGAACGGTCGTGTCGGCCCCTTGTCGTCCGCATGCAAGAGTTCAGGCAATTTAACAATGACGTGTTGTCCGGCGACAAAATCGAATTCCTGGGGCCGCATAAAGGTAAACTCGACTGTGTCTGTGGCAATCCGCCGATGCCCAAGCAGGCGGCTTTTCCATTTGTTCATTTTATTTTCTCCCTTACACTATTTCTTTTCATCTTCCGATTCAGCGAGAAGAAAATCGACCAGTCGTTCAGCGCGGGAAACTCGCGCAACTCGAACTCTCAAGCGATCGCCCAGCCGAAATTTACGACCGCTAGATTGACCCAGAAGGCAATAGTTCTTTTCGTCGACTAGATAGTAATCATCGGCCAAGTCGCTGATGTGTATCAATCCGTCGATCAAAAATTGCGGAATTTGTACAAAAATTCCAAAATTAACTATTCGAGAGACAATGCCTTCAAAACTTTCATTCAAATGTCTTTCGATAAATTCGACCTGTTTGAGTTTAATCGACGCTCGCTCGGCCTCGAGTGCCCGGATTTCATTTTCACTCGACTGCTGGCATTTTTTTTCCACAATTTCCAATGCTGGTACCGTTCCGTTTTGTTGGAAAGCTTTGAGCAGGCGATGGGTAAGCAGATCGGGATAGCGTCGAATCGGTGAAGTAAAATGGCTGTAATAGCGGTAAGCCAGGCCAAAATGGCCCAAGGGTTCGGTTGTATATTTTGCTTTCATCATTGTACGTATAAGAGCGTCCTGCAAAATAGTCCGAGCCGGATGATCTTTTAACTGCGAAGAGAGATTTTGAAAAAACCGCGGGGTTATTTTCGATGGCATCTCGACGGGAATTTGAAATGCCTCCATCAAATCGATCAAGGAACGAACACTTTCGCGATCGGGTTTTTCGTGTACGCGATAAACAAAAGGCCATGAGCGCTGCTGCTCTTTGGGCAAAATTTGGCCACCGAGTCTGGCGACACATTCATTTGCCAACAGCATGAATTCTTCAATCAGACGATGCGATTCGAGCCTTTCTCGCGGATGCAAATGGACCGGACGACCCTGTTCATCCAGATCGACTTTGACTTCCAAGCTATCGAAATCAATTGCCCCGCGATTGGAACGTTGTCGGATCAAAGCCTGGGACAAATGATGCATGAGGCGCAGGGTTTCAGCGAGCGAATCGCTTTTCTCTCCCTCGATAAGCTCTTGCGCTTCTTCATAGGTCAGGCGCTTTGTGCTTTGGATTACGGTTTCACAAACACGAAAAGCGTGGACATTTGCCTCAAGGTCAATGTCGATCAAAACGGAATAGCAGAGCCTTTCTTCACCTTCCCGCAAGCTACAGACGTCCGTGGAGAGCTGATGCGGCAACATGGGAATTACACGGTCTACGAGATAAACCGATGTCCCTCTTGCCAATGCCTCACGATCGAGTGCGCTTCCCTCGGGTACAAAAAAGGCGACATCGGCGATGTGTACCCCGAGCTGAAAACGATCGTCCGAAATCTTTTCCAGCGAAATCGCATCATCGAAATCCTTGGCGTCCGCCGGATCAATGGTCACAATCAATTTTTCGCGAAAATCGAGGCGCTTTTCCTTTTCCTCGGCCAATTTACGCCGGCTGAGTTCCTCGGCCTCCCGTTCAACGGCGGATGGAAAAGTGGCATCCATACCATAGGAACAGGCAATTGACAAAACATCGACCCCGGGGTCGTCTGGAAAACCCAGGACCCGGACGATTCGGCCCACGGGATTCAAGTGGGGGTGCTCCCATTCCTCGATGACGACCACCACTTTTTGGCCCTCCTGAACCTCATGTTCATCCGTCGATGAAATAACGATATCTACCTGAATCTTGATATCATCTGGCACAACATAGGCATACCGCCGACCAAAACGAAAGGTCCCGACAATACTTGATCGAGCGCGCTCCAAAACGGCGATGACCTGACCTTCAGGCCGTTGACCTTCGCTGACAGCAAAAAGGCGAATGCGAACACGATCGAGATGAAGTGCGGTCGCCATGTTTTTGGAGCTGACAAACGCCTCGGATCCATCGTCAGCCAACACAAAACCGTATCCCTGTGAATGGACCTTGAGCACGCCTTCTTTTTCAGCCGACCTGGCTATTGCGCCGTAACGATTGCTTTTCTGGCAGCTGATCTTGTTTTCCCCTACCAAGCGCTTTAGCGTTTTTCGAAGCGCCTGGTAGTCGTCTTTGCCAATGGATAAAAGCCGGGCGATATCTTTGGTCTTAAGCGTTCGGGAAGGGGAGCTTTGCAGCAAAGCCAGAATTTTTTCATCCAGTTTACTGGGTCGAGTTTTCATGTTGACCTCGGTTTGAATGAAAATGCCGGCGCTGCCGGCATTGTTTATATCTTGAAATCTTTTTTATCGACTTTTACTGCCGCAAAGCGGTCAAGTTTATCCTCGAAAAGCCTCATGATGCGTTGCAGCTCTTTCCGTGTTTCTGCCTCGAAGCGAAGAACCAGAACCGGCTGGGTATTGGAGGCACGAACGAGTCCCCATCCATTCTCGAATTGCACCCGAACACCGTCAAGCGTGTTGGTCTCATAATCCGCAAATTCCTTGGTCAAGGCGTCCATGACAGCGAATTTTTCGCTATCGGCACATTCGACCCGTATTTCAGGGGTGGATTCAAATCGGGGGATCTGATCCACCAATGCAGAAAACGGCTGATCGGCGGCGGCTATAATTTCCATCAGCCGCCCTGAGGCATAGATCCCATCATCAAAGCCATAATAATCATCAGCGAAAAAGAGATGCCCCGACATTTCCCCGGCAAAGGGGGCTCCGAGTTCTTTCATCTTGGCTTTGAGCAATGAGTGCCCAGTTTTCCACATTACCGGTATACCGCCTGCTTGTTCGATAACTACAGGCAAGGCTTGCGAACACTTGACATCAAAAATAATCGGTGAGCGGGGTTTACGCTGTAAAACATCTCGGCTGAAAAGGGCCAAAAGAGTATCGGCAAAGATCAACCGCCCGCGCTCGTCGACAGCACCGACTCGGTCGGCATCGCCGTCGTACCCCAGGCCGAGATCAGCACCTTCCTGCACCACCCGCTCCTGCAAGTCGTGCATAAAAGCAGGAACTGTTGGGTCAGGTAAATGATGGGGAAATGAACCGTCCGGCTCACAATAAAGAGACACCACATCCATCCCGAGTTCGCGCCATAAATCCGGAGCGATGGGGCCAGCCGTGGCATTTCCAGCATCAATGACAACTCGCAGAGGTCTTTTAAATCGAAATTTCGATTTCAGCATTCGCAGATAGTCGGGCAAAATCGCTCGTATTTCAATCGCGCCTTCTTCCCCCTGAATAAACGAACGCTTTTCGATGATTTGCAGCATTTTCTGAATCTGCTGTCCAAAAATCGATCCCTGCCGATCCAGCATTTTAAATCCGTTGAACTCGATCGGGTTGTGGCTGCCGGTAATCATAACCCCGGCATCGGTTTCGAAATGGATGACGGCATAATAGAGCGCCGGAGTTGGAACTTCACCGACATCGATGACATTGCATCCCGTACGGCAAAGAGCTTTGATGAAAACCGAATGCAAGTGTGCCGAGGACAAACGCAAATCATATCCGCAGGCAACACTGCGGTATCCCTTTTCCCGAATCAAAGTGCCGAAACTTTTGCCCAGCGCAGACACCACATCATCGGTCAAATCCGTTTCCACGACACCGCGGATATCGTATTCGCGAAAAATTCCGCTGTTCATTCGCTTCTCCTCTTTAATCCTGTTTGCCGCCGTGGTCTTAAACTTTGCGCAACTGCAGCACGCGATCCCGACCCGCAAGATCTTTCAGCACTTCGACACGCTCAAATCCGCACCCGACAAAACAAGCGACAGCATCAGCGGCCATATCGGCTCCGATCTCTAAAAGCGCGATACCTTGCGGCCGCATCAATTGGGGTAACAATTTGGAAAAAAGTAGATAGAATTCGAGCCCCTCCATTTGTGCGAGCAAAGCCGACCGTGGTTCATAGCGACGGATCTCATCAGGCAATAGGGCAAATTCGTCTTCCCGAATATAGGGTGGATTGCTGAGGATCAGGTCGAAAGAATTTGTCCAGGATTTTGGCCAGATATCGGCTGCATCGTGATGTAGAAATTCGATACGATTCGACACGCCATGTCTGATTCCGTTTTTTTGTGCAATTTCCAGAGCAGTGTCCGAACGGTCGACGGCGACAATGTGCAAACGTGGTTCATGATAGGCCAAGGCCACGGCGATTGCGCCGGATCCTGTGCCGATATCCAAAGCGTGAATCGTCGGTGAATTTTGCCATTCCTGCTCACAGAATTCGATCGCCTTTTCCACCAACAGCTCCGTTTCCGGACGCGGGATTAAGACATCCGGAGTAACCAAAAAAGATAACGACATAAATTCCGTTTCGCCGATCAGATACTGGAGGGGTACCTGTTCCAGTCGTTTCCTGAGCAGGATTTTAAAATGCGATAATTCGTCGTGTTTCAAGGGCCGGTCGAATTGCAAATAAAGATCGATCCGCTGCAAACCGAGAACATGAGCCAACAGCCGTTCCGCCTCCAATCGACTGTTTTCGAATCCTTTTTCCAGCAAATATTCGCTGGTCGAACCGATCAGGGAAGCTACACTCCACTGTTTGGGGCTATCGATCATCAGGCCATCGCTTTAAGTTGTTCGCTTCGATCGGCCAGCTGCAACTGATCGAAAAACTCTTCCAGATCACCCAATAGAACCTCTTCCAACCGATAGAGCGTCAAAGAGATTCGGTGATCGGTCACGCGATTTTGTGGGAAATTATACGTTCGAATCTTGGCGCTGCGGTCGCCTGTGCTGACCATCGAGCGCCGTTCGGCGGAAAGCTTGGCCTGTTCTTCTTCCATCGCCTTTTCGTATAGACGGGCGCGCAAGACTTTGAGAGCTTTGGCTTTGTTCTTGTGCTGCGATTTTTCGTCCTGACACGTCACCACCATTCCGGTCGGAATATGGGTTACGCGAACGGCCGAGTCCGTGGTGTTGACACTCTGCCCCCCCGGACCGGAAGAACGAAAGACATCGATCCGCAAATCGTGCGGATCGATGTCGATATCGATCTCTTCGGCTTCAGGCAAAACGACCACGGTTGCGGCCGAAGTATGTATCCTTCCTCCCGCCTCCGTCGCCGGAACCCGTTGAACGCGGTGAACCCCGCCCTCGTATTTGAGTTTTCCGTAAACACTCTTTCCCGTGATCGAAAAAATCACCTCGCGAAATCCGCCGATTCCCTGCGGATTGGAGCTTAAAACCTCCATTTTCCAATGGTGGTTCTCGGACAAACGCTGGTACATGCGGTACAGATCTCCAACAAACAAACCCGCTTCTTCCCCCCCGGTTCCGGCGCGTATTTCCATCACGGCATTGCGGGAATCACGCGGATCTTTGGGAAGAAGCTGAAACTTGATCCCTTCTTCAAGAGACTTTTTTCGATCGACTAAATCCGCTAATTCGCTTTGGGCCATTTCCACCAGCTCGGGATCGTCTGCTTCGGCCACGAGCTCTTCATTACCGCTGATCTGTTCGTCGGTTTTTTTATAGTCGCGATAGAGAACCACAATGTCTACAAGGTCATTCTCTTCTTTCGCCAACTCTTTAAAACGCGTCGGATTGTTGTGAACCGCGGGATCCGAGAGCAACTTTTGCACTTCCGCATAACGCCGTTCAATTTTTTCCAGTTTTTCTCTCAACATCAATGGATCTTCCCTCAAACCGAGATAAATAAAAAAACGGAATGCCTCCCTGCGTCGAGAGTGCGATTCCGTTTTGAATTTGCAGAAATCCGGCTAGGATTGTTTGTCGGCGTCCTTGTTCAAACCGTATTTGCGTCGATATTTATCCACACGACCTGCAGTATCGATAAACTTTTGCTTTCCGGTAAAGAATGGGTGACACTGGGAACAGATTTCAACCTTGAGGTCGCCAACCGTGGAATGGGTTTGAAATGTATTGCCGCAGGCACAGCTCACCGTTCCCAACTTGTATTCCGGATGTATGCCTTTTTTCAAGATACCGCCTCCTTTGATAGAGCAAGTTTTTTGTTAAGCCACCGGTGACCCATCGGGGACACCAAAAGACCGTAATTGGTATAAACTAGTCCAAAATCACAGCAGTGTCAATCAAATGACCTGTCGGGTTAGCTTGTGTAACCAGCAAATTTTTACCGACAGACCTGACTCTAAACATAGAATTTATAAAATCAAAGTGAAATATGCAAGTTCATTTTCACCTATGCTTCGGTGCCAAACACCAAACAAATCCGCATCAAGCGCTCATCGAGTCGATAAAGGATTTGTTCGATTTGGTGTCGCTGATCTTGCCGAGCAGAAACTCCATTGCCTCGATTGTCGTGAGTTCGGCCAAAAGCTTGCGCAAAATCCAGACTCGTTTGAGCTCAAATTCTTCGAGCAGCAACTCTTCCTTTCGCGTTCCAGAACGATTGACGTCGATCGATGGAAAGATACGTCGATCCGCCAGGCGGCGATCAAGAACCAATTCCATATTGCCGGTCCCTTTAAACTCTTCAAAAATCACCTCGTCCATCCGACTACCGGTGTCGATGAGAGCCGTGGCGATAATGGTCAAACTCCCACCCTCTTCGATGTTTCGTGCGGCACCGAAAAAACGCTTGGGGCGATGCAGGGCGTTGGCATCCACACCACCGGAAAGGATCTTGCCACTGTGCGGCACAACCGCATTGTGCGCCCGAGCCAGACGGGTGATACTGTCCAACAAAATCACCACATCCTGACCATATTCGACCAGACGTTTAGATTTTTCCAAAACCATATCGGATACCTGGACGTGGCGTTCAGCCGGCTCATCAAATGTTGAGCTGATCACCTCGGCTTTTACCGACCGCTCCATGTCGGTCACTTCCTCAGGGCGCTCGTCGATCAATAAAACGATCAATTTGATCTCAGGATGATTGGCACTTATCGAATTGGCGATTTGCTGCAGAAGCGTGGTCTTTCCTGTCTTGGGTTGGGCAACAATCAATCCGCGCTGTCCCTTGCCAATCGGTGTCAGCATGTTCATGATGCGCATCGAATAATCGCGGGGATGGTTTTCCAAATTGATGCGCTGATTGGGATAAAGCGGGGTGAGATTGTCGAAAAGGATCTTGCTTTTGGCGATTTCAGGATTTTCAAAATTGACCGCCTCGACCTTGAGCAGTGCGAAAAACCGTTCGTTTTCCTTGGGCGGACGAATTTGTCCGGAAACCGTGTCGCCGGTTCGCAACCCAAATCGCTTGATCTGTGAAGGAGAAACGTAGATATCATCCGGACCCGGTAGATAATTAAAATCCGGGGAGCGCAAAAAACCATACCCGTCGGGCAAGACTTCCAAGACGCCCTCAGCAAAAATCAGACCCTCTTTTTTGGTCTGTTCTTCTAAAATGCGAAAGATAAGCTCGGATTTTCTCAGTCCTGTGCAACCGGCAATCCCCATTTCCTGAGCCATCTGATTCAATTCTGCGATCTTTAACGCTTTGAGTTCGGCAATGTCCATTTATGGCCTCGCTGTCTTTTTCCTCTGGTTATAAGTGTAAAATCATTTGTGCTCGTCTCTCTTGCTACAATCCGCACAGGTCAAATTCCTGAAACAGAAAAAATACTGCACACGGATGCGCAATCAAGCAATATTGGAATGATTTGGCTATTGGTGAGGTGAATGAACCAATCAAAGCACCCTTGGATTGTAAAAGAAGATCTGGGCTGAATACCCCTTATGCGCCCGACCAGTGGAAACACGAGTGGCGCAACCTGCAACCTGTTGGATGGGTAAGGATTTTCTCTTACTTTTTAGTCCTATTGGAACGACTCGTGCTCTTGTCGATTCCGAATGAAATCCAGACGGTTTTCAGGATTGCTCCTTTTGCGGCACAGAAACAACGATTGCGCAAAAATTTACAATCCGTAAAATTCCGACAGATGAAGACCCTATGGTGTGAATTGAAATGAGGTATTGCAGGCTATTTGCTTCTGAATATAAGAATTAAATGCCAATTAGTCAATATTTTTTCGCAAAAACTCAAAATGGATTGAATGAATGCACTGGACCGGTTTGTGCAATCAAAAAATGGGAGCCGGTCACACAAATCGTTCGTGGTTCTTTTTTGACCGGAAAATTAGCAGCAGCCCAATAAGCCTGTTGGTAATTCACTTTACGCGTACTGGGCAACCCCAGTTCACGACAAATCGCAAATGATTCATCGACTCGCAACGCACGCGGATGATCGATCGGCACCAAAAAAATATGCTCCGCCAGACGCGCCAAAGACTGCAGCATCGTCACATAGTCTTTGTCAGCCAAAACCCCAAAAATAACCACAATAGATGAATTCGAATAGAAACGCTTTAATCCCCGGCAAAGGCGCTGAATCGAACCAGGATTATGGGCCACGTCGAAAATAACCCGCGGTTTCTCTGTGACTTGCTCAAACCGACACGGCCAATAGACCTCTTCAAGACCGGAAACGATCTGTGAATCAGATGGATATCCCCTTTGCACGGCAAACCTTCTTGCCGCAGTCAAGGCCACCAAGCTATTACCCACCTGATGCACACCACCCAAAGGTAATCGAATTTTTGCTCGAAAATCCGTGCCGCAAGCGACCCGAAAAACACTCATGTGAGGTGCCGATTGCAAGGCTGATACTCGACACATCTCCCGTACGGATATTCTCTCACTTTGGCGACTGGTACAAACGCTGTCAATTACCGCACGTGCTGCCGTATTCAACCGACCAACCACACAGGGCTTTTTTTCCTTGATAATACCGGCTTTTTCAAAAGCTATATCTCGCAACTCCTGGCCGAGGTGCTGTACATGATCTTTGCTGATATCGGTTATTATTGAAATTTCAGAATCAACTACATTAGTTGCATCCAAACGACCCCCCAAACCGACTTCAAGAATCGCCACCTCGACACTCTGGCAACGAAAACATTCAAAAGCGACGGCTGTAACAGCTTCAAAAAAGGTGCAACCGTATTCGATGATCGTCGGCCGAAAACGCGCGACAGCTGATGTAAAAACCGCGGGATCCACCTTTTCGCCGTTGATCCGGATACGCTCGCGAATATCGAACAAGTGGGGAGACGTGTACAATCCCACACGTTTATCGCTTTTTTGAAAAATCGATGCCAACATCGCCGCGGTCGAGCCTTTTCCATTGGTGCCCGCGATTAAAAACGATGAAAAGGCCCGATGTGGATCGTCCTCCCTGTGCAACAAGGTTTCCATCCGATCCAAGCCCAATTTCCAGCCATAGGATTGTCGGCTGTAAAGAAAATCAACCGCCTCTGCCAAGGAATAGTTATCCACTGGCGCCTCAATCGATGCGAAAAGGTGAATTCCAGTAAAACCGGGTCAAACCGACATCGCTGCCAAACCAGACATAATCATCCTGTAGCATAATAGAATGAATTTTCTTTGACGGCAAACCATCTTTAATGCCATAATGAATCCAACGATCAGAACGGTAATCGAATCGCCAAACACCATCCAATGTCGCTGCCCATACGCCATACTCATCCGCTAAAAGTCGATGCACCACAACATCCAAATCGAACAATCTTGTTGGAGGAGGGAGCCATCCCTTCTTTTCAACATCCAGAGCAGCAATGCCCTCATCGGTGGCAAACCACATCAGATTGCCATAGCTTGAAAGCGCAAAAGTCTCGCGATCAGCCGGACCAACCGTGCCTTTGTAAAAGCCACCCTTACCGGTATCGGTTTCATAAACGTAAATACCAAATTCCGTGGCCATCCATAAAAGATTGGCCTGCAACTCTAGGTCATAGATCAATAGATTGCGCAAGGCGGGATACATGACATGAACGATCCGCAGTGAATCGGTACCCACCGTTGCTTTGTCCACTCGTGATACACCTCCCGCGGTGGCAACCCAGACAGATGAATCATCCACAACTATATCCAAAACCCACTCGTCGACGAGATTGTGAACCTGACTATATGTCCGCCAAATTTGTTTGGTTCGATCATAGCGTGTCAGACCTCCGCGAGTGCCAAACCATACCGTGGAACCATCGACCGCGATGCTGGTGATTTGGTCATGAGAAAAACCGGTCAACAAGTGCGGTTCATAATATTCAGGAGTGCCGAATTCCGGGTTCCAAAAAGTAATCCCGGAATTCTGCGGATCCTCTTGCATTCCCGCCAGCCAAAAATGATCGCCGTCGGCTCCAATAGCATCGACTGAGGGGCTCAACAAGCCAAAGGGTAAAAGCTCCATGGTTTGGCTCTGCAAATCCCCTTTTGCCGCTCCCAAACCCCACGTTCCAATCCAGAATTTTTGCCAGGCATCTGTTGTCCAGGTCATGATCGGCCAGGTGCGTAAACGACCATCATCGATCGTTAAATCAGA
>JAFGJN010000234.1 GCA_016929055.1 Candidatus Zhuqueibacterota bacterium
AAGGGAATTGTAACCTTGCCTATTTCGACAGAGCCATGCTGAAAAAACTCTATGCAAAAAATATTGCCCTGATCGATGAGATTGAAATCGGCTTTTCCGTCGGTTTGAATATCATCACCGGTGAAACCGGAGCGGGTAAATCGATTCTCATCGGTGCGCTTGGCGCTCTGTTGGGCGAAAAGATGGACCGCGATATCATCCGTAGCGGTGAAGATAAAGGGGTGATCGAAGGCACGTTTAGCCTGACCGCAAACCCGCATCTCGTAGATTTTTTCAACCGCAATGCCCTCGACTGGATGGAAGACGAACTGCTCATTCGCCGGGAGCTTAAGTCCAATGGTCGGGGTCGATGCCTGATCAACGATTCTCCTGTTCCCCTGGCCGTGCTTCGCGATATGGGCGATTTGCTGGTCGATCTGCACGGACAGCACGAACATCAGTCGCTTTTGGTTTTGGCCAGGCAATTCGATTTTTTGGATGCCTTTGCCCGTTTGCAGGATGCCCGCCGTTCCGTCGAAGCCTCTTTTCGAAGCCTGCAGGCTTTGCTGCGTGATCTGCGCCAGTTGCGCACCCGCGAACAAGAAATCAGGCGATCGCGCGAAGCTCTGCTTTTCCAGCAGCAAGAGATCGATGCGATCGATCCGCAATCCGGCGAAGAGGAACAGCTGGCTCAGGAAGAACGGATGGCCGGACATGCGGAGCAGCTGCTCGAAAGCTGCCGTTCGCTTTCACTTCGGCTTTATGAACAGGACGGATCGGCATTGGAAATACTGGCCAGCGTTGCACGCGACCTCCAACGACTGGCCGAGATCGACGCGTCATTCGCCGACTTGGGTCGGGATTGCGATCAGGCGCGAATCATAGTCGATGAACTGGCCCGCACGGTACAAAGCTATGCTGAAAATCTGAGTTTCGATCCGGCGCGATTGGAAGAGATTCGAATCCGTCTGTCCCGACTGGCTGGTTTGAAAAAAAAATACGGTGGCACTTTACAAGCAGTCATTGACCATCGACAAAAATTGCATGCCGAATTGCAGAGAATCGAAAATCTTGACCAAGAATTGCAGGAGTTGTCCGACAAGCTGGAAAAGGTGCGCCAGCAACTGGGACAGGACTGCAGCGAGCTGTCGAAGCAGCGGCAGCGAGCGGCAGAGGAATTGTCGACCGCGGTCGCTCAGAAATTGAACGAATTGGGCATGCCGCATACGCGCTTCCAGGTTGAAATCGGCATGCATCAAACCGACGATGAGCCTTTTGTTGCAATAAACGGCGAGCGCATTCAGGTCCATTCACGTGGAATCGATTCCGTCGAGTTTTTGATCTCGACCAACCCGGGTGAGGAGCTCAAACCGCTGGTTCGGGTCGCATCTGGAGGGGAAATTTCGCGTATCATGCTGGCTCTCAAGTCCCTTTTGGCAGACAGCGACCGAATACCGGTTCTGATTTTCGATGAAATCGATATCGGTATCTCGGGTCGCATCGCCCAGGCTGTGGGACAGAGCTTAAGGCGTCTGGCCATTTCCCACCAGGTTCTCTGTATCACTCATCTACCACAAATCGCGAGCATGGCTCACCACCACTACCTGGTGGAAAAATCGGTTACAAACGGCCAAACCCGCACCGCCGTCCGGCTTTTGAATGAAAGCGAGCGCACCGAACAGGTTGCCTGTTTGTTCGGCGGTGAAATCGTGAGCAACACCCATCTCCAAAGCGCGCGCGAACTCATCGCTGAAGCGCAGGCGATGACGGGCGAACGCGACTGAGCTCTTTTTTTTTTGTTTTCCGAGTAAAATGTTTGCATTTTTGATTCGAAAATTGCTATATTTTTTTAGGGGCAAGACTGATTCATCGAGTAACAGTCGAGAAATCGACAGCAGCTTGGGAGCAACAAAGCAAACGGCACACAAGAAGCAACTGTCTTGTGCCGTCAGCAATTGAAAATTCCTTTTCCGGCAGCAGCTCCGGATTGGGATGGAGGGCATGATGAATGGTGATAAAAAATCCCTGATGGCAGTCTTAATCGCTTTGAGCATCATCCTGGTCGGTCTGATGCTGGTCTGTGCGCAACGACAGGCTTCACAGAGCGGCGGAGCGGACTTGTCGGCCGACGACGATCATTTCCGGCAAGAGCTTTTGGAGATGCTCGACCTGGCCGATGATCTCGATTCGGAACAAGCTGCTCCGGTAGAAGAGGATGTGCAAGTGGTTCAGGATGACGACGACGACGTCCTGGCTTTTTTGGTGCCCGAGCCCGAGGTTGAAGAAAAAAGAGAAGAGCAGCGGGTTACGACTCCGCCGGCGACGGAAAGAGCCGGAAGCATGGGGCTTTCCGAAGAGATGTTTATCAAAGTTCGCAACGACGTCAACCGTTTGGAAAAGATTCTGGCGGAACGCAATGCCGTAGCCGATAGTCTGCGTTTGGTCATCGAAAAACGCGATGCGCGCTTGCGCGAACTGGAACAGCGCATGGCCCAGGGGCGTCCCTATGCCACACCAACCTCGAGCCGCCCGGCTGCTCCAGCGACCGTCGCTTCTACCCCTTTTATGAGAGACTATCAGGCGGCGCTCTCTCATTTTGAGAGTTATCGCTATCAGGCCGCCATCGAGGCGTTTCAATCGCTGTTGAATCAATATGCGGATCACAAAATGGCGGACAATTGCCAGTATTGGATCGGGGAATGCTATTTCGGGCTCAAGCAATATCAACGAGCCATCATCGAATTTCAAAAGGTCTTTGCTTATAATGAAAATGACAAGCATGATGATGCACAGCTGATGGTCGCTTTATCGCATCATCGCATCGAACAACGCGATATCGCGAAACAGGAGTTTGAGAACTTTATCAATACCTACCCAAAAAGCGAATATTACGGAATAGCCCAGCGCTATTTTCGGAACCTCTGAGTCTGATTTTGACTGGTGCGCTGTTGCATCGGTCGGTCTATCGGCGTTTCGGATTCGCACAAGAATCGATGCAACGGATTCTGATCCAGGTATAAAAAAAGAGCGGGACCAGGCCGAGCTATCGCCCCGGGCGATGATTCCGATTTTTACCTCCCTGTACTTTCCCTCCGGGCTGCAGCCACAGCGATGTCGCGATTGCCTGTGACTGAATTTCACCTGTCGTGTTATGCACCTGTTGACACGAACAAATGACCACGCAAACGCACGAGGATTGATGTGACGGACTTTATCCATTTGCACAACCATTCCCATTATAGTTTGCTCGACGGCGCTTGCCGGATTCCCGATCTCGTCGAGCGCGCATGTAAATTTGGCATGCCTGCGCTGGCTTTGACCGACCATGGCAATATGTTCGGCGCCATCGAGTTTTACGACACCTGCAAACAAATGGGGATCAAACCTCTGGTGGGTGCGGAAATCTATGTGGCGCCCCTCGATCGAAGAGAAAAAATCGCCGATCCTCATACCGGCGCCAATGCCTTTCACCTGGTTTTGTTGTGCAAAGATAGCGTTGGTTACCGAAATTTGATGAAATTGGTCTCTGCCGGCTATCTCGAAGGATTTTATTATAAACCGCGGGTCGACAAAGAGCTTTTGCGGGCCAACAGCCAAGGGATCGTGGCGCTGTCCGCCTGTCTCAAAGGTGAAGTGGCCCATCGAATGATCAAACAGGATTACGAGGCAGCCAAAGAGGCCGCTCAAGAATATCTCGATATTTTCGGAGAGGATTTCTACCTCGAAGTGCAGAATCACGGCCTCAAGGAAGAAGAGCTCGTGCGGCCACAGATGATTCGCCTCGGCAACGAACTCGGCATCAAGGTCGTCGCCACCAACGATATTCATTATCTGCACAAAGAAGATCATGAGGCGCACGATATTCTGCTCTGTTTGCAGACCGGCAAGGATTACGATGATCCAGGCCGGATGCGTTATCCGACCCAGGAACTCTATTTCAAAAGCCCCAAAGAGATGGCTGATTGTTTTTCAGATTTCCCAAAAGTTCTGAGCAACACCCTGGAAGTGGCCGAAAAATGCGATCTCGAGATCGAACTCGGGGTTTATCATTTGCCCGAGTTTCGAATTCCGGAACAGAGTGCCGGCGCCTCTCTGGACGATTATTTTGAAAAATTATGCTGGAAAGGTCTGGAGCAACGCTATCCCCAGATCACACCCGAGTTGCAAGAACGCATGCGCACCGAGCTCGATGTCATCAAGCGTATGGGATTCTCGGGGTATTTTTTAATCGTTCAAGATTTCATTCAGTACGCCCGCAGCAAGGGAATTCCGGTCGGACCTGGGCGTGGTTCCGCCGCCGGAAGTCTGGTTGCCTATGTCCTGCGCATCACCAATCTCGATCCCATGCGTTATAATTTGCTGTTCGAGCGTTTTCTCAATATCGATCGTGTTTCCATGCCCGATATCGATATCGATTTTTGCTATGAGCGGCGGGAAGAGGTGATCGATTATGTCAAAGAAAAATATGGCAAGGAAAACGTCTGCCAGATTATCACATTTGGAACCATGGCTGCTCGAGGTGTGATCCGTGATGTCGGCCGGGTTTTAAAAATGCCCTATGGGGAAGTGGACAAGATCGCCAAGCTGGTACCTCAACAGCTCAAAGTAAAGCTGAAGGACGCGTTCAGCAAAGTGCCCGAGTTGAAAGAGCTCGAAGAAAAAAGCTCCATCCATCGCAAACTGGTTAACTATTCTCTGGTGCTCGAAGGTCTTGCCCGGCATGCATCTATCCATGCAGCCGGAGTGGTCATCACTCCCGGAGAATTGACCCAATTCGTGCCGCTCTACAAGACCAAAGACGGCGACATCACCACGCAGTACGATATGAAATACCTCGAGAGCGTGGGGTTGCTCAAGATGGATTTTCTCGGCCTGAGAACTCTGACGGTGATCAAGGATACGGTGGAAGCGCTGCGGCTACGCGGGATCGAGATCGATATCGATTCCATTCCACTAGATGATCCTGCGGTTTATGGCCTCTTTGCTCGCGGCGAGACGATCGCGCTGTTTCAATTCGAAAGCTCTGGAATGCGGGAACACCTGAAAAAGCTGGGGCCCGAATGCCTGGATGATCTGATTGCCATGAACGCCCTCTATCGTCCGGGGCCGATGGACTTTATCGATGATTTTATCGCTTATAAAAAAGGCAAAAAAGAGATTCGCTATTTGCATCCGCTGCTCGAGCCCATTCTTAAAAATACCTACGGTATCGCCGTCTATCAGGAACAGGTGATGAAAATCGCCAGCGACCTGGGCGATTACACCCTCGTACAAGCCGACGAGTTGCGGCGCGCCATGAGCAAGAAAAAGAAAGAGGTCATGGCGGGTGAACGGATCAAATTCGTTGCAGGCGCGAAAAAACACAGTATACCCGAAAAGGTGGCGAATGAAATTTTCGACATGATGGACAAGTTTTCGGGATACGGCTTTAATAAATCTCATGCCGCCTGTTATTCGCTGGTGGCTTACCAGACTGCGTTTCTCAAATATTACTATCCGGCTGAATTTATGGCCGCCACGATCAGCAGTGAAATGAACAACACCGACCGCGTCATCATTCTTTTAGAAGAATGTCGACGCATGGGTTTGACTGTCTGTCGGCCCGACATCAACAAGGGCGGTGCCGGATTTGTGGTGAGTGACAGGGGCATTGAATTCGGCCTGGCCGCGGTTAAAAATATCGGCAAAGGGGCCGTTCAGATTTTAGTCGATGAACGCGAAAAGAATGGAACCTACAAGGATTTAATCGATCTTTGCAGCCGCATCGATCTGCGTGCGGTTAATCGTAAAGTTCTGGAAAGCCTGATCGAAGCCGGGGCTATGGATGATTTCCCCGGCAGCCGTGCTCAGCTTTTCGTTTCGGTGGAAATTGCCATAGATTTCGGGCAGAAAACACAAAACCAGCAAGCGAACGGCCAATTTTCCATTTTCGGACTCGAGGATCAGGTGACTCTGGTGGCCCCCACTCTGCAGGAAACCCCGGAATGGGATCCGTCGACAACGCTTAATCGCGAAAAGAATGTGCTCGGTTTTTATCTCTCCGGTCATCCCCTGGATCGATATCGTGAAGAGGTCAAAACCTTTTCCACTTTTGACACCGAAAATATTCACGATGCCCAGGACGGACAGATGGTCCGCATGTGTGGAATTATCACGGACATGAAAGTTCACTATGACCGCAAAAGCCGTCCTATGGCCTTTTTCAAATTGGAGGACTTTATCGGCCATCTGGAGTCTCTGGCTTTTGCCGATACCTTTGAAAAATTTAAAAACCTGATCGCTGTCGAATCGATGGTCATGGTCGTCGGCAAACTGAACAAAGGTGAAAACGAAGATCCCAAAATCGTGGTGGATGAGGTGATCGCTCTCGACGAGACGCGCGAACGCTTTACCAAAAGCCTGTGCGTTGCCTTAAAAGTGGCCGATGCGGATGAATCGCTTTTACAGGAGATACGACAGCTGGTCAATAGTCACAGTGGCGAAATTCCTCTTTACATCAAACTGCGTCTATCAGAATCGGGATTCGAAGATTATTATTTGCGCTCGCGAACGCTCAAGGTCAATCCCAGCATGAATCTGATCGAACAACTGCGCGACAAAGTGGGACATACCAATGTCTGGGTCGGCGCTTGAGTGATCAAGATTCTTGAACCTGACAGGGAAATTTTGTATATTGGATGTATACCGCCCGGTCAGCGGGCCGTTGAGGTGTTTTGTCATGTTTTTTTTGTTAATGCAGGCCGAATCGCGCGCCTGACATCGAATTCCCATTCACTAGAGCCGTTTGGAGGAGTCGTATGGAAAGAATAATCAATCGCATCAAAAAGCTTTTGAGCAATCCGGCCAACGAATGGCCGGTCATCAATGTGGAATCCGGCAATTCTACCCACATTATCAAAAATTATCTGGTCTATCTGGTGGGAGTGGCGATTGCCGCCCAGTTTGTCGGCGGTTTGTTTCTGGGACGCAATCTGTTTGCCTCGCTGATTTCTTCGCTGGTGATAGGCGTGCTGATGATTGTGGGATTTTACGTCGCAGCGTATGTCATCAATCTGCTTTCCCCCTCTTTCGGTGGTATCCAGGATGATCAAAAGGCGTTCAAGCTGGTCGCTTATGCCGCAACGGCCTCACTTGTCGCCCAGATCGTTGTGATTTTACCCTTTTTGGGCATCGTAGCGTTGATCGGCTCCCTGTACAGCATCTATCTTTTTTATGTCGGGGCGCCCATCGTGCTCGGTGTGCCCAAGGAAAAATCCCTTCTGTTCACATTGGTTTCCATTCTCGTGATGGTGGGTGTATCGATCGTCATCAGTTTGCTCACTCTGCCGCTGCGTTGTTCCTGATCGAATTTGAAGCGATAGCGAACGGTCGAAAAACGAAATGAAACTCTTTTTGCTGTTTGCAGCTTACGGCCTGCTGCTGTTGTTGTCCCGGGTTCTGTATCGGCGTATCGCCCGATATTCGGGCGATCGCCGATCCCGGTGGATTTTTGTTTTCATCGCCGTTATGGCCCTTTATTATTTCATCGATGCCTGGATAATAGCGGGTTTGCGACCCGACAACGCGTTTCTCTGGCTTTGGTTCGGAGTTTTTACGACCGAATGGTTGTTTTTCTTCATCGCCGGAAAACCACCTCTACGGAACTCTCGCCATGACTGAAATCACCGATTCTCCTGCCTCTTGCTCGTTGCTGCTCGTCAATGCCCGGTTCTGGTCTCCTCAAAGCGGATTTCTGGACGCCGATAGCGCCCTTGTCAAAGACGGGCGTTTTGTTCGATTTGGCGAATACCGGGATTTCCCCCGTGGAACTCTTAAAGTTGTGGATGCTGAAAATCGCCTGGTGATTCCCGGTTTCAACGATGCCCATGTGCATCTGCTGGAAGGCGGTTTATCGCTGCAACAGGTGCAGCTTCGCGACGCTGCCGATGAAAGTGAATTCGCCGATCGGTTGCATCGGGTTGCCGCGGGGCTGCTCCCGGGAACATGGGTTACCGGCGGTTATTGGGACCATCAGAACTGGCCGTCGCGGCGCATGCCGACCCGTGACTTGATCGATCGCGCTGTGCCCGATCATCCGGTCTTTGTCGTGCGTCTGGATTGGCATGTGGGGGTGGCGAATTCCCTGGCGCTCAAATTGGCAGGGGTCGATCGCCATACCCCGGATCCCCAGGGAGGGCAATTCGATCGCGATCCGCATTCCGGTGAGTTGACCGGTATAGTACGGGATGAAGCCCAAAAAGCGCTGTTGCGGGTCATACCGCCTCCGACACCAAAAGTCGAGGCTGAAGCGGTGGAGCGCGCCATGCGCCACGCCGCTTCTCTGGGTGTGACCAGCGTTCAGGGGCAATGTGCAGCCGGAGAATTGGCTCTTTATCGGCGATTGGCTCGGGAAAACCGGCTGACACTGCGCTATTCGGTCTGGAGCCTTCCCGAGGAAGAAGAAGATTTTACCGATCTGCCCGAGGATGGCCTGTGGCTGCGCAAGGGCGGTGTCAAGCTGTTTGCCGACGGTTCTCTGGGTGCGGCGACGGCTTTGGTTTCCAAGCCCTATGCGGATCCGCCGGGATCAACCGGATTGGAAATCTATAGCGCCGAGGAACTGGAGCGCCTGATCCTTTTGTGGGATCGGCGCCAGGCCGACGTGATCGTTCACGCCATCGGCGATGCGGCGGTTGCGCGAACGCTGAATGCTTTTGAACGGTGCCTGAGCCAACCGCGGCAAAGAATGCGTCGACATCGAATCGAACATGTACAGGTGGTCAATCCGTTTGATCGGATTCGATTCGCACAACTTGGAGTTGTCGCTTCGGTTCAACCAACGCATGGAATCGACGATATGCGCTGGATCGCCGATCGTCTCGGCGACCGGCAGGAATGGAGTTATCCGCTCGCTTCGCTCCTGCAAGCCGGTGCGCAGGTGGCTCTCGGCACCGATTGGACCGTCGAGCCGCTCGATCCGCTGCTGACGCTGCACGCAGCGGTGTGGCGTCAGGACATCGATCGTCGACCGCCGGGCGGCTGGTTTCCCGGTGAATGTGTATCGGTCGATCAAGCGCTGACTCTCTATACGCTGGGCTCGGCATTCGCCGAGCGCCAGGAGCATCAAAAAGGACGGCTGCAGCCCGGTTATTTGGCGGATTTTGTCGTCCTGTCGCAGGATATCATCGCCGATCCAACCGCCATACTCGATAGCCATGTCGAGCTGACGGCGGTCGAAGGGCGAATCGTCTATAGCCATTAAAAGCCGGTAAAATTAAGGGAGATGAAATGAAAGCGCTGATCACTGCAGGCGGAAAGGGCACCCGGTTGCGCCCCCTGACCCATACACAGAACAAACATCTGTTGCCCATTTGCAATAAACCGACCCTGCACTATGCCCTGGAAAAGGTGGCCGAGGTCGGTATACGCGAGGTTGGCATTATCACCAATCAGGAAGGCATCGAGGTACAGGAAGCCATCGGCACAGGCGATCACTGGGGTGTGCACATCACCTATATTCCGCAGGATGCACCGCTCGGCCTGGCTCATGTCGTGCGGATCTCGCAGGATTTTATCGGAGGCGATAAATTTGTCTTTTATCTCGGCGACAACATGATCGTCGGCGGCATTTCGCGCTTTATCGATGAATTCGAAAAGCAGGGTTCCAATTGCCATCTGACCCTTTCGCGTGTCAAGGATCCGGAGCGTTTCGGAGTGCCGGAAATCCAGGGCGATCGCATTGTTTCCATCGAGGAAAAGCCGGACAAGCCTAAAAGCGCCTATGCCGTGGCGGGTATTTATTTATATGACAATTCCATTTTTGAAGCCGTGAACGCCATCAAACCCAGCGCTCGCGGCGAATTGGAGATTTCCGATGCCCACCAGTATCTTATCGATCAGGGTAAAAAGGTGACCTTTTCCGAAATCACTGGGTGGTGGAAAGACACCGGCAAGCCCGAAGATATCCTCGAAGCCAATCGCCTTTTGCTCGAACACACCGAAGCGAAGGTCAACGGACTGATCGATAATCAATCGTTGGTCACCGGCAACGTGGTGGTGGAAGAGGGAGCACAAATCATCAACAGCGTGGTGCGGGGACCGGCCATCATTGGCCGCGGAACGGTTCTGGAAAACAGCTATATCGGTCCGTTCACCTCCATCGGTGACAACTGCCGCATCCGTAATAGCGAAGTCGAATTCAGCATCGTTCTCAATCAGTGCACCATCCTCGATGTGGGCGTCCGTATCGAGAACAGCTTGCTCGGCGTCGCCAGCCGCGTCGTCCGCGCCGATAGCCGCCCGCGCTCCAATCGTTTCATGACCGGCGACCAAAGCCTGATCGAAATTTGCTGACCCGGATCGTCAGAAACGATAAAATATTTGTTGAAACTTTTTATTTTATTTACTAAATTGACATGCATTGTTAAATTATTTATCCTGATACCATGGGCACCCGGATTCGCTGGTTAGCGAATCTGAGCGGCACTTTGTCACACAGAGGTGGATTTCGCTCGTGGGGTGAAAAGAGCGGGAGCGGTTTACAGCGGCGAATCCGGTCTTTTCAAAAAATCTGTGTCTATGGTCAGTTTGGAGTGAAATAAAATTGCACGGTATCGATATGCAGCCGAGCCCGCATCTATACAACCCCAATCGCTTTTGGCTATTGGGGTTTTTCTTGATCTGTTTTGCCGTTTGAATGATAGACGGAAAGCGCCGTTTCCGGGTTCGAAATCGGTGCAGCAGATGATTCGCGAGTCGTTCAACAAGGAGTCAAGAGTGGAACAACGCAAGATCAAAACCCGTCTCGAGCTGGAAGACGGATCGGTCTTTCACGGATTTTCTTTTGGGGCGCAGAAATCCGTTGCCGGAGAAGTGGTTTTCAACACCTCGATGATCGGGTATCCTGAAAGCCTGACCGATCCGTCCTACACCGGCCAAATTCTGGCCCTGACCTACCCGCTCATCGGCAACTATGGTGTTCCTGCGCGCCAGTTGGTAGGACAATTGGATCGCTATTTCGAATCGGATCGTATACAGATCGCCGGATTGATCGTTTCCGAATATTCCGCCGCCTATCAGCATTGGAGCGCCGTGAAGAGTCTGGGCGACTGGCTCAAAGAGCACGATGTTCCCGGAATTTATGGAGTGGATACGCGCATGTTGACCAAACGGTTGCGCGATGAGGGAAGCATGCTCGGTCGCATTCGGTTGTTTACAGAGGAAGTGAGTTTTTACGATCCGAACAAGACCAATCTGGTGGAAAAAGTCAGTATCCGCGAGCCAGTCGAGTACGGCAACGGTTCACAAAAGGTGATCCTGATCGATTGCGGCGCCAAAACCAACATCATTCGCAAGCTGCTCGAGTATGATATCTGTGTTCGCCAGGTTCCCTGGGACTGGGATTTTACCGAAGAAAAATTCGACGGGGTGATGATTTCCAACGGTCCGGGCGATCCCAAGATGTGTGTACCGACAATCCGCCATATCCGCCGTGTGATGGAGATGGAAAAGCCGATTTTTGGAATCTGTCTGGGCAACCAGTTGCTGGGACTTGCTGCAGGCGCCGATACCTACAAATTAAAGTTCGGTCATCGCAGCCAGAACCAACCCTGCATCGAAGTGGGTACCAAACGCTGCTATATCACCTCGCAGAATCACGGTTTCGCTGTCGACGGGCGCACTCTGACTGATGGATGGGAAGCGTGGTTTGTCAATGCCAATGACGGAACCAACGAGGGAATCCGCCATCGGTCGAAACCGTTTATGAGCGTTCAATTTCATCCCGAAGTCGCGCCGGGACCGACCGACACCCAAATGCTTTTCGAAGATTTTTACAGGATGCTGGAATGATTCAAAAACCCAAAAAAGTATTGATCCTCGGAAGTTCGGCTTTAAAGATCGGCGAAGCCGGCGAGTTCGATTATTCAGGCAGTCAGGCGATCAAGGCTCTCAAGGAAGAGGGCGTGGGGACGATTCTCGTCAATCCCAATATTGCCACGATTCAAACCTCCGATTATTTGGCGGATGAGGTCTATTTTCTGCCGGTAACGCCCTATTTTGTCGAGCAGGTGATCAAAAAGGAAAAGCCGGACGGGATTCTGCTGGGTTTCGGTGGACAGACGGCACTGAACTGCGGTGTGGAGCTCGAGCGCGAAGGAATTTTGAGCCGTTATGGTATTCGAGTGTTGGGAACTCCGGTAGAAACCATCATGAATACCGAAGATCGCGAGCGGTTCGTGGAGAAACTCAACGAGATCGAGGTCAAGACACCGCGCAGTTTTGCCGTCACCAGCGTCGATCAGGCCCTCAAGTGCGCCAAGGAGATCGGTTTTCCGGTCATGATCCGTATCGCCTATGCTCTGGGCGGTTTGGGTTCGGGAATTTGCCGAACCGCTGAGGATGTGCGTGAGTTGGCGCACAAAGCGCTCTCTTATACGCCGCAAATTCTGGTGGAAGAGTACCTGCTCGGCTGGAAAGAGATCGAATACGAA
>JAFGJN010000235.1 GCA_016929055.1 Candidatus Zhuqueibacterota bacterium
CGAATCTGATCTGTAATTCATGAAAACCTCTATTGTTTTTACATCAGATAGGTTGTGTGGTGTCCCCGTTTGGGACACCAGTGAAACCTGATCTGTTGTTAATGAAAATCTCTGTTGTTTTTACATCAAATAGGGTGTGTGGTGTCCCTGTTTGGGACACCAGTGAAAAAAAGTAAATGAAATCCCTCAAAAAACTGTTAGCCTATTTAAGATGCGCACGGCTTTTGTTGAAAAAGGGTAATTCGAGTTTTTACACCGATCGCCAGACTCTTTCATCGAACACAGGCCAGGCATTCAAGTCGTAACCAACTGACGGAGAAAGTGGAATGAATTCCAATCCGCTGCGAGAGGGCATGCGGTTAAAGCGCATAGCGCCCTCACATATTTTAATCATTTTGGGTGTAACCGGCGATTTGACCAGACGAAAGCTGATCCCTTCCCTTTATCAGTTATATCGCCGGCGCCTGTTGCCCACGGATCTGTCGATTGTCGGCTTTGCCCGGCGGGAAAAAAGCGACGAGCAGTTCCGGAACGAGATGGCCGAGGAACTGCTCCAGCTTCATGCCCCGGAGAAGGATGTTTTGCGGTTTGTCGCAATGCTCCACTATCACCGCGGTGATTTTGCCGATCCGAATGCCTACCGTGCTCTGCGCGAGAGGCTGGAGAGCATGGACGGAGGGGAGGGTGAGCGGCAGCCGCTTTTATTCTATCTTGCCACTCCACCCTCGGCTTACGGCACAATTATCGACCATCTGGGCGCAGCCGGCTTTAGCGACGAATCTATGGGGTGGCGCCGGATTGTCGTCGAAAAACCCTTTGGCGTCGATTTGTCGAGTGCGCAGCAATTGAACGCCCGGGTTCTCAAAGTGTTTCGCGAGAAGCAGATTTACCGCATCGATCATTATCTTGGCAAAGAAACGGTGCAAAATTTACTGGTTTTTCGCTTTGCCAACGGTATTTTTGAGCCGATCTGGAACCGCCGCTATATCGATCATGTTCAAATTACAGTGGCAGAAACACTGGGAATCGAGGGCAGAGCGGCCTTTTTTGAACAAACCGGTATTTTGCGCGATATCGTACAAAACCATGTCTTTCAGCTTCTCTGTCTGGTCGCGATGGAACCGCCGGCTGCTGTCGATGCCGATGCGGTGCGCGATGAAAAAGTCAAAGTTTTGCGCGCTTTACAGACCATTGCCGCCGCGGATGTCGAAAAGGCGGTGGTACGGGCGCAATACAGCGCCGGATCGCTCTGGAACGAGACGTTGCCCGGCTACTTGCAGGAAGAGGGTGTTGCACCGGATTCCACCACGGAAACCTTTGTTGCCATGCGATTGTTTCTGAACAATTGGCGGTGGGCCGGCGTGCCGTTTTATTTGCGCACCGGGAAGCGACTGCCGAAAAAGGTAACCGAGATCGCCATTTTTTTCAAGGATGCGCCCCTGCAGTTTTTTCCTGAAGAAATGAGAAAAGATGTGGTCTCTAATGTTCTGGCTTTGAATATTCAGCCGAATGAAGGGATCTCGCTCAGCTTTGATTCCAAGGTGCCGGGCTATGACCGGGCTGTTCGTCCGGTGACCATGGATTTTCGCTATGGCGCTGGTTTCGGCGAAGAGCTCCCAGATGCCTACGAGCGTTTGCTTTTGGATGCCATGGTGGGCGATTCCACCCTTTTTATTCGAGCCGACGAGAACGAGACGGCCTGGAAAATCCTGCAGCCGGTTCTGGAAAACTGGATGAACCAAAACGGCACCTTGCCGCACTATCCGGTGGGTACATGGGGAGCGGCCGAGGCTCAGGCGCTGTTCCCTTCAGGGCGCCGGTGGAGGCGCTTATGAACAATCTCTCTG
Source organism: Candidatus Zhuqueibacterota bacterium (assembly GCA_016929055.1). Taxonomy (GTDB): domain Bacteria; phylum Zhuqueibacterota; class Zhuqueibacteria; order Residuimicrobiales; family Oceaniaggregativiventaceae; genus Sulfursilanivivens. The sequence continues at coordinate 1,848 of JAFGJN010000235.1, forward strand.
TGGGAGAATGGGGTACACCCGTTTCTCTGAAGGACATCGAAGCGATGTTGGCACAAGCGGCTGAAAGCGAAACCGGCTCATCCGTGATGCGAACTGCAACACTCAATTTATTGATCATCGACGAAAATCCGGAAAATCTTTCCCAAATGCTGGAAAAGATCCGCGGGATCGATATTCATCATCCCGGGCGGATCATATTGGTGGAAATTGATCCTGATTCGGATTCTGAACGAATTGAAGCTCGGGTGGCTTTGTTTTGCGAGAGTGGCTCCACAAAAGAGCGCCGCGCTTGCAGCGAGCAGATCATTTTAAGTGCCGGGAAAAAAGGCGTGAAACACCTGACAGGCGTTCTTTTGCCCCTTCTGATACCCGGGTTGCCTACTTTTCTCTGGTGGCCAGGATGTGGTTTACAACGCCTGGTCGAATTCAGCGATTTGCTCGAACTCGTCGATCGTGTGCTTTTGGACTCTCCAGCTGTTTTTGCCTCGTCGAACGAATTTTTCAATTATTTGCAGATGATTCAAAAACTGAGGCGCCGAGTCAAGCTGAGCGACATGCTCTGGGGACGATTGACTCTGTGGCGGGAGGCGATCGCCCGGTTTTATGACGCCGATCCACAGCAAGTTTTCGCTATACGTCAGGTTTTTTTCTCATTCCCATCGGGCGTCTCGTTTCCGGCTTTTTTGCTTCTCGGCTGGTTCGGCTCTGTACTGAATTGGCATTTGCGCCGTCGGCAGGCGAATGAATTTGATTTTGTCGATCAAAAAGGAAACAAAGTGAAGGTTCGAATGATATCCGATGTAAAAACAAAAGATAAAAGAGGCATGACTATCGAGATTCAGGGTGAAAGTGAAAAAAAGTGCCTGCGCAGGGTGGAATACACCAAAGAGGGTATTGAAACTGCGATTCTGCGCGGTGATAGAAAAATCGGCGGTGACTTGATCGGTCATTCTTTGCAGGACGAAGGACGGCTCCTGTGCAATGAACTCGACTTTTTGCCAGAGGATCGTGTCTATCTGGAGAGCATTGAATTCCTCGAAAATTTAAGTCAGCCAGGGAAGGATCGATGAAATATGTGTTTGACTTGATTGTAGCGAAAGACCGTGAGCGAATGGTCGCAGCTGCGGCATGCGATTTTTTTGTCGAGATTCGACGCTTTTTGGAAAGCAAAGAGTGCGTCTCGGTGGCTCTTGCAGGCGGGTCGACACCGCGTGACTTTTACCGTTATTTGGCGGCACATCATGCCGATCGGCCCGAGTGGCGTAAAATGGACTTTTTCTGGAGCGATGAAAGAACGGTGGAGATGGAACATCCGGACAGCAATGCAGGTCTGGCGCTTCGGGAACTGCTGAATCCGTTGGGCATCGACAAGGAGCGAATTTTTGCCGTCCCGGTTGCTTTGGAGCCGTTCAGTCATGCGGCGAGGAGCTATGAGAATACTCTGCGCAAGTATTTTAAAAGCAGAGGAGGGGAAAAGGGTTTTGATCTGCTGTTTTTAGGGGTGGGCCAAGATGGACATACCGCATCGCTTTTTCCGGATTCTGAAGCCTTGAAAGACGAGACCCGTTGGGTGGCGGACAACTGGGTGGAAAAACTGGCGAACTGGCGTATCACTTTTACCCTGCCTTTGATCAATCGTTCGAAAGTGATTTTCATTCTCGCCAGTGGCGAGGACAAAGCAGAGATCATCGGTCGGGTTTGGTCGTCGACGGCGTCCACCGATTATCCGATTCAACGTGTCGCTCCGCGTGAAGGTCGGATTTGTTGGTATCTGGACCGGGCGGCGGCGGCAAAAATTCCCTTGGATCAATACCGTCCCGCCTTCGGTACGGATGGGGCGGGTGAATGGCGACTGGGTGGTTTTCCCTGATTCCAGGATTGCTCAAGAGAAGACTCTGTCGGGAGGTATGAAAATATGGCAAAAATATTCAACGACTTGACGGAAACGATCGGGCATACCCCGCTGGTTCGCATTCGCCGACTGGTGCCCCAAGATTCGCTGCAGTTGCTGGCCAAGTGTGAATTTTTTAATCCACTCTCCAGCGTCAAGGATCGAATCGGCTTGGCGATGATCGATACTGCGGAAAAAGATGGGCGCATTCGTCCCGGTGCAACGGTGATTGAACCGACTTCGGGCAATACCGGAATCGCCTTGGCCTTTGTTTGCGCCGTGCGCGGTTATCGCTGTCTGCTTTTTATGCCCGAGAGCATGAGTTTGGAGAGGCGCGCATTGTTGCGCGCCCTGGGCGCTGAGCTCTATTTGACACCGGCCGAACAGGGGATGCGCGGGGCCATCGAAAAGGCAAAAGAAATGGCAGCCGAGGTTCCTGATAGTTTTATACCTATGCAATTCGAAAATCCCGCCAATCCCCGCATTCATCAAGAGACGACGGCAGCAGAAATATGGCAGGACACCGACGGCGCACTCGATTTTTTTGTCGCTGGCGTCGGAACCGGAGGCACGATCACCGGTATCGGGCGTTTTCTCAAGGCAAAAAAGCCTGATATCCGCATCATCGCCGTCGAACCCAAAGGTTCTCCGGTGCTATCCGGCGGTCAGGCGGGTTCGCATAAAATCATGGGAATCGGCGCAGGATTTGTGCCCGATATTCTCGACCGCGAGATTATCGATCGAGTGGTGTGTGTAGACGATCAAGCCGCCATGCAGATGGCTCGCCGGGCCGCTCGATTGGAGGGATTGATGTGCGGCATCTCTTCCGGAGCAGTGCTGGCCGCGGCCGCACAGCTCGCTTCTGAAGCGGATTTTATCGGCAAGACCGGTGTCGTTCTGCTTGCCAGCAGCGGCGAACGCTACCTCTCTACCGAACTCTATTCGAATTACCTCTATTAAAAGTACGAGCTGCATCCTCTGATCAGGTGCGGATGATGCAGATGGTGGACTGGTGCAAAAAGAAGGAAGACTCTAAATGGTTGATTCAGCGATAAAAATGACCCGGGCGGCAAAGAACATTGTCCGCACTTATGACCAGCATGGCGGAGTCAACCGTATTGACGGAAAAAATCTGCCTACCACACAGCATGTGGCCGAGGTGTTGGATGATTTGATGCGGATCCTCTTTCCCGGCTATTTCGAATCGCGTGTACCGGCGCGTTCCCATATTTTGTTTTTTGTACAGGGTTCCATCGATTCCATTTATTTGCGTCTGGCGGATCTGGTCACTCGTGCGCTGCAATTCGAGTGTAAAGATCAACACTGTGATACCTGCGAGCGGTTGGCCGAAGAAAAAGCTCTGGAATTTATCGAAAGCATTCCCCATATTCGCGTCTTGCTTAAAATGGATGTCCGTGCCGGTTATGAAGGAGACCCTGCCGCGACCAGCACCGAAGAGATTATTCTTTGTTACCCTTTTATTTATGCGATTGCCGTCCATCGTATTGCCCATGTCTTGTATAAGGCACAGATACCTCTGATCCCTCGAATGATGTCCGAGTGGGCGCATCGCCGTACGGGAATCGACATTCATCCAGGTGCGCAAATCGGTAAGCGCTTTTTCATCGATCACGGCTCAGGTGTGGTTATCGGTGAGACGACGGAAATCGGCAATGATGTTAAAATCTATCAGGGGGTAACTCTGGGGGCGTTGAGTTTTCCCAAAAATCCGGATGGCACGGTGGTCAAGGGTGGCAAACGTCACCCCACTATTCGCGATCGGGTGACCCTCTATTCCGGTGCGACCATTCTCGGCGGCACCACCATTATCGGAGAGGATTCGGTGATTGGCGCCAACACCTGGATCACCTTTTCAGTGCCGCCGCATACCCTGGTGACATTTCAGGAACAACAAACTTTTCGTTCGCTGCAACCGCGCTCTGCAAAAACCGATCCGGCGGAGAATTGGTTCATTTAAATGGACATCCGCTCACCGACCCCGGTTTTCCGGCGGTTCGCGAGTTTACTTGACTTTGGTCGAGGAAAAAGCTATTTTCAGAAAAAACTTGCAGCTAGAAAAAAGTGGTGTTGTCCGGGGAATCAGGGGTCGCATTGCCTCGTCTTTCGGAAACACCGGTAGGAGAAATCAAAAGTCGATCGAGGGAACCATGGCGTTTCTCTTTGGCAGACAGTACAGCAGGACGGAATTGCTGCAACGGGTGGGGGATATGAGTCAGATCGGTGATGTGAGACCGGTCGAGTTGGTCGATGGTTCGGAACGCGGGGTTCGGGCGATGCGCTTTAATACCGGCAGTGGCCTCGAGTTTCTGGTTTTGGCGGATCGTGCTTTGGACATCGCATCCGCATCTTTTTGCGGTATTCCGCTCGGATGGCAATCACCAACGGGGTGGGTTGCTCCAGCTTTTTATGACAGTTTGGATTTGGGCTGGTTGTGGTCCATGGGCGGTGGTTTGATGGTGACCTGTGGGTTGACACATACCGGTCCTCCTGAACTGGATGGCGAGGAAGAGCTGGGCCTGCATGGGCGCATCTCCAATATCCCGAGCCGCAACGTGGCATTCGGAAGCGATTGGGAGAACGATGACTATATACTGTGGGTCAGCGGCGAGGTGCGCGAAAGCCACTTGTTCGGTCCCAATATGGTACTTAAACGCATGATTTACGCCCGTCTTGGAGAATCGAAAATCTGGGTCAAGGATGTGGTAGAAAACAAGGGTTTCGAGCCCAGCCCTTTGATGCTCCTCTATCATTGCAATGTTGGATTCCCGCTGGTCGATGCCGGTTCCGAGCTTTTGGCGGTGGTGAACTCTGTTGAAGCACGCGACAAAACTGCTGCGCGCGGCGTTGATGTTTTCGACCGTTTTGAAGCGCCAACTCCGGGTTATGAGGAACAGGTTTTTTTCATTGATCACGACACCGATTCCCGCGGCCAGGTACAGGTCGCCCTGGTCAATCGCTCTTTTGCCGGAAATCAGGGAATCGGTCTTTACCTGGCGTACCCGAAAACCGAGCTCAGCGAATACACGGAATGGAAGATGATGGGGCAGGGAGCGTATGTGGTGGGTATGGAACCGGGCAATTGTCGACCCGAAGGGCGCACTCTGGCGCGTCGGCGCGGTGTTCTCGAGATATTGCAGCCGGGGGAAAGCCGCAGTTTTCATTTGGAGATCGGTGTTCTGGACGGCAACGAAGCGATTCATGATTTTGAGAACTGTTTGCTCGGGCAGGACGAAGAGCCGTCAAATTGAAACTTTGGCGTTGGTCAGGGCAGTGTTTCGGATAGTTGAGAATAATCCAGTTCGGAACCGAGCAAGCTGTGTGGAATTAAAAATACCACCAAGGTGATCAAAACAGCAGCCAGCACCCATCCGCGATGCCGGGGTTGGCGTTGGATCATCACCAGAGCGATGATCCAGGCGATCAGAGCCACCAGAGTTTTGTTGTCGGTGAGATCCGTACCCATCGGAAATCCTGTCCAATAGGCGTCAAAGGCGAACTTTTGCACGATCGGCCCCATAATCATGCCGCCGATAACCAGAAAAACCAGTGTCCAGAGGACATAGGGAAAGAGGTGTTCGGCGGAACTCAAAGCCTCCAATCCGGTTCGAATGGCGAGCAAGAAAAAAAGAAAAACGAATAAAATATGGGGTATCAGGATTGCATTGGGAACGGCGCCACGAAATCGGGTGATAAGGGTGCCGCCGGTAGGAACGATGCGTTGTTCTTTTCCCTTTTGCAATTCGACCCAATAGGCGATTTTGCCTGCAGCTGGTTGTTTGGGAAGAGAGGATGCCAATACTTCACCAAAGCGCTGCAGGGGTTCGGCGGTCCATTCATCAAAAGAGCGGTGACGTCGATAGATCAGTGTTCCGGTGATAGAGGTGTCCGGTGCCCAGATTTGGATGGGTTGGTCGGAATCGGTGATATGGCTGCGCTCAAATTCAAAAGAAACAGGTGACCCGTTGAAATCTATTTTTTCCGCTACAGGTTGGGTTGGACCGGTCACACGCTGAAAGATGAATGAAGCGATTGTCAGAATCAGGGCTGCGATCCACAGGCCGATTTGCTTCCACCATGTCATTTTTATCTTCATTGATCCATCCTCGTTCGTCAAATGTATGTTGCAGGCGATTCGGCACGGTTGATCAAAAGGCCTGAAATGGTCTGTTCCGATCGACGCCCCCAATGCCGGGTCATCTATTATAAAATAAAAACTTGCTGTAAAAAAGCAACTCAAACCCGCAATCGACCAAAGAAACATTTTCTCATCATTTCCACCTGTCGATTATACAGGCGGACATTGGTGTCCGGTAACCGGACACCAGTGACATACGGATACCAGCGATTCTGTGGCAACCGGTGGTGCCTGAAACGGAACCGATCGAGGGGAAAATCGTAAAACAGAGAGCCCGCTGCAATTCAGTGCCGAGAGCGAGCATAAAAGGAATAATAGCGGTTGGATTTTCTGTTTTTCTTTTAAGAATTGGTTGAAAAGTGGGATTAATTCCTGAGGAATGATGTCCAATATAGGACTTGGAAATAGCGGCGCGACGAGGATTGGAGCCAAAATGAAGCGAACGACTGTATTTCTTTTTGCCATACTGGCTTTGGGTAGTGCCAATTCCTGGGGGCAGTATTTCGGCAAGAACAAGGTTCAATATACCTATTTCAACTGGCAATACCTGCAGTCCGAACACTTTGATATCTATTTCACCGACGGAGGACAGGGGGTAGCGACCTTTGTGGCGCAGGTTGCCGAAAAAAGTTATCAAGAGCTTCAGCAGAGCTTGCGCTATGATCTGGTGGAGCGCATCAAGATTATCGTTTACAACAGTCACAACGATTTCGGCCAGACCAACGTCGATCTCAGTCCACCGGAGGAATCGGTGGGCGGTTTTACCGAGTTTTTCAAGAACCGAGTCGTTATACCCTATGAAGGCGAGTGGGAAAAGTTCCGTCACGTCATTCATCACGAACTGACACATGCGGTAATGTTGCAGATGCTCTATGGCGCAGGTGTGCAATCGATCATTACCGGTTTGTCGCAATTGCAATTGCCGCTGTGGCTGGTGGAGGGATTGGCCGAATACGAGAGCCGGGGCTGGGATATCGAGAGCGATATGTATATGCGAGATGCCACCCTTGCAGGCTATGTTCCGGAGATCGATTATCTGTATGGATTTTTGGCTTATAAGGGCGGTCAGTCGGTATTGGATTATTTGGCCGAACGCTATGGCCGGGAAAAAATCGGTGAATTGCTCGGCAAAATCAAAATCAACAAAAGTGTGGAGAGCGGATTGCAGCAATCCATTGGCATGGATGTCGAGCAGCTGACCGAACGCTGGCACCGCCATTTGAAGCGAAAATACTGGCCGGATGTGGAAAATCGTTTGGAACCGGATGAATTTTCCAAGCAATTGACCTTTCATCACAAAGACCGAAGTTTTGTCAACACCAGTCCGGCTGTAAGCAATCGGGGCGACAAACTGGCCTACATTTCCGATCGAGATGATTTTTTTGATATTTATCTAATGAGCGCTATCGATGGGCGGGTTTTGCAAAAATTGGTTCGCGGCCAGCGGGCAGGCAATCTAGAAGAGTTGAAATGGCTGCGCGGACCGAATATTTCCTGGAGCCCGGATGACCGACAGGTTGTCTTTACAGCCAAAACAGCGGAAGAAGACGCGCTGCACTTTGTCGATGTCAAGGATGCCGAAATCGTCAAAAGTATCAAGCTGGATCTTGACGGTATCTACAACCCGGCCTGGAGCCCAGATGGCCAGGCGGTCGCCTTTATGGCGCTGAAAAACGGCCAAAGCGATCTCTATGTTTATCATATCACAGAGGGGCAATTGCAGAAAATCACCAACGACATTTTCAGCAATATCGAGCCCAAGTGGTCGCCCGACGGGTCGAAAATCGTGTTCGCCAGCGATAGAGGATCCTATCTGGAGCGGGTTCCTGAAAATTTCGAGCCCAAAGACATCGACATGAAGAATTATGATATTTATGAGATCAATAACGACGGCAGCGATTTGCGGCGTCTGGTTCAATCGGAATTTATCGAACGCACACCGATTTATTCCCCCGACGGTGGGAAAATAGCCTTTACCAGCGATCGATCCGGTGTCAACAATATCTACCTCAAGGATTTGGAGACGGGTGAAGAATGGCCCATCACCAACGCCATTACGGGTGTTTTTCAGCCGAGTTGGGGCGGCGAGGCGAATCGATTGGTTTTCGCATCCTTTTTTCAGGCGGGATATGATCTCTATCAGATGAAAAATCCACTGGACATCAAGCCAGGTGAAATCGAGGTGCAGGAAACCCGGTTCGTTCAATCGCTCAAAGCGGACCAGGAAAAAATCGAGCGCGATGAATGGGTTTATGGCGATTCGTCCAAAACAGCGATCAACCAGGATACCCGCAAATATCGAAATTTTGTCTTTGACGAAGCCTTTGCTGCAGGCAATATCCAACCGGAGGATCAAACGCAGAGCGTCTTTCTCGATTCGTCCCAGTTTATTCTGCCCAGCGGCGAATTCAAGGTCAAGCAATACGACGTCAAATTCAGTCCCGATCTGGTCTACGGCGCCGTGGGCTATAACCAATTTTTCGGAACCCAGGGCTATACCAATATCCTGCTTTCCGATGTTCTCGGCAATCACCGGTTGAATATCGCCGCCAACTTGTTCGGCGATCTAAAAAACGCCGATTACATGGTGACCTATTTGTATCTGCCGCGGCGGCTCGATATCGGGTTCAGCGGTTATCATAATGCCTACTATTTTTACTCTGATTTTTCCGGCTGGGTCAAGGACCGCAACTATGGTCTGGGCTTGATGCTCAGCAATCCGTTTGACCGCTATACGCGGCTGAGTTACGGAATGACGCTCATGGGTATCAGTCGCGCCTATCTCGATATTCCGGACGAGATTACCGACGATTTGATCGACCTCGGTTATCTGTCACCGCGCAATCGCTTTTTTGCTCTCAACAATATCACTTATACCAAAGATAACACGATCTGGGGCATGACCGGTCCAGCCAACGGCAGCCGCTATGCCCTGGGCGTGACCTACAGCCCGCAATTGGGCAAGAACGGAATCGACTTTACCACCCTGCACCTCGACTGGAGGCGTTACTCTCGTTTGAGCCGCAACTATAGTTTCGCCCTGCGTTTTTCCGGAGGGGCCAGCTTTGGTCGCCACCCGCAAAAGTTCTTTCTCGGCGGAGTACCGAATTGGCTCAACCGCGATTATACCGGCGGCATTCGAGTGGACAGGATCGAGGAAATCTATTTCGCCAGCTTTGAAATGCCTCTGCGCGGGGCCGGTTTTTATGAACTGGAGGGAAACCGATTTCTCTTGTCTAATATCGAATTTCGTTTCCCGCTGATCAAGCGCCTCTCTATGGGTTTTCCTCTGCCCTTGGAGTTGGGAAATGTTGGAGGTGCCTTGTTTACCGACATGGGATTGGCTTGGGATAATGGCGATGAGGTCAAACCTTTTGTCAGGGCTCCCAACGGTTTGATTCGCACCCGCGATGTTTTCGCCAGTTTTGGTTTGGGTGTTCGTATCTATCTGGGCTTTTTTCTGTTGCGTGTGGATATGGCTTGGCCGACCGACTTTTATATAACCGCGGATTCGCCCCAGTATCTCTGGTCTCTGGGGGCTGATTTTTAATTCGACTTGATTGCTTGCGGGTTTTTTCCGCGAGATTCTCTGCGCAGCAAGCAGAGAATCGAATCGAAAGATGTCGATGAGGGTAAACAGGATGGTGAGTTTCAAACGGTTGCTTTTTTTTGCTCTGTTTCTGTGCCTCGCCCGGTCCGCTGCAACTCTGGAGCAACAGCCTGGATTGAAAGGCGGAGGGGAGCATGACAATCTCTTTGGACAAAATCTTTTCTCTTTTCAGACATTTCTTTTTGCCGATCCGGACAGCTCGAATCAAACCCGTGTCATCTTTTTTTTCAGTCTGGTCAACGATCTGCTGACTTTTATCAAACAATCGGATTCGAGCTTTGAGGCACATTATGAGATCAGTGTCGTCATCTATAACCTACAAAAGCAAGCGTTGGCAGAGCGGTCTGTAAGACGCCGGGTTGCCACAGCCTCTTTTGCTGCCACCAATTCGCGCTTGATGCCGCTTCGGGAAAAATTGATGATCTCGTTGCCGGCCGGCGATTATCTCGCGCACCTGCGGCTGATCGACCGGGAAGCGGGACAAATCCTGCAGCGCGAAAAAAAACTACAGATACGCGCTTTTGATCGTACACGATTGCAATTCAGCGATCTGGTTTTCGCCGATTCCGTTGATTGCACCAGTAACAATGCTCTGCAATCTTTGGCCCCCAATTCCCGTGATGTTTATGACCGACAAGAATCCGCATTTCGAGCTTTTATGCGAATTTATCCGCCTCTCGAGGCGGTGGATTCTCTGGTCATCCAGGCTAAAGTTTATGATCCCGAAGGACGCCAAGTGTTTGAGCAAATCCAGATTTTTCGGGAATGGCCGGAGCAGGGCGCAGATTATTGCCTGGATTTCAAGGAAAACCTACGCACGCCCGGTCAACACACCTTGCGGATTGCGGGTGCGGCTGGAGGCCTTTCCGCGCGCATACAGCGACAGTTTCGTGTTTTCTGGGGGGATCTGGACCTCAAAGAAATGAACGCGGATGTTCTGATCGATCAACTCAAATTGATCGCTCCCAAAGAGTTGATACGTCGACTGCGCGAAGCAGACGATGAAAAACGAGCCGAGCTGATCGAAGAATTTTGGAAAAACCGCGATCCCAATCCTCACACCCAAGCTAATGAGCTTGAAGAGGAATTTTATCGCCGTATCGATTTTGCCAACCGCAATTTTTCGGAAATCGTTACCAACCGGCAAGGTTGGGAAACCGACCGAGGCCGTATCTATATCACCAACGGTCCTCCCACCGAAGTTGAAAAACAACCTGCCACGATCGATCGTCCTTCCGCCGAGATCTGGTTTTATGCAAGCCTGAACAAACGCTATATTTTTTCGGATCGCAATGGCTCAGGCCATTATCGATTGGTCAAAGTCGAATAAGCGCTGGTGCGAATTAGTGATCTGTCCGCCCCTGTGCGCTTGCACCTGCAAGTGCACAGGGGCATTCTTTTTTGAACAGATCCGACCTGCTTGCCAGAAATGCAGCCTAAGATAAATAAAAACAAAAAACGATTGCGGCCGAAAATCCGCTGTTTTCGGCACACTATTTGAAGGTGCAGAATTGACCTGTTTGGGAGAATTGTATGAAAGCCGATTTGCACCTGCACAGTTGTTTTTCACCGGATGCGATTTCCCGGCCTGATTCTATATTATCGGCGGCTGCCGATCACGGAATTGGCTGGGTGGCGATCACGGACCACAACACAGCCGCTGGTTGGCGGGCGTTCACCGGAATCGCTCATCGCTATCCAGTGGGTGTGATCTTTGGCCAGGAAGTCCAGGTCTATAAAGATGGACGCATCGCTGGTGAATTGCTCTGCCTTTTTCTTTCGCGCCCGGTAAAGGGCCGTTCGGTTTCAAAAGTTCTGGCTGAGGTTCGGGCCCAGAAAGGTCTGGTTTCAATCGCCCATCCGTTTTCGGAAAGGCGTCATGAATTTCGCGCTTATGACCAGATAGACAGCTGGCAGGATCTGGCGTTCGAAGTGCGAAATGGCCGATCCTATAACAACCAGGAAAACCGGATGGCCGAAGAGATGGCGAATCGACTCGATACCCCGATTACAGCCGGCAGCGACGCCCATACACCGTTTGAAATCGGTACGGTTTATGTCGAATTTTCCGGCAAATCTGCTGGTGATTTGTTGCAGGCCATTCGCAGCCGTGATGTGCAAGTGGGAGGCAAGCCTTCCAGCATGTTCTTTACCGTAATCTCGGGGCTGGGGCGTTTGGGCCTCAGTCTATAGACAATCGATAAAGGTCTTGGCCATGGCACCAAAAAATTTGTTCAATCCGGCTAATCTGGTCACGATCGGGCGCATCGCGTTGTTGATTGTGACGGTATTGCTGGTCCAGTATCCAAACTTTTGGATACGCACCTTCTGTATCGCCGTCATTCCGGTGATTTTCTACCTCGATAGCCTGGATGGCTACCTGGCGCGGCATCATCGTTGTGCGACTCGTTTGGGCAGCGTGCTCGATATCGTGGGTGACCGAATCGTCGAATCGATTCTATGGATTTTGCTAGGATTCTTAAAGGTGGTTCCCCTGTGGATTCCCATTTTGGTTTTGGTGCGAGGTTTTTTGACCGACGGTCTGCGCAGTATCGCCATTGCCGGAGGTCAGACACCCTTTTCCATGATGAAGTCGCGAATGGGGTGGTGGTGCGTTGCTTCACCTTTTAGTCGCACCAGTTATGCCATTCTCAAAGCGGTTGTTTTTACTTTGGGTTTGATGTTGTGGAGCTACTCGCTGCCCGCCGAATCCACCCTGCAAACGATCTTTACTATTTTGGTTGTCGTCGTCCTGCTTCAGTCTCTGGTGCGAGCTTTTTATTCGATTCGCGAAAGCCTGTCTCTTTTACCTCAGAATTGAGCTTTACGACGGGGCCTGCTCTTAGCGTCAATTCCTTCCCTTATCTCTACCCGGATCGGTCTTTTGATTCGTATGATAGGTTTTTTCCTTGATCGGAATCCGTCCTTTTTCGTATATTGAACAGGCCGGAGCACTGGATTTTTTTGACTCGATTATTTCTCCTGCCTTTTTGCCAGACCGTGCAATCGTTTACATGTTTAAGCGAAAGTATTAATCCCCTATCGTTTTCACGCGCTAGTCTGACGACGTTGCGAACGGGTGTATTTTCCACACGCATCACGGCTCACGCGCCTCGTGGTGTACAGGAAAGAGGATGGAATGAAAGTTTGGAAAAAAACGCGAAATCAAGATTTTGGCGCTTTGATACAGAGTTGGCGCCACAAAAACACGGAACGTTTTTGGATGCGAATTCTCACCTGGATTTTGACCGGTTTTGTTTTTGCATTGGCGACTTCGATAATGCTGGGAAATTTGTTGGGGCTGGAGCCAGACCTCACCCAGTGTCTCGCCCGAATCGTTTTTTTCGTGACCGTTATCATCGGGATCATTGATTCCTATTTTTCGAATATCGTGCTCGGTGTGGAAACGCGTCTCTATGAAAAGGCTTTGGTTCAGGTCCAGCCGCCGGTGGTTTTGGAGTGGCTGGCTTTTCTGCAAAAACGACCTCAGCCGCGCATTGGCTATAAATATGAATATCTGCCTTTGGCGATGATCAAGTCAGTGCAATTGGAGAAAAACGAACTCGTGATCAATCTGACAGGAGCCGGCAGCGTCTCGCAGTCTCTCCCTGTCATCCCGGTCGTCAGTTATCACCTCTTCTCCGGCGGCCAGCAAAAAGAGCTGGTTGCACCGGTCAGCCGCTACAAACTGACGGCAAAAGATAGCAAGTTTTCCAACCAGGCCGTTGCTTCAATTCTTTCCGGCATCAAAGAGGTTAAAAGGCGTTCGGTTTAAGCTGCTCTGAGCCTACAAAGCGGGGATCGACTATGCCGACACGTATCACACCCATGGATGTCAAGGCCTTTGCAAGTCACGAGATTTATCGCAAAGGAGAACAGATCTATGAGAATCAATTGGTCAAGCACCGGTTTATGACCCACTACGGTCTGCATGCAACGGTTCGAGGGGCCGGCAATTTTCGAGTGGAAATGATCGTCGACGGCGAACAACTTTTTGGCCGATGCACCTGTTCGTCCGGCAGCGGGCCCTGTGAGCATCAGGTGGCGACGCTGTTGGCCTGGCTCAATGAAGCAGCGACTTTTCTCAGCTATCAAGAGTTGCGCAAGGCGATTCGCAGCAAGGATAAAAATGCGCTGGTTGATCTTTTGCTCAATCTGGTTGAGATTTTTCCGGAATTGAGCCAGTTTTTTGTCACCACTCCAGGAATCGATGCGACTCGAATGGTGCGAGAAGAAGTGGCGGATATTTTTGATCTACCCTTATTGCAAAAGATCGATCCACAGGAAATTATCAAAACCTGCCAGATTCTTCTGGTGCGGGCGAAACTTTTGCGCAACGAGGGAAACTGGAATCTGGCGCGTCTGATGCTATTTGAAGTTCTCAACCGCAGTCTGGCGCTGATCGAACGCGAGCAGACGGTGCGGCCTTTTCGCGAAAATTTTATTATCGAACTGTCCGATGATTATGAGGATTTGAGCCTGCACGATCCCGATTTTGAGGAACATCGTTCCGATATCGAACGCGAGACACTGGAACTTTTGGACCACGATTCGGCGGAGATCGAGGGCATCTTTCTGGATGGTCTGGTTAAAAAACTGGGTTTGCATGAAAAAGAGAGGCACCGATGAGCACTGTTCTCCTTTCCGTGGATTTTCTTCGAGATTTTATGGACAAGGCATTTGAAAGCGTTGGAGTGCCTGCCAAAGATCGTCAAATTGTGGTCGATGTGTTGATCCGTTCTGATTTGCGCGGTATCGAATCGCATGGCATAGGTCGAGTCGATATGTATATTGATCGCATCCGCGACGGGATTATTCAGCCGGTAACCGATTTTCGAATCGTGCGGGAATCAGCCGGGACTGCAGTCATCGACGGTCAGCACGGGCTGGGGCATGTAATCGCCTACCGCGCGATGGAACGGGCCATCGACAAAGCCCGCTCCACAGGTATCGCTGCGGTCTCGGTATGTAACAGTTCGCATTTCGGAATTGCTGGTTATTATCCGCTTATGGCGATCGAAAAAAATATGGCGGGGCTGGCTTTTACCAATGCCCGGCCTTCTATTCCCCCCACCTTCAGCGGAGAACCGATGATGGGTACCAATCCTATCGCTTTTGGCGTCCCGACTGATGAAGACTGCCCCTTTTTGCTCGACATGGCCACTTCGATCGTACAGCGCGGCAAGATTGAAGTGTATGAACGGGAAGGCAAATCGGCACCCGAGGGTTGGGTGATCGACGACAAAGGACAACCTCTGTCCGACGCTGGCGATATTTTGCGCCTGATGGGCAAACGCGTTGCATCTTTGCTTCCATTGGGTGGCGCCGGCGAAAGTCATTCCGGCTACAAAGGTTATGGCCTTGCGGCAATGGTTGAGATATTCTCTTCCCTGTTCGCCGGCGGTGCATTCGGGCATGCCCTTTCTGGGATTGACGAGAACGGCAACAAAATTCCCCATCAACTCGGGCACTTTTTCATTGCCATCGATATCTCTCACTTTATCGATGTGGATATCTTTAAAAAGATGGCAGGCGATCTGGTCCGGTCCTTGCGCGCAGCCAAGCGTTTACCCGACGAGAGTCGAATCTATACCGCCGGCGAAAAAGAATTCGAAAATGAACAGCGGGTGCCTCATGACGGTGTGCCGCTGAATGATGCGATGCAAAAGACCCTGCGCAAGCTGGTTCAGGATCTCGAACTCGACATCGAATTGCCCTTTGCCTGACAAAGAGCAATTGGTTTCCTAACAAATTCATACGCTGGAAAACTCTTCGCCGATAAGAGGCGCGGGCGTAACGGGTTTGGGGAGGATAGAGAAAGCCGAACGCAGCTGTTTGGCGATTTCTTCAATGCTGGGTCGGTCGGAAAAGAGGCGGGCCAGAGTCGCTCCCTTTTCAACCCGATCGCCGATCTTTTTGTCGAGAATCAGACCGGCTTTGGGGTCGATCGTATCTTTGACTGTTTCGCGCCCTCCACCCAGATGAACCACAGCTCGGCCGATGGCTTGCGTGTCGATTCCAACGAGATAACCGGACTGCGGCGCGTCGAGGCAGATCTCGAAATCACTGGGTGGATAGAGATGAGGATTTCGGATAAAGCGATTATCACCACCCTGCATTTGAACCATGCGCATAAAGCGTTCAAACGCTTCGCCGTTGGCGATTTTTCCCTCCAGTTCATCAAGGCCCTGTTCGATCTTTTGCACTTTTTTTGCGAGACGCAACATATGAGCTCCCAGGTGCAGGGTGACGCGCATGAGGTCTGTTGGCCCTTCGCCTTGCAAAGCCCGGATCGCCTCATGGGTTTCCAGCCAGTTTCCGACCGCTAACCCCAGAGGTTGATTCATATCCGTTACAACCGCGACGGTTTCAAGCCTGTTGCGTTTGGCTGTCGCCACCAGGCCCTCAGCCAATGCCGATGACTCTTCTCGTGTGGACATAAAAGCTCCATTGCCGGTTTTGATGTCGAGAACCAGACCATCGAGATTTTCGGCCAATTTTTTGCAAAGAATGCTGGCGATGATCAACGGAATCGATGCGATTGTGGACGTTGCATCGCGTAAAGCATAGATTTTTCTGTCGGCTGGAACCACTTTTCGCGTCTGTCCCATCATACCGACGCCGATTTCGCGCAGCTGCGATGTGAATTGGCGGAGTGAAAGCCGGGTCGAGAAACCCGGAATTGCCTCCAATTTATCAAGCGTTCCCCCGCTGTGCCCCAATCCACGGCCCGAGATCATCGGTACCACGACGCCCGTGCAGGCAACCAGGGGAGCGAGGATCAACGACACTTTGTCGCCTACGCCGCCCGTGCTGTGTTTGTCGATTTTGGGGCCGGGTAGGGAAGAGAGGGACAACTGCTGGCCCGAATGCAGCATGGTCTCGGTCATTGCCGCTGTTTCCCGGGCATCCATGCCATTCAGGTAAACCGCCATGAGCCAGGCGGCCATTTGGTAATCGGGGATGCGGGCCCGTGTATAGCCGAGGACCATAAATTCGATTTCATCGCGATCGAGCTTTTCACCGTCGCGTTTTTTGGCAATGATTTCAAGTGCGGTCATTGTTGTGCTTTCTCTTTTATCTCGACATAAAAATTTGTCCAAGAAGCCAATTTTATTTTTTTGTTTGAACATACGGGTGTCCAAAAAAGGACACCCCGACACCGCAATTCATTGAAAAACTGTCCAACTCTAAACAATGCAAATGAGATTGTCAAATCGCGCTGTCGCTGGCAACCAATATTTTTGTTGTACTTAAACCTTGCTTCAACCTAATGTTGTGGGCTGGTTTAGACAAGAATGATGAAAGTTAAGAAAATTGAAAGAAAAGCAAAAGCTGATTCGTTCGAAGAATCGTCTGCAAACACCCGCGCTTGATGCTATATAAAGACAGGACAGTGCGACTCGCCTCATGGATATTGAGCCGATCAGCGGTTCGGGTCAAGTTCCCGACCGTGCGAATAATTTGTGCGTGACCGAGGCACCGGCAATTCAAATCAAGCGTTTATGCTTTGAAAAGGAGGCGCGTGTGAAACGGTTACTCTATTCCGCTTTTTTCCTGTTTGTTTTTGTACCATCGATCTTTTCCCAGTCGGGATGGTATTGGCAAAATCCACTGCCACAGGGGAATACGATCTATGATTTGCAGATAATCGATGCGACAACGGCTGTTGCAGTTGGCGATCTGGGCATCATTCTGCGCACAGAAGACGGCGGCGATCACTGGACTATTGTTCCAAGCGATACAAACAAAGCGCTTTATGCCGTTCATTTTCCCAACACGAGTGTGGGTGTTGCGGTCGGCGACAATGGAGTGATCTTGCGCAGCGGTAACGGCGGACAGAGTTGGGAGGCACAAAACAGCGGCACCACAATAACGTTGCGCGGTATCTTTATGTTGGGTTCCAGCGTTGGAGTAGCGGTTGGTGACATCGGCACGATTCTCATCACCGACGATGGCGGTGAAACATGGGTTTCGCAAGACGCTGGAACCCTGCAGCACCTCCGCGCCATTCATCGGGATGGTGCCGGCTCGTTGATGGTGGTCGGTGATTTGGGGACCGTTTTGCGCAGCAATGACGCCGGAGAAACCTGGGCGATCGAGACAGCGCCAACAGTAACCAATCTCAATGCTGTGCGGGCATTGAATCTCGGCGGATGGATGGTGGTGGGGGATGGTGGACGCATTTTGCGCGCTGAATCAGCCGGCGAAACGTTAAACTGGACCACTCTTGTTTCGACAACCGACGCCAATCTCTACGACATTCGATTCCCCGGCGATATTTATGCGGTGATTGTTGGTGCAACGGGGACGGTGCTCCTCTCATCGGATGGGGGTGACTCTTGGTCCAAACAGACCAGCACAGTGAGTGTCGATTTATTCGCTCTGGATTTCAGCACCCAAAACGACGGGCTTGCTCTCGGCAGCGAGGGGGTAATTCTCGGAACCTTTGACGGCGGAACCACCTGGGCAAAAAAGAATCCGGATAACCGAATCGCCTTTCACCTTAACGCAGTTTCTCTGCCCGATGCCGATCACGCCACGGTCGTCGGTAGTGGGGGCGCGATTTTTCACACCCAGGATCGGGGCGGCAACTGGACCCAACAATTGAGCTGGGTCAGTGATAACTTGCAGGACGTCCATTTTATCGATCCACAGATCGGTATTGCGATCGGAGTTAATGGTACTGTCCTGCGAACTACGGACGGTGGCTCTGTGTGGAATAAAATCCCCACGGGGCTCAGCAATACGCTTTGGGGTATGGCCTTCATGGACGATCAGCAGGGTGTCATCGTCGGCCAGGGTGTGGTTCTTCGGACAAGCGATGCCGGCGCCGCATGGAGTCCGATTTCTCTGCCTTCTTTGCCCACTCTCCTGGACGTGGATTTTGCCGATGCAGACAGCGGACTGGCTATCGGCATCGGAAGTTCGGCCTATCGCACCACGGATGGGGGTTCCTCTTGGGATGCGGTTTCTATCGGTACTTTTGCTGTTCTTTACAGTGTCGCTCATGCCTCACCGACTATCGCAGTTGCTGTGGGGATGGACGGCAGAATCCTGCGATCGACTGATGGGGGGCAAAGCTGGACGCAAATCGATTACGGAACCTATGGCACTTTAAACAAGGTGATCTTTGTCGATCAGTTGACCGGTTTCATCGCCGGCGATAACGGTGTGCTCTTGCGCTCGGATGATGTGGGTGAAACCTGGCAACAGCAGTTTAGTCGTACCCACAACGACTTGCGCGGTTTGTGCTTTAGCGGTACGGCTGTCGGTATCACTGCCGGCAATGATGGTACGATTTTACGGACCGAGGACGGCGGACTGCCGGTGGAGTTGGTCTCTTTTCAGGGAGAGGTACTGCTAACACGGGAGGTCTTGCTCACCTGGGTAACGGCCAGCGAGCAAAACAATTACGGATTTCAGGTGCAGCGTCGTTACGACGCTCCGTCGGACGGCTGGCAGGTGATCGGTTTTGTACCGGGTCGAGGTACGACCGCTGAACCCGGTTATTACCAGTTTATCGATCCGGATGCTGCCGGGAGTAGCCAGCATCAAGCTCTCTACCGTTTGAAACAAATTGATTTGGACGGTGCCTTTGCCTATTCCCCCATTGTTCGAATGAATTTGGCTGTCATCGACGGCGATTTTGAATTGCAGCCCAACTATCCCAATCCCTTTAATCCGACCACACGACTGCGTTTCTATCTGCCCGAACAAGCTCCAGTCAGGGTGCAGATTTTCAATGTCCGCGGTCAATTGGTTGAAACGTTGCTGGATGATCAACAACCAGCCGGGTGGCATACTCTGCACTGGGATGCGTCGAGTTATGCCGGCGGTCTCTACTGGTGTCAGGTTCAGACCGAGACAGTTGCCCATACGCAGAAACTGCTCTACATCAAATAACTTGACGTATTGGGTCGCTTGAGAAATCGGATACGAGGGTTGTTCACTCGTCTTTGACTTTGGCACCTCACCCTGGCAAGAACGATCAATAGAAACAAAAAAAAGGCCGCTCCGTCAAACGGGGCGGCCTTTTTTTGTATCGATCGATGTGATTTATTTCAGCATCAACATTCTTCGAGTCTCGACGTAATCTCCCGCAACCATTCGATAGAAATAGACGCCGGAAGTAGCGACAATGCCGTCTTCGGCACTTCCGTCCCATTTATAAGTATGGGTACCGCTTTCAAAGGTACCGCGAACGAGCTGTTTGATCAATTGACCTCGCAGGTCATAGATATTGACCGTTACCTCGACTGCTCCTTCGCGGGTCATCGGCACAGTAAAACTAATTGTGGTGCCGGCGTTGAACGGATTGGGGAAATTTGGGTGTAATTCGAATTCTTCCGGCAGAGCTTCGGCAAAATCCAGACCTTCGTCGGCAGCATAGTCGACCCACTGCTTGGCAGGCAGACTTGCCGGTCCCAGCGGCCGATCGGTAATTTCGACCCAGGTGGGATCTGCGCTGTCTTCCTCTTCGGTCAGGCCAAGGCGGCCATGATTGCTGTTTCCGGTCATGTCATGAGCGACTTGACCGCTGCCTTCATCAAACGGATAGTAAGCGACCAGGCCCTCTTCTCCGCCCATCAATTCGACGAACATCAGATCGGTGATCTCGACGTCTGTGCGCGCGATGTTCCAGATCCTCAGTTCGTCGAGAACGGCGTCCAGGTGGCCCTCATAGTAGAAATCTTCGCCAACCGGGCGTTTGACAGCACCGATGATCAGGTCGCCCAACAAGCGCCGGGGCGAAGCGACTGCGGTTTTGGTCACTTCAAGAACACCGTTGACGTAAATGACCGCCTGTTGGGTATTGATGTCATAGGTAGCGGCGACATGGTACCATTGGTCGGGCTGCATGACACTGTAGCTTGGTCCCAGGGGAATGGTCATACGAGAATAGCCGTTGCCCAGATCGGTTCGCAGAGCGCCGTGCATGCGAGCGCGATTGCCATAGAAACCGATATAGTATTCATCCCAGGAGCCTTTTTCCAGGACGCGGGTCCAGTTTTGAGTTGGATTTTCAGTTTTGATCCAGAACTCGATGGTGAACTGTTCCGAAACGTTCAGACTCGGGTCATGCGCAACCTCGACCAGATCGTCTACGCCGTCAAAGGAAAG
>JAFGJN010000001.1 GCA_016929055.1 Candidatus Zhuqueibacterota bacterium
CAACCGCCGCAGCAAACAACTTTTAACTTTATTCGATCCTCGGGAAAAAAGATCTGATTTTACAGCGACAGAGCTGCTACTCTTTCTTGTCCTCGGTTTCATCGACAATATCGACATCCGTTATCGGTTCCTCGCTCTTTTTCGCTGCGGTTTTTTGCTGCCGTTCTTCGCCGCGGGTTTTGCGCTGGTCTTCCTTTTCCTGCTTGATCTTTTTTATTTCATTCTTTTTTTCATCCAGGGATTTTTCCAGTTCCTTGATGTCGGCGATCATCTTTTTGATCCCTTCATCTGTCTGAAGATCGACTTTTTTTCGGCCCGAAAGTTTTTCGTATACATCGCCGCCCAACTCGGTGAACAGTTTCTCGATGTTGCGCTTTGTGGAAAGCATATCGATTTTCAATTTACCGATCTTGGACATTTCGTCCGTCTTGTCGACGATAAAATCGATTCCATCCCGCAAACCGTCCCGTAAATCCTCAAACAACGTACCCATAATAAACCTCCTTTTTCGCAATGAATTACCTCTTATTCGTTATAATATCATTTTTATCCCAAAATTGCAAGCTTTTTAATCTGCCGATGATCGCCGGAAACAATTTCGACAAAATAGACCCCTGGTCCGACGGCATATCCCGCATCGTTGCGGCCATCCCATGGTTCCTGATTCAGACCGGTGGGCCGGACGGCTGAAACCAATGTCCGCACTTTTTGTCCCAGCACATTGTAAACCCGGACCGTGGTAAAAGCTCGAGTTCGATTGGCCGGCAGCCGATAGACGATCCGCGTTCCCGTGGCCTGGGTAAAGGGATTGGGAAACGCGGTGAGATTGTCGATCTCAGCAAAGGGATCCTCGCCAGGTTGCATGAGAATGGAACGGTTGATATCGATTTTTCCCCAACCCCAATGATTGCTCGGCACAGTTCCGACAAAATCGTCGGTGGCCGCCCCTCGGGTCAAAAGATCGCGAATCTGCGGCGCGCTGAGATCGGGATATTTGGCAAACAGCAAAGCGCAGGCGCCGGCGACGTGCGGTGCAGCCATGCTGGTACCGCTGGAGAGGCCATAATCCGAAGCTTTGAGAATAAAACCGTTGGGAAAACCCGCATCGCCGGTATAGAAAATACTGTTGGGATTGAACGACGGTGCATCGGCTGAAACAGCGCTGGCGATCATTTGACCGGGTGCGGCGATATCCGGTTTGAGAAAAGCGCCCGTACGCGTCGGCCCCGGACTGGAAAAGGGCGCGATCTGATCGATACGGTTGGCGGTATTGTTGCCGATGGTCAGCCGGTTGCCGTCAACGTCGGTCCAGGTCGTCTTGCTCGTGTAGGCGGCGACAGTGATCGCCTGCTCGCTGGTTCCGGGAATGGCCAATTTCCCGTGATCGACTTTGCCGCGAACAAAGCCCGTGCGCATGGAAGAAAAAATCAGATAGGCATCGACCACCGCATCGCGTCCGGAAAATTCGATTGTCCACTCGCCGATGGCCGGCATACCCGCACCGGCAGCATCGCTGATCTCGATATAGATCTCCCGGTCGTTATTGAAGGGATTGCGTCCCGGTCGATAGCCACCATTCTGGTCATAAAAGCTGTTCCAGACATAAACAGCACCTTCTGTACCCTTTTGATCGAAAACCTGTTCCGGCCGCACCGGCCCATAGCTTTGACCCTGAGGTGTGGTGACCGTAACCGAAACCGAGGCTGTGCCGGTGTACCAGGCACCGATCTGAATCTGGTCATTGCCGCTGCCCGCCGATGGGATAAAGCCGGAGACGTTGAAACTGATCGACTCGCGAGTCGTGTTGTTGAGGCTGACCTGGGCGTGAATATCGTCGTTACCTTCGTTGCCGGCAACGGTGACAACCGCTTTGCCGGGTTTGCCGCTACCGGTCAGGGTATCGATAAATCGTTCCACCGGCGAAGTGCCGTCGTGAGCGCCGTAATGGCCGCCCATGCTCAGGTTGACAACATAGGGTTGTCCGAGCACCGCAGCGACGCTGTCGACAAACGCCAGGGCAATGAGCTGATCGCTGGATTTGAATTCGGTGGCGAGTTCGTTGCGCGCCGCTTTGACCACAACCAGATTCGCATCCGGCGCAATGCCGGTATAGACCCCGGTCTGCACGATCGAAATCCCATTGCCGGCGATGATTCCGGCGACGTGGGTTCCGTGGCCGCTGTAATCGCGATGCCGCACACCTGTACCGCTCTGCAAAGCCAAGTTGATCTCCGCCTCGGTGTACATCCGTCCGCCGTAAAAAGAACCGTTTTCGCTCAGATCGAGCAGATAGAGAATACGTGTCGTCCCGTCGGCATGACGAAAAGCCGGATGCTTCCAATCGATTCCCGAGTCGATCACCCCGACGATGACATTCTTGCCGGTAAGGCCCTGCGTTCGCCAGACCTGTGGCGCTCCGATCTTGGCCGCGCTTTCGTCGAGTTTGAGCCGGCTGATGTGCGGCGCTTCGACATAGCGGACCCCCCTCTGTTCGGCCAGCTCGTTCAAGCGGCGCACCGGAATCCGCACCACAGCCATGGCGTCATGCTTCCAGAGCACTGTGGCACCAACCGCACCATAGTCCACCAGGCCGCCGTCGTGCGTGACAATCGCCTCGACCCAAACCTCGTCCACTGTTTTGTAGATCATCGATTCGGTAGACGCTTTTTGTTCAATTCTTTCAGGATACCGCCACAGCAAACCGAGCTGCGGATCGAGTTTGCCCATCTGGGCAAAGCCACTCCCAGCCACCAAAAATAACGCGGTTAACAGGATTCCTTTTCTCATTCAAATTCCCTCTGCACAACGAGCACAGTACTATAACAGCCGTACGGTCAAAGGTGTTCCCCGTATCTTGTTCTCCAGGACGGTTTGGCGCGAAAAAACAACCTGTCAATTTACGTCTAATCTACAAAAAAAACAAGCAGTCATGTTTCGATCCTGATGCGAGCGAAAAAATAAAAGCCCGCCACCGGCTGAAGCCGGTGGCGGGCGAATGAACGGTTCGAAATCAACCGAAATAAATCCCATTCCGATTGTTTCGGCTCCCCTTACTTCAGCAGCGTCATCTTGATCATCTTGGTAAAGCTGCCGGCCTTGAGCTGCAGGAAGTAGAGACCCGCAGGAGCATTGCTGGCATCCCAGGTCAGTTTCTGGTAACCCGCATCCTGGTATCCGGCTTCGATGGTCTGAATCAGCTGTCCGTTGGTGTTATAGATCGACACCACGACTTCGCTGGCTTTGGGCAGAGCGTATTCGACCGTGGTCGTCGGGTTGAAGGGGTTCGGATAGTTCTGATACAGCGCGAATTCCGTAGGCACACCGGCCTTGTCGGAGGCCACGCTGGTGATCACATTGCCTTCACCCGATTTATCGCTTTCATTGCCGGCGAAATCGGTGGCGGTGACAACATAGAAATAGCTCTTGCCGACTTCTGCGGTCTCATCCATGAAGGCGAGATCTGCAGTGGTGGCCAGAGCCGCACCGTAGACACCGGACTGTTCGCTGCGATAGACGCTGTAGAATTTCACGTCGTCCACCGGCGTGTAGGCTTCTTCCCACACCAGGGTGTTGGTGTTGCCCTGAGTGGAAACGGCCAGACCGGCCGGAGCAGCCGGAGCCAGGTTGTCTTTGGACATGGCGCCTTGGGGCTGGCTGAAACCGAACACATCGGGCATCATGGTGCGGGCAGTGATCAGGATAACTGTCGGCATGTCATCCCACAGGGTGGGAACGACGTAACCATAGGACAAACCCTTTTGCGGGAAAGCGGTGGCCGGAATCGATCCGACATAGTCGATAACGATGGACTCGCCTTCGATGTAATAGAGTTCGCCCTGAGCCGGAGCGGAGACCTTTTCGGCCATGGCCTGCAGGCTTTCAAAAACGCCGGTATAGGTCGCACCCAGAGTCGTCGGGTCGTTGACGCGCCAGATTTCGTAATGGGTGACCGGATAGGCGACCATATCGCCGACGTCATTCTGATTGGCCATATCAAAGCCGGGCCACTGGAAGACCAGGTCGTTCGGCGAACCCTGGAAGGTCAGGTGCAATTGCTTGCCATTGTCTTCCGGAACGTCGGCCAGCTCGGTGATCACCGGCGCGTTCATGCCGGCATAGACCATGACGTCTTCGACGCTGGCGCCGAACATGTAGGAATCTTCGCAATAAACACCAAAACGGACCCAGACGGTCTCGCTTCCTGAAGCCTTGGCGGCGTGCAGGGCCGGAGTCAGATCGGTGTTCATGTGGGCGAGATAGTTGCCGACCAGCGGATCGCCGCCGTAGGCCATGTGAGGCAGACGGTCACGGCTGCCGCTGTAGGCGGAATCGTCGTTGACGAATTCAAACGCCGGATGCCAGGTTTTACCGCCATCCACAGTCCAGTCGACCATAAAGGCGTTGACCTGGGTGCCAAAGGGCGGGCTGTAGCCCGGGTAGGACGGACGATAATAGGTGTAATAGCGCACCGCCAAAGTGTTGTCGGGGTTGAGACCCGAAACATCGATCGGCGGCGAGATCAGGTATTCTTCCAGCACTTCCGAGCTGTCCATTACTGCATCTTCATCTGGACCTAATTCAAGAACTCCCCAGGCCCAGGATAGATAGGCACCGTTGAAAAGCCCGTCTGCATATTCGCTGATAATTCCACCCATTTCCCATTTGTTCACATTGGTTCCAAGGATGTCGTTTCCACCGCCATTGATCACAGTCCAACCAAAATCTTCAAGTGATTGCTCACCGAGATAGGGAATAAAGTCTGTGTGATAAAGCGGTGTTGTGAACATACCGCCCGGAATCATCAGATTCACGGTTGCAGTATTGTTGGTGGCATCGCCGTCGGCGAAATTCAGCTGCAAGGAGAGTTCATAGACACCCGGTACGGTCGGCGTCCATTCGCGGCCGGGAAGAATGCCCAGTTCGATGGTCGAATCGGGCGCCATATCGGTAACGCGGGCCGGGCTGCCGATAAAGAGATGAGCGGTGTTGCCTTCGCCATCCTTGATCGTTCCCTGCCAGCCGATCTGGCCACTGATATTCTCGAGCCCGGTGTTCGTCACCTTGAGAACCGGTGCGAATTCTTTGTTGAGAGCGACAGTACTGTGGCCAATCAGGCCGCTGATGGCGAGATCGTTGGGCGGAATACCGACAGCCAGCAGCTGAACGTCATCGATGAAAAGGCCGCGGCCTTTGGTCTCGTCACCGTCCGCATGCCACATGAAAGCGATGCGCACATCGTCGC
The DNA here is from genome assembly GCA_016929055.1 of Candidatus Zhuqueibacterota bacterium. Classification (GTDB taxonomy): domain Bacteria; phylum Zhuqueibacterota; class Zhuqueibacteria; order Residuimicrobiales; family Oceaniaggregativiventaceae; genus Sulfursilanivivens. The sequence goes on from JAFGJN010000001.1 coordinate 5,243, forward strand.
CGGGGAAAAAGATTTCATTAAACGAAGGCACATCGACGATTCGGGAATCCCAGGCCGGAGTGGCCTGAGCGCCGCCGATGATGCCGCCGAAAGGCTGAGCAACGGCCTGGACAAAACCATCGGCATCCATTTGCGGATCTTCTGCGCCATCGTAGAACAGATCGCCGTTGTCGTCGGCAACCTTGATTTCGTCGATAGCCCAGAAACCCACGCGGGTGGCATCGTCGGTGTTGGCCTCGAAACGGATCTGAATGGTTTCACCGATAAACTGGGACAGGTCAAAGGTCTCTTGCACAAATCCACCGCTGGCACCGACATCACCCCAGTGGTGGATATAGGTATAGGTCTCGAAACCGTCGGTGCTGACCTGCAACACCAAAAAGTCCCACTGTTCTTCGGTTTCATAGTCGTGGGAAAAAGTCAGATTGACCGTACCGACAGCACCGGTCAGGTCGATTTCCGGGGTGAACAGCCACTGACGGCCGTTGCCATCTGTGGTTCCGTCATGTTGGTCGAGAAAATAAGCGGCATCGCCGGCTGCAGCGTGGTCGCTCAGCGCCCAGTGCGATTCGACGCGATAGAAAAAGACGTGCCAATAAGCATTGCTCTGTGAAGCTTGAGGTGTATCGACGTCGAAATTGTAGGAAATCTTGACTCCCTTGAGCGGGCTGACGACGCCACCGGTTTCCACTTGCTCGGGAAGGGTGATGATCGGAGAGATCAGCATGTCGCGATCGGTATCGAAATCTTCGGTCGCGTTCCAGCTGTGAGTCGGGCTGGAAGAGTTGGTTTCTGTGGGTTGCCAGCAGCTGTTCGGCTGATAATCTTTGGCACCGTTGGCATTGTCGGACAACTTCCAACCGGGGTTGGCCACCCAGGCCGGTTGTCCGCCTTCAAAATCGTCTTCCCAGATCACCGGGTTTTCTGCAACCGCATCGGTGCGATAGAGTTCCGCCCGACCCGGTTTTTCCGGCATGGCGCTTTTTTTCATCTGCAGTTGTACCGACTTGCTCGCATCCTTTGCGGCAAAAGCGGAAAATGCAAACAAAACACTAAAAACAAGCACGAAAACCAGTACGCTTTTCTTCATGTGTGCCTCCGTAAAATACGTGGGTTGCTTATTGCTGGGTCGGTTTACAGGATCGTAGACAGAGCCTTCACCTCCTTTCCTCTTTCGACTCGCTCGCGAAAATCAAATCGCCCCTGGCGGATGAAACCGGCAGGGCCAAGTTTGTCAAATTCCTTCCGGATCATTTAATGATAGCGTTTTTTAACTCTATTGTCAAGAAGTTTTCTGTTTCTCATTTTTCAGGTAACCAAATCACAGTCTTGAAAATTCCGTCATGCAATCAAAGATCTCATTTTGCAACTTTTGCACAGGGTGATCCGGTTGATTTGGAAAGAGATCCGGTGCATTGCACCGGATCCGAGTCAACCTTTTCACTTTAAAAGCAAAAGTTTGCGGGTCATTTGAAACTCGCCGGACTGCAGAGTATAGAGATAGACGCCGGTGGGCAACACCCGGCCCAGCGCATCGCGGCCGTCCCAGACCAGACGGTAAGAACCGGCAGCTCGCTGGTCGTCGATCAGCGTCGAAACCAGCTGTCCGCGAATGTTGTGAATCTGCAGCCGCGTATGGCCGTTCTGTGGCAGATCGAAGTCCAGAACTGTTTCCAGATTAAAGGGATTGGGATAGTTTTGCGCCAGAACATAGCGCTCGGGCATGGCCGATACCGGCGCGGTTTCGACGCTCGTGGCGGAAAGCAGAATGCGCACGTCATCGATATAAAACCCGTTGTTGGCGGCGGGCAGCCCATCGGCAAGCCGATAAACCAACCGCAGAAGAACCCGATCGAATCCAGCCCCGGTCCAGCCATCGAGCGAAATCTCTTCGTCCAGATAGCGATCGACAGCGGATTTGATTTTGATGCCGCTGTAAGCCGGAGCGATCGATGTCCAGGTTTCTCCTTCATCCGAACTGAGCTCGATGACTACCGAGTCGCTCGGCCGAGTG
>JAFGJN010000236.1 GCA_016929055.1 Candidatus Zhuqueibacterota bacterium
AAAGGGTTCCGGCCATTTCGCCCGCCAGGGCGGTAAAACTCTGCCGCTGCTCCTGCTTCAGCCGCGCCATTTCATTCTGAAGTGAGATGATAAATCCTCGAGCGCTTGTATCGCCGGTATAGAGGTTGTGCAGCTGTTGGGCCAGAAAAATCCTGTTTCCCCGCCGACGTTCCTGCCGAAGCAGCTTTTGGTAGGCGTTGTTTTGATCGTCGGAAAAGATCAAGCTGTCTTCAAGAAAGGCATTGTGGCTCTGAAGCACGACATCCCGACGATCGAGGATGAGCTGCAGTTCTGCCGGAATGGATTCGATTCGCACGCCATAAAACCCCGGTGGTCGGCGCTCGATATGCTCCAGGCAAAAATTTCCGTTGATTAACCGAGTTGAATCGAGACGAACGATACGGTTGCCCTGGCGCTGAACCAGGGTGATTTGTCCATCCGTGCTGCCGGCGATATTTCCGCACAGAGTGGCCGCAAAAGTTCCGGAAGCGGCAAAACCGATGCAGACAAGAGCGATCCGTAGGGTCAACATGTTGATCCTCAACCAGGTTTGATAAGGAAAACCCGGATTCGGTGCGAAGCACCGAATCCCCAATAAAAACAATAGGGTGTTTGCACCAATCGGGTGGAAATCATGACGAGTGCAAACACAATAAAAATTCAAAGATAATTTCCGTTGGATTCTGTTAACACAGAATCCGGGGAAAACGAAAAATAATGTCATTTGTCCATAATTCATGCAAAAATCATTCCCCAACCAGAGAGTCAATCCGGATTCGCTGCAGATCAGGAAAAACCCTCATCCAATCGATGGCATCGAAACAGGTAGGGACGAATGGCGGTTATTCGCAAATATATCAATAACAAGTGATTATGTGTTTGATGGGCAGCCCATTCATAAGAATCGAATCAACGGCGAAACCTCTTGCCAGACAATGTCGAGCATGACGGTTCCAGCGTCCACTGATAAGCCCAAGTGTGGTGTTGAGCGGACGCTGTGGCCTGAAGGTCTTGACTGTTTGCAAAATCACAAAATTTCACTATATTTCGTCCATGCTGTCCGGCAACCGGACGCCCGTGATCTTTTTTTCAGAAAAACTGTTTTGCCGTTTTGATAGCCCGCATGCGGTTATAAATGCACAAGGTCAGCGATGATTCAATTGTTCACTATTCGATATGAAATCGGGACTCGGGTTTTACTCGACGATGTGACCTGGGCGATCGAGCCTGGAAAGCATTATGCCCTGGTTGGCATCAATGGTGCGGGCAAAACCACACTTTTGCGGGTCTTGACCGGAGAGATTCAACCCCACAGCGGCCAGGTGATCAAAGGTCGCGACGATCGGATTGGCTATCTTGCTCAAGAGATTGTTGCCGCATCAGAAGGAACAGTGATCGATTCGGTTCTGAAATTTCGACGGGATCTCGTCGAGTTGCAGCGCCTGATGCAGCACATGCGGGATCAGCTCGAAAGGCTGCCACAGAAATCCGCCGAGGTTTTGCACAAGCTCGGCGATTTGGAGCACCAATTCGAAGCAGCAGGTGGCTACCGTTGGGAGTCGGAAGCGCGGGAAATTCTGGTCGGCCTCGGTTTCAGAGCCGACGAATTCGACCGCCCGCTCTCAGAGTTGAGTGGTGGTTGGCGGATGCGCGCTCTGCTCGCCGGACTCTTGTTGCAGGCGCCGGATCTCTTGCTGCTCGATGAGCCCACCAACCATCTCGATCTTGAAGCGCTGGAGTGGCTCGAGCGTTTTCTGCAGGGATATCGAGGCAGTATCATTCTTGTTTCCCATGACCGTTTTTTTATCGATCGTTTGGCTCAAGAGATCGTCGAACTTGACAGAGGCGGAATTTTTCGTTACAGCGGCGATTATCGCGCTTTTGTGGAGGAAAAACAAAACCGACAAGAGTTGCTGGTGAAAAGAAATAAGGAGATCGAAGCGGAAAAGGAGCATCTGCAAAAGTTCATCGACCGTTTTCGTTACAAGGCCACCAAAGCCGCTCAGGTTCAAAGCCGAATCAAGCGTCTGGAAAAACTCGAGCAAGTCGAGGTCGCGCCGCCTGAATCCCGGCTCTCTTTTCGTCTGGGCGTCGACAAACCCGGACACAAACAGGTGGTTGAATCGGAAAACCTCTGGTTTCGCTATGAGCATGACTGGATTTTGCGCGACATAGATTTTCAGCTCTTTCGTGGACAAAAAGCCGCGCTGGTGGGGGTGAACGGCGCCGGAAAGACGACGTTCACCCGATTGATCTGCGGCGAGTTGTCGCCACAACAGGGACAGCTGACGCTGGGCACCCACACCGTTATCGGCTATTATGCCCAACATCAGGCGGATGCCCTCAACCTGGACGCTACCGTCTATGAAGAGATCGCTGCATCGGTTTCTTCAGGCAATTTCCCCCGGATTCGAGATGTCCTGGGCATTTTTCAGTTTCACGGCGATGATGTCTACAAGCCGATTTCCGTCCTCTCGGGCGGCGAAAAAGCGCGGGTTTCTCTGGCGCGTATCCTCTTGTCACCCGCCAATTTTCTCATCATGGACGAACCGACCAACCATTTGGATATCCGCTCTCGGGAGGCGTTGGAAGAGGCTTTGCTGCAGTACGACGGAACGCTGTTGTTGATTTCTCACGATCGCTATTTTCTCGATCGCATCGTATCGCGCGTGGTTGAAATTAAAGAGGGTCAGCTTTCAGTTTTTGAGGGGAATTACAGCGATTATCTGCGCCGGCGTGAAGAGCTGCTCGCCTCGTCAGAGCTCGACAGCAAACCCTCGGTCTCTGCTGCCACACCGGGAAAAAAGAACAAGGAACAAAAACGCCTCGAGGCACAAAAACGACAGTCGGTCAGCGCCGACAGACGGCTTTTGGAACAAACAATCGTCGATCTGGAACGCGCGATCGAACGGTTGGAAATGGAAAAAGTTGAGCTGGAAAATCGATTGGCTGATCCACGAACCTATCAGTCGGGAGAGGAAGCGGCAGCGGTGCAGCGGGAGTACAACCGCGTCAAGCAAGAGTTGGCGGATTGCCTGTCGCGATGGGAAGAGAATTCATTGAATTTGGACGCGCTGTTGAACTCGTTGCGGGTTTCCGACGGCTGATCGGATATCGGTTGGCTGCTTGCAAAGGCTAACGTCCGATTCAATGCGTTTTCGATCGGCGCAGCCGTATAGGCGCTGTCTGGTAGACGGAGGCCAACAGGGCGCGTGCCAGAGCATCATTGTTTTTTCGCAAGCCTTCGTAGAAGAAAAAGACCTCTCCGCTGTATCCCAGCCGTCGATTGATGCGCACGATTTCCACCAGGGAATCGGGCTCGATGCAATAGTCGCCGATATTGATCAAAACTCCCGGATAGGCCGACGAAAAATCACCAATTTTCACGCTGTCGGCATGTTGGGAACGCAGGGTTTTCTCGTAATCGGCGATTGAATAGCGGTAAACCTGCATATGGACCCAGTCCGCATAGCCGCCACGCACCCACGCTGGCCAGTCCTGCAGATATTCTTCAAGTGACCAGGGATAGATGCTGGGAGCCCAGGAGACGATCAGGGTGGAATCGGTGGCTTTGACCTGTTGGTGAAGCCGCTGAGCGAACCGGTTCAGCCGCTCGGCACGCCAGCGCAGCCAAGTCGGTTCTGCTGCATCGTCCGAAGGATCATTGCCTTTGTGTTCGGCGCGGTAGAGCATTCGGCTCATCTCTGCGTATCCCCCGTGCGCCGGCATGGCCGGCAGACGGTCATCCCCCTGGACACCATCAACGTCATAGGTATCGACGACTTCCTCTACCAATCCCAGAATGAAATCCTGCACCTCGGGATGCCAACCATTCATCCATTCAAAGCCGTTTTTACTCAACAGGTTGCCCTCGGCATCGCGGCCCGACCAGTGCGGATAGCGCTCCAGAATTCTGCCACCGTTTTTTTTGTGTGAAGCGGCAAAGCCGTATTCGAACCAGGGAATGACAGCGATATCGTGTCGATGCGCTTCGATGATCACTTCAGCAAGCGGATCGCGGCCGGCGAAGCGGGGGTCGATGGGGGTGCGAAAGAGGCTGTCCATGATCGCGCTTGGATAGAGGGTATAGGCATTGTTCCAGACGACGGGAAAGACGACATTGAAATGGTGATCGGCCAGAAATTGCATCGCTTCGGCGATGGATTCTCGGCTGTCGAGAACCCGGCTGTCGACATTGGTCAACCAGACACCCCTGACCCGGTCGGGTTGCGGCGCCCGAACCTGACAGGCGATCAAAAGCACCATCAGGCTCGGGGCAAACCGACCGGGAATACGCAAAATCGACAAGGTATTCCCCTCTGTATGATTAGAAAAACAGCGCCAGGATGGCAAACAGATCGATGACCAGCAGCATGGGTGTGATTTCATTGGTTTTGCCGGTCAAGAGTTTGATGACGGTCCAGCTGAGAAATCCCCAGACGATTCCCTGAGTGATGGAATAGGTCAGGGGAATGAGCAAAAGGGCCAGAAAAGCCGGAATCGCATCGTCGAATTGGGTCCAATTGATTTTCAGGATCGGTTTCATCATAAAAACACCGACCAGCACCAGGGCAGGGGCGGTAGCGAGCCCGGGAACACTACCGATCAGAGGCGAGAGAAAAAGAAAGGGTAGAAACAACAATCCGGAAACGACCGCCGTCAGGCCGGTGCGTCCGCCTTCTTCGATACCCGCGGCTGATTCGATATAGCTGGTGCCCGAACTGGAGCCCAGGAGACCCGAGATGGTGGTGGAAAAACCGTCGACAATCAATGACTCTTTGATGCGCCGAGGTTCGCCGTCTGCATCGGTCAGGTTGGCCGCTTCAGCGACTCCAATAAAGGTCGAAAGGCTGTCGAACATGTCGACGAACAGAAACGAAAGCATCACAGGCAGCATGGCCAATTTGAGGGAGCCGATCAGATCCATTTTGCCGATGAGGGAAAAGTCCGGTGCTCGAAAAATGCCTTCCCATCCCACCAGGACTTGACCGCCAAGCAGGCGGCCAAAGGGAATGGCCAGAACGGTTGTCAGGACGATGCCGATGATCAGCGCGCCGCGTATTTTTCTAATGACCAGGATCGAGGTGATCAGCAGGCCCAGCACAAAAAGCCCGGTCTGAAGCGTCATGCCCCCAAAACCGATCAGTGTCGCGTCGTTGGCAACGATAAAACCGGCGTTCTTGAAACCGATCAACGAGATAAAGAGGCCGATGCCGGCCGCCACAGCATAGCGAAGCTGTTTGGGAATCGCCTGAACGATCAGGGTTCGTACATTCAGGATCGACAAAAGCAAAAAGACAATGCCGGACCAAAAAATCGCGCCCAAAGCGGTTTCCCAGGGTACCTGCATGCCCAGTACCACCGAATAGGTGAAAAAGGCGTTCAATCCCATTCCGGGGGCCAAAAGGATGGGGTTATTGGCATAGATCCCCATGGCGATACTGCTGAAAGCTGAAACCAGAATGGTGGCGGTAATCAGGCCGTTCAACGACATGCCGGTGGCGCTGAGGATGGCCGGATTGACGACAATGATATACATGGCAGCCAGAAAGGTGGTGATTCCGGCGAGTATCTCTGTGCGTACGGTCGTCTGATTCTGCGAGAGTTTGAACAATTTTTCCATTGTCAACCTCGGGTAAAAGTGAAAAACCGGGCGCCGCGATCGCGCGGCGCCAGCGATTTGAGAGCTCAAAAGCCTGGATTCAACCGAAAAAGTCTAGAAATTCCATTTGACACCGAGTGTTGGCATGATCTGCACCCCATCCTTGCCGGGCAGAAAATTGTTGCTGATCTCCAGCTCGCCGCCCAGTGCCAGATGTTTGCCGGCGTTGTACCAGAGTTGCGGCTCGGTCAGCAAAACCACCTGCGATTCATCGGGCTTGGCGGGATCATCCTGAGTCCAGACATCGCAAAAGCCGGTGAAATGAAGCTTGTTATTGAGCAAGGAGCGAAAAAAGACAAAGGTGACCTGCAATCCGTCCGATGCTTCGCCCACGACATTGCGGTAGAGGATATCCATGCTCAGCGAAACAGGCCCGGAAAGAACCGCGGCTGAACCGCCGAAAAGCCAGATCGGTCCCAGCGGATAGCCATAGACCGTACCGTCATTGTATTGGACTGTGGCGGAAAGGCGGGGAGCAAAGGGCAATTTGATGTAACGGGCGATTTCCCAATAGGCAAGGGAAACAGAGCTGTTGGATTCGTGATCATAGTCCATGTCCACAAACCAGAATGTAGCGCCGTATTCATCGGGTTTGAACATTTCCAGCGTGCTGGTGACGTATTCACGATCTTCTCCTAGATCGTAATGCAGCTGCAGATTCTGGGCAAACGCGGCGGTGGTCAGAAGACCGACCAGTGTACAGCAGTAGAGAAATTTCATCGGTTGTCTCCTTTTGTGTTTCCTTGCGACAGGGTTTGTCTAGTTTTCAGTTTCTTTAGAGTTGGGGAGCACAGCATTGAGCAGCACACCCACCACGCCGGCCAGGCCGATGCCGGCCAGCTGGAATTCGCCCGCTCCCAGGCTCATATCGCCCAGACCAAAGACCAGAATGACGGCGGCGATAACCAGATTGCGGGAGCGGCTGAGATCGACGCGGGCGCGCACCAGCGTGTTGATGCCCACGACAGCGATCATGCCGAACAGCAGCACCATGATTCCACCCATGACCGGAATGGGGATGGTCTTGAGAACGGCGTTGAGTTTGCCAAAAAACGCCAGGATGATGGCGGCAATCGCGGCGATGCGCATGAGACCGGCATCCTTGACTTTGAGCAAGGCCACCGCTCCGGTGACTTCAGAGTAAGTGGTGTTGGGCGGTCCCCCCAGCAGCGCGGCGGTCGTGGTGGCCAGGCCGTCGCCCGCCAGGGTGCGATGCAGACCGGGTTTGATCAAATAGTCGGTTCCGGTAACCGAAGAGATGGCGATGACGTCTCCCACATGTTCGATGGCCGGAGCGAGCGCCACCGGAAGGATGTAGAGGATGGCCGCCGGATCGAACACCGGCAAAGCATAACTGCCATCGCGCATCGCCTGGATCCAGGGCAGCGATATCCAGGCTGCGCTACGAATTGCAGCAAAATCCACGACCCCGAGAATGATGCAGAGAGCATAGCCGACGATGATGCCGCAGAGAATCGGAATCAAACTGAAAAGTTTTTTGCCTTTCATGACCACAAAAACTGTTGTTGTCAGTGTGATCAGCGCAACGGCCAGGGCCAATGGATCGAGGACATCGGAAGCGTCAAAGTTTTTGGTCATATTGACCGCCACCGGTGCCAATTTCAGACCGATGACCATGATGACCGGTCCCGTGACCACGGGGGGTAAAAAACGCTCGATGACCTGAGGCCCGCGCCATTTGACCAGAGCCGCCAGGGCGAGATAGACCAGACCGGCCGAGGCCAGACCTCCCAGGGTTTCTCCGATTCCAAACTGCTTGATGCCGAACTGAATCGGTGCGATAAAAGCGAACGAACTGGCGAGAAAAACCGGTACGCTGGTGCGGGTGATCAAGTGAAATATCAGGGTGCCGATTCCGGCCGTGAACAGAGCGATCGATGGATCCAGGCCGGTCAGCAAAGGGACGAGCACCAGAGCGCCAAAGGCGACAAAAAGCATCTGGATGCCGACCAACGTTCGCCGATAGCCTGTCAGGTTTTCTTCCATGGGCGGTTTCTCCGTTGTAGGCGGTGTTCGAATCGAGCGCGGTTTCCTGCGCGGCTGTTTGAAAAAATTTCGCCAATATACCGATTTACAGCAAAAGATTCAATTATTTCTTGATTCAAAAAAAAAAATAATTAACTTAATTTTTACCCCGTTTGGCCCAGATTCGATTTTTTCCAGCATGCCTCTTGACTGATGCACGGAAGGTATTTAGATCAATGATTGTTGATTCAAACAAAAAGTGTGGATGCAATGCAAAAAGGTGCAGGTGTGTTTCTGTTGTTGGTGATCGGATGTTCGGTTCTATTGGCAAGGGAAAATTCTAAAGATAGCCTTCCGAAAACGATCGACTCTACCCAAGCCGAAGACTGGGTTGCCGCTCTAACTGGATTGCGTATCGGCGGTCAGTGGTTTCTTGCGTTTTCAAGTGGCAAAGTTGGCAATCAACCTTACAGCCAATTTGCAGTGGAACGAGGTTATATCACGATCGAAAAGGTGTTTTCCCAACGGTTTTCCGGCCGCATCACACCGGACATATCGGTCGATCGGGATGGGGACGGCGAAGGCGATCTGGAAATGCGGCTGAAATATTGTTATGTTCAGGCCCTGGTGCCGAATATTGGGTTTGTAAAGGAAACAGCGCTGCAGTTTGGCTTGGTGAACCGTCCCTGGTTGAATTATGAAGAAAAGATCAATACCTATCGTATGCAGGGGCCTTTATTTCTGGAACGCAGCGATTTGCTCAATTCAGGAGATTTTGGGGTGATGCTGAAAACTTTGCTCGGCGGTTCTTTGGCAAAAGACGAGTTGCCTTATCCCGAAGCTGCGCAGATCGGTCGATATGGATCCGTGGCAGTCGGCGCCTATAACGGTGGCGGCTACCATGCCATTGAGCGCAACCAAAATAAGACGCTAGAAGCCTGCTTTTCCTGGCGACCACTGCCCGACTCTTTTCCGGCCCTGCAATTCGCCTATGCCAGTATGTTCGGCAAGGGCAATACGGTCGAGGCTCCGGTTTGGCGTACCCAGATAGTGCATGCTGCCTGGGAATCTCGGTCGATGACCGCTACTCTGCAGCTCTTCCGCGGTAAGGGGGATTACAAAGGCGAGTATATCGATGACAGCGGAACGAGTCTCAGCAATAACGGCTGGTCGCTCTTTGCGGAATGGCGGGCCCTCGATCGATGGTCAGTGATCGGTCGGCGTGACCGTTTCGTTCTCGATCGACTTGCGGATTCGGATTCGACAGCTCGCTGGATTTTTGGCCTTGTCTATCGGTTCAGCAAGCCTTGCCGGACTTTATTGAGTTTCGAGCAGCAGAAAGACTCTACGGAGAAGCAATCCGAAATTCAAATTTCATTTGAAACCAAGTTTTGAGATTCAGGTTTATGTCACCCTTATTCAACCGACAAAACGGCCGCGGGCTGATGATGTATCGCATCGCTTTTTTGCTCTCGGCCCTAACTCTCTTTCGCGTTGCCCATGCCGATTCACCGGTCATCCCGCCCGAGTATCGGTTCGATTCCTTGTCTGAGGCCCTGGCTGAACCTGAAATCGTCTATGAATTGCGCATGAAAAGCCGGTCAGACAAACCTTTGACCACCATACCTCGGGAAATCGACCGACTCGTTGATTTGCAAAGACTCGACCTGAGCGCAAACGCCATTCAGAGCATTCCCGGATTTCTCACTCGTCTGCCTCGATTGCATGTCCTGATCCTTAATGGCAATCATCTGAACTCTCTGCCTCGCCTATTGAGCCGATCGCCGCAATTAAAACATATCGAGGTCGCGAACAACAGAATCGGAGAAATCGAGTCGGGTTTTTCGAATTTGCGACAACTCGAATCGCTCGTTCTTTCCGGCAATGTTCTGAAATCGCTTCCAGACGATTTTGGCAGCCTCGAAGAAATGAGGGTTTTGATCGCCAACAACAATCTCTTTGAGGGAATTGATGAACGGATATTTGCTTTAAAGAATCTGACAACTGTGAATTTTGCTAACAACCTTATCCAGGAATTCCCTGGTACTGTGGCAAAACTCGAGCGATTGCAGGAACTCAATCTGTCTGGCAATTTGCTGGTTCGTCTGCCGGATCGAATCGGTGAATTGTCGGAGCTGCGCGATCTCTCGCTTTCTCAAAACCGCTTGGAAGGGCTGCCCCGATCGATCGGTGCTTTGAAAAAACTTGTGCGCCTCGATGTCCGAAAAAATCACTTGCGCCAACTTCCGCGAGAGATCGGTGAATTGGCTGATCTGGAGTATCTCTATCTCGGCGAAAACGAACTGGAATCACTTCCCTCTTCTCTGTGCGGCCTGGGGCGGCTGCGTCAATTGCATCTGAAACGGAATCAACTCTCCCGGTTGCCCGTTGATTTCTGCCAGATGAAAACCTTGGCAACTCTCTATCTCGACGATAACTGCCTCGATCATTTGCCACTTGATTTTGGCGGGCTGAAAAAATTGCATCAGCTCTATTTGTCTGGAAACAGATTGCGTAAAGTGCCCGAAAGTATCGGTGATTTGCGGGAACTGGACAAACTGATTCTCAGTGAAAATCAATTGGAAGCCCTGCCGGAATCGATCGATGGCATGACGAATTTGCGAAAGCTTTATCTCGATGACAACCGCTTGAGTCAATTGCCCGATACAATCAGCCGGTTGTCCAAGTTGCGCATTCTCAGCCTCAAAGACAACCGGTTGAGCCGTCTGCCTCGGGATCTCGAGGGGTTGCACGGGCTTCGTTACCTTTATTTGGATCGCAATCCGCTGGAGCCGGGAGAGCTGGAACGCTTGCGTCAAGCCTTGCCCAACACCGCGATTTCGTTTTAAGGCATCAGCGATCCTGGAGTTGTGCGCAGCTACCCGGGGAGAGCTTGGCCTTTTCGAGGAAAAGAAGAGATGAAAAGCGAGCGTCATGTTTTCCTGAATCGCAACAGAGAAGAGCTGGTTGGGATTCTGGATTTGCCCGACGAGACCGAACCGAAATTTTATGCGCTCTATGCTCACTGTTTCACGTGCTCGAAAAATCTCAAGAGTATCGTTTGGATCAGCCGCACCTTGATCCGCTATGGGATCGCTGTTTTTCGTTTCGATTTTACCGGCATAGCCGAAAGCGGGGGGGATTTCAGCTCGACTTTGTTGATGCATAACGTTGCGGATATCGTCGCCGCAGCGGAATTTCTGCAGAAGAAATTCGAGTCGCCGCAATTGCTCATCGGCCATTCTTTGGGGGGATCTGCCATTCAGCTGGCTGCGCCGAAAATCGCAACCGCCCGTGCCCTCGTTCTTATCGCTTCGCCGTATGAACCCTCGCATCTGGGGAGCGTGCTCACACAGGCGCGCGAGCGCGCTCTTCAGGAAGGCGAAACGACTGTCACCATCGGTGGCAACCGCTTTCGCCTGACTGCAGAGTTTTTTAAGGATTTGCAGCGCCATTCTTCGTCGCCTATCGATTCTCGTCTGGCGCTGTTGATCTGCCATTCTCCTCAGGATCAAACCGTGCCGATGGCGCAAGCATTGAAAACTTTTCAATCCGCCAAAGGCGATAAAAGTTTGATATCGCTTGGCAGCGCGGATCATATCCTCAGTCGTAAAGGCGATGCGGTTTATGCCGGAAACGTCATCGGACTCTGGGCTCTTTATGTTTTGGGGGTTTAAAAAGATGGCTGCTGTTGACGATATGACGACTGAATCGATGGCCATTCCTCGTCCTTTGAGTATCGCTCCGATGCTGGACTGGAGCGATCGCCACTTTCGCTATTTTTTTCGTTTGATCTCACGCCGGGTACTTTTATATACCGAAATGGTGACGACATCGGCCCTTTTGCATGGTGATCGGGAAAAATTGCTCGACTATTCCTGTGAGGAAAAACCATTGGCTCTGCAGCTGGGTGGCGATGACCCGAAAAAATTGGCCGAATGCGTGCGCATCGCCAGGGATTACGACTATGACGAAGTCAATCTCAATGTGGGTTGCCCCAGCGATCGGGTGCAGAGTGGCCGGTTCGGCGCTTGTCTGATGGCCAAACCGCAACGCGTGGCAGACGCGGTGCATGAAATGAAAAAAGTGTCCAGCATACCGGTTACGGTCAAGCATCGTATCGGAATCGACGGACTGGAGGGCTATGACGATCTGGCGGATTTCGTGCGCATTGTCCTCGAGGGCGGATGCGACCGCTTTATCGTTCACGCCCGAATTGCTAGGCTAAGCGGCTTGAGCCCGAAAGAAAATCGCTCTATTCCGCCTTTACGATATGCGCAAGTCTACCGGCTTAAAAACGATTTTCCGCAAAGCTTAATCGATATCAACGGCGGGGTCACGACTCTGCAGCAGGTCCTTTCGCATCTGGAGCATGTCGACGGCGTCATGGTCGGTCGAGCTGCTTATGGCCATCCCTATGCCTTCAGCTTGGCCGATCAGGTTATTTTTGCTGATTGTGCGCCGCAGAAGAGCCGCGGCCGGATCATCGAAGCCATGGCGGAATATCTCGATCGGCAATTAACCGAGTCGTCTACATCCGTCCACAAGATTATCAATCCGATGCTCAATCTTTTCAAAGGCAAACCAGCAGCTCGTTCCTGGCGGCGCTTTCTCAGCGAGAACATTCATAAAAGTTCCGATCCGGTCGGATTGTTGTTGGATTCCGTCAAAATCATTCCCGCCCAAGTCTTGCAGGAGGTATCCACCTTTTCTACCCCCTGATCGGCCCTGATCGGCGGCAAAAGTTCTCTTTTTTGCCTTGTTTTTTATACCCTGCTTTGGTATTATTCAAAGAACGATCGAGAAGGTTTTGCCTCACAGTACGTGTATTTTTGCGGCGTTCGCGGGTGGCAAGGGCGGGGGATAAAAACAAGTGAGCCGGGATGGTGACGAAAAAGTCAAACGATTAGATCACGCCCGATCTGTTGGATCTGCAACTCGAACAGGTCGAAGAGTTGGATCGCCAGGTGAGCGAAGGGCAAGCGTTCGCCTATTACGAGGGTGTGCAGATATCTCATGCCAATGTCTATCGCAACATCCTTTCCGGACGCGTAGGCGATCTGATTGAATGGTATGATGTACGGGTGCGGATTTTTGGTCGGCAAATCAGCGGATCCTGTTCATGCGGTGAATCGCGCCAAATTTGTCGACATATCATCGCTCTGTTGTATGCGTGGATTCAGGATGGTAGAGATTTTGTCGATATCGGTGAAAAGATCGCTGAAATAAAAAAGCTCGATCACGAACGATTGATCGAAATCGTTGGCAATATTCTGCGCTACAACCCCGCGCTGGCCGATCTCTTTTTCGAAAAAGATCGAATGGATTGGGATGAGTTGGATTTTCAAGTCGGCCCGGATATAAACTGAGCGTCGTCTTTTTCTCTCTTGGCGATCGGCAGAGTCTTTAGATTCGGATTGCCAAGTATTTGGCGCACTTTCTGCAACAAAATTTGGTGTGCGAATACAGCGGTGAGAGCCTTCTTTGCAGGCGAATAAAAATAATAAAAACAATAATTTTTGGCGTGGCGGCGATCGATGTTTGTCTTTGTTTTGCGACATCTGTCTTTTCCCGAGACAAGTGTGGCGCTTTGAAGGTAGTCCGAGATGACACGGTTCCTCTACCGGCTAAATGATTGACAGATCAAACGCTCTTGGAACAGGATTCGACCAGCTGCTGGTGCGAGGTGCTGTCGTCGCCCCCAGCGAATCGATCAATTGTGTCAAATCGAGTTCCGCTGCAACAGAATCAGAGTAAAAAGAGAGGAACGGAAATATTGATAAAGATGCGGAAGGGTATTGTGGTTGTTTGGGGGGCAGTGGGAATCCTGTTGTTTCTATTCAAATTTTTGCCGGCGGAGACGATTTTCCCGCTGCCGGAAAATTTAAAGCCGAATGTCGATTTTTGGATCCAGGTCTATTCGAAATTTGATATTCATCAGGTTGTCCTCCACGACAGAGATAATCTGCAAGTCATCTATGAGGTTGTCTCCTTTGCTCCCGATTCCAACGGCACCCTGTCACGCGAGCAGTGGAAGCAAGTCGAAGAGGTCAAGAAAGAATACGCCGATATTTTGCGCGATCTCGGCCGAAAAGGCGAGATCGATCCCTCAACGCTCTCACCCAAGGCTTATGTTGTGTATCAGCTTTGGGAAGACATCGATCAGCCCGACAAATTTATGCGTGCAATCGGCAATCTGCGCGCACAAAAGGGGTTGCGTTCACAGTTTCGCGATGGCGTGGTGCGATCCGGCCGATATCTCGATACCATCAAGGGTATTTTGCGCCAATATCAGGTGCCCGAAGATCTCGCATATCTTCCGCATGTCGAGTCTTCCTTTAATTATCACGCTTATTCAAAACTGGGAGCGGCGGGCATGTGGCAATTTACCCGCCACACCGGCCGTCTTTTTCTTAAAATCGACTATTCGATCGATGAACGTCTGGATCCGCTCTGGTCTTCCGAGGCCGCTGCCAAATTGCTGGCCAAGAATTATGAGGAACTGTTGAGTTGGCCGTTGGCGATTACTGCTTACAATCACGGATTGAACGGCATGCGCCGGGCAAAGCGGCAATTGGAAACCGACGATATCGGTGTGATTGTCGAATCGTATCGCGGTCGCAGCTTTGGTTTTGCATCGAGAAATTTCTATGCTGAATTTCTGGCGGCCAGGGAAATTGCCACAAACATCGATCGCTATTTTGGTGCGCTTACGCTGGAAACACCCAAGCCCATGGCAGTCTTGACCGTTCCGCATTATGTTCCTCTCTCTCTACTGGCACAAAGTTTTGGACTCGATATCGAAACCCTTGCAACCCATAATCCCGCCTTACGAGCCCCGATCCTCAAATCGCAGCGCCGTGTTCCTCAAGGATTTCGCTTGCGATTGCCTCTGGATATCGATAGGGATTATGAAGCTTTGTATGCGACGATTGCCGACATCGATAAGCACGATGCTCAGGTCCGCGATCGATACTATCGCGTCAAACGAGGAGACAATCTCGGCAATCTCGCGCGCCAATTCGGTACCGATTTGACTACGTTGATGGCGCTCAACGACATCGACAATCCGCATCGCATCCGCGTCGGACAGATACTCGAGCTTCCGGGTATCAGCCAATCGGTAACCCCGGTTCAGACAGCCTACCAACCCGTTGCAGAGACACCAGGCGGTGGATTGGAGCCGGAAGCGGCCTCTGTTGTGGAAACAAAGTCGACCGATCTGCCCCAGACGTCTGTGGCGGCTGAACCGTTTTTACCGCTCCGTTCAGCGTTGACGGAGCCGGAGGCAGTCGTCGGATTCACCGTGGCTTTTGAAGCGCCCACGGATCAATCTGTTGTCGTTGAGCCGGAAGAGACATTGGGGCATTTTGCCGAATGGCTCGGTATTTCGGCCCAGCGCCTGCGCGATGTCAATGGTTTGCCCTATGGACAGGAGATTCAAATCGGCAAAAAATTGTCTCTGATCTTTACTCAGGTTTCCGCCGCCGAATTTCATCGCCGCCGGCTCGAATACCACAAAGGTATTCAGGAAGATTTTTTCGGCCATTTTCGTATCGATTCCACCCGTTCCTATCGCATTCGGAGTGGCGATAATATCTGGCACCTTTGCAATCGAACTTTTACTGTTCCGCTCTGGTTGCTGCGACGTCTCAATCCAGAAGTCGATATCGCTCGCCTCTATCCGGGCGAGACGCTTTTGGTGCCGGTTGTGCGGCCGCGCAGTGTCGATCATGCTCTGTTGGAGATGGAAGAATAGAGAATGGCCCGCAAGAGCTGCAAATCATTCATTTTCTTTTTTTATCTTTTTTGTTTGACGTGTAATGGGTCGGCACAGGTTCGAACTGGCCTGGATCGATTGGTCGACTCAGATTTTGCCGAGCTGGCAGGTCGGCGTATCGGTTTGATCACCAATGCCACTGCACGCTCCGCCGACGGCCGGCACGCCATCGACATATTGGCGCAAAGCGACCGACTGAGGCTTGAAGCTCTGTTTTCACCGGAACACGGTATTCGAGGCGACAGGGAGGCAGGTGCCGACGTACCGACTCTAAGCGACAGTCTTACCGGTCTTCCGATTAACAGCCTCTATGGCGATACGCGTCGTCCTACCGCAAAGATGGTTGAAGGACTTGACGCCCTGGTCTTCGACATCCAGGATGTCGGTACGCGCTTTTATACCTATATCAGCACCCTCTATCTGTGTCTGCAAGCCGCTTCCGAATTCGATCTCGCGTTTTTCGTGCTCGATCGCCCCAATCCTATCGGAGGCACTTTGGTCGAAGGACCGGTGCTGTCGAGCGAATTTGCTTCGTTTGTCGGTATCGCCCCCATACCCCTGCGCCATGGTTTGACTGTGGGCGAACTGGCTCTGCTTTTTAACCAGTCCGGATGGGTACATCGGGGCCGGCCGATCGATTTGACCGTCATTGCCTGCGACGGATGGCGTCGCGATCAAACCTTTTGTCGAACCGAATTGACCTGGATTCCTCCTTCCCCCAATATGGTTTCACCCCAAACAGCGCTTGTCTATCCCGCGACCGGACTTCTGGAAGGGAGCAATGTTTCCGAAGGGCGGGGAACCGCGAATCCTTTCCGCATCATCGGCGCTCCATGGATCGATGCGCCGCAGTTGGCTGCCAGACTGAGTGCCACCGTCACGGCAGACGTGCAGATCGATACTCTTTCATTCGTTCCTCAGGCGTTGACCGGCAAGTCTATGAATCCAAAATATTTGCACCAACGCTGTCAGGGCCTGTTCCTGACCGTTAACAATCCACGTGATTTTCTCTCCGTCGAGTTTGGAATCCATCTGCTCGTCGCCCTGCGCGATTTGTATCCCGATGACCTGCTGCTGCGGGAAGAGTGGTTGAACAAATTGCTGGGAACCGACCAGATCACCAAAGCATTGAAAGAAGGAAAAGATGCGGTCGCGATTATGCAGATCTGCAACTCTGAAATCACAGATTTCGAAAAGCTGCGCCGGACGGTTCTGATCTATCCTGATATCGATTCTATGCAGTAAAATTCCAACAAGCGGTGTCGTGTGACGATCAAACGCAAACGAACGGTTCCTGAAAAAAAACAAGAGTCGGCACCTGTCATGCCGCAACTGCGACCGGGGTTGGAAGTCACCCCTTTGCCCGAGCAGAATAACCAAACCATCTGGGGGTTGCGCGATACCTGGCAGATCAACTCGAACATCATCGCTTTTTCAGAGGATATGCTCTACATTCTGCAATTTTTCGACGGCCGTCATACGGCTCAGGATATCCGGCATGAATATCTGAAGGCTTTTAATTCCTTTCTTTTGCCTGAACAGTTTGCCGAGTTGGTAGAAATCCTGGATGAGAATTATTTTCTGCAAAACGATCGCTTTGTCGAGCGAATGCAAGAGATCTGTGATGCCTATCGTCGGCTGTCGAGTCGACCAGCTCAACATGCTGGAAAATCCTATCCATCACACTCACCAGCCTTAAAGCAGGAATTCGACGCTTATGACCGCCAGGTGCAACAGAGCCATGCTTTGGTCAATCGCATACTCGCACGTCGAATAACCGGGCTGGTGGTACCTCATATCGATATTCGCCTGGCCGGCAGTAGCTACGCGCACGCTTATCGCTATTTGGCGCAAAGCCGCCCAGCCGATCTCTATGTAATTCTCGGAATCGGGCATCAGGGTTTGATGACGGCGTTTGCTCCGACTCGATTGGATTTCGATACCCCCCTGGGTGTGGTACAAACTGACCGCGCGCTATTGGCCGAAATCGATCGCCGGACCGTAAGTGATTTCTCCCATCAGGAATTTTTTCATCTTCAGGAACACAGCATTGAATTTCAGGCGGTTTATCTGCGCTATGCCCTGCAACACGATTTTAAAATATTGCCGATCCTCTGCTCGTTTCCGCACACGATTTTTTCCGCATCGGGGAACGACACCGGTCAGCACGTGCTTTATCAAGAATTCCTGTCGGCGTTGAAAAGCGTTCTCTCTTCCTATCCCGCCCGTGTCTGCCTGATCGCCTCTGTCGATCTCGCTCATGTGGGTCGTCTTTACGGCGATGATTGGTCGCCGTCGGCCCGGGACTTGGCTTGTGTCGAGCAATACGACCGCAAAATCATTGACTGTATCAAAATGCGCGACGCAGCTGCGCTGCAAAGACACATCGATGAATCGGATAATGTTTACCATATCTGCGGCTATTCCGCTTTGATGCCCTTTATCGAATTGTTGCCCCCCTCTCGGGGCGATCTGCTCGACTATCGCCAGGCGCAGATGGATGAGCAGCGCTCCACCGTCTCCTTTTGCAGCATGATCTTTTCCTGATTCCCATTTTTCCCCGCCATGATTTGCTTGATCTGCAATATTTTACTTGTTTTTTCCAGCAAACGTGTTACCTTTTGATAAAATGTAACACGGAGGACGAATGCTCGTTCGTTTTGGCATATCTCTCGACGATGAATTGTTGCAGAAATTCGACCGACTTATTCATCGCAAAAAATACAAAAATCGTTCGGAAGCGATTCGCGATCTGATTCGCGCCGAGTTGATCGCCGACGAATGGGCCGAAAACGCGGGCGACCGGGTGGCGACGTTGACGTTGATCTATGATCATCACCGCTTTGACCTGGCGCAAAAGCTGGTTCAGCTGCAGCACGACAGTCCGGCGCAGGTGGAAGCCACGCTGCACATCCATTTGGATCATCACCATTGTCTCGAGATGCTGGCGATTCGAGGGCGTGCTCGGGATATCGAGGACTTGGCCGATAAACTCTCCAGTCTTAAAGGCGTGAAACACGGTCAATTGGTTAAAACTTCGGCCAGCGACGCGGTTCACTAAATAAAGGGAGTGTCGGGATGATTTTTCGTTGCACGGCCTGGCTGCTGATTTTGTTCGGTATCGCTCTTTCGGCCGAAACTCAAAAACCGGATTCGGTGCGTTATCATTTCAATCCGGTTGTCGTGACGGCGACCAAGATCGCCGGTGCACAAAAAGATTTGGCGGCCAGTATCAGCGTCATCTCTGCGGAAACCATTCGCCGCACGCCTCAGGTTTCTTCTCTGGAATTGGTGCGGGATCGAGTGCCGGGACTGTTTCTCACCGAAAAGAACGTCATGGGATACGGCGTCGCCAGCGGTGCGGCAGGCGGAATCACCATACGCGGGGTCGGCAGCACTCCGGTCACTGGAGTTTTGGTCTTGCGGGATGGCCGGCCGGACATGATGGGTCTGATGGGCCATGCCATTCCCGATGCCTATCCGCTCGACGGCATCGAGCGGATCGAAGTTGTGCGCGGTCCCGCTTCCTTTCTCTATGGCACCAACGCCATGGGTGGTGTCATCAACCTGGTTTCGCAGAAACACAGACAGAAGGGATTTATAACCCGACTGGACGGGCGCTATGGAACCTATGCCCAGCAGCGCCTTCGCCTCAGCCATGGTGGCAATACCGGACGATTTGATTATCAACTCTCTATCGCACAAAATCAGACCGATGGCCATCGGCCGAATTCCGCTTATGAATCCACTGTCGCCACTCTGCATAGCGGGTTAAAAATTTCTCCTCACTTTCATGCCGAAATCAACGCCAACTGGTCGGATATTCTCATGAACGATCCGGGGACGCGTTCAAATCCGGATGCCGATCACTGGTACGATCTCGTTCGTTCCGGTCTCGATATCACCTTGATCCACAGCGGTTCGACAGGGGAGACGACTCTGAAAGCGCACGGCAATTTCGGCCGCCACAAAATTTATGATGGATTTCGTTCGACCGATCAAACGGTCGGCGCGATGCTCTATCACACCGCTGCACTCTGGCCGGGACAGAAAACGACGCTGGGCTTGGATGTCAAGAACTATGGCGGCGAGATTACCAGCCAAAGCCCCGGATACCGTTTCGGATCTTTCGATGTGACCGAATTTGCACCCTATCTGCATGTGCAGCAGATGTTCTGGGAGCGCCTGATCCTCTCGGGTGCTTTGCGGGTTGAAGAACACGAACTCTCCGGTCGCGAGTGGATTCCCGGTCTGGGCCTGGTCTGGCATCTCGATGACCAGACCTCGATCCGCCTGCAAAATTCCAAGGGTTTTCGCAGTCCGACTATTCGCGAGCTCTATCTTTTCCCGCCGCGCAATCCGGATCTGGAGCCCGAACGGTTGTGGAACCGAGAAATCGGAATAAGCCGAATGGTGCGAGATTGCGCTCGTCTGGATTTGGCGCTTTTTCACGCGCGGGGAAGCGATTTGATCCGCTTGCAGGGCCTCTATATGACCGGACAATGGATCAATTCGGCTGATTTTGTCCATACCGGTTATGAAATCACAGCGGAATGGATTCCCATTGACGTGCTGGAAATACATGCGACCTGGTCCAAACACGATCTGGGCGATGAAACGCTGAATGCGCCGGGAAAAAAGCTCGGCCTGGGGGTTGTTGCCCGAGTAGGCTTGCTCGAATTGATGGCCCAAACTCTTGTTGTTCAGGATCTTTACGGAGGCGACCGGCGTACGCAGCCGATGGCCGATTATCAGGTCACCGATTTGAGTCTGGCTTTGCCGCTTTTTTCGTGTTTTCGTCTGCAGATGAGTTTGAAAAACGCTTTTAACGCCGATTATGAGACCTTGCCGGGCTATCCCATGCCGCGGCGCACACTGGTGATCGATGGCGGAATTCGATTTTGAGCACACATGGAGCCCAAACCATTGTTTATGTGACCCGGGGAGCCATGGTCATGGCGTTGGGAATTCTGGTTCCGATTGTTTTCCATGCCATCGGTCTGGGCGCGCTGTTTTTGCCCATGTTTTGGCCCATCGCGATCGGCGCTTTTTTTCTGCCCCCGGGATTGGCGCTTTTGGTCGGTATGCTGACGCCGCTGTTGTCCACTCTGTTGACCGGAATGCCGCCGATATCGCCGCCGATCGTTCTGGTGATGATGGCTGAATTGGGCGCTTTGGCCCTCGTCATTGCCGTTTTGCGGGGGTACTGCCGTTTGCCCGATATTTTGGTGCTGTTTATCGCG
Organism: Candidatus Zhuqueibacterota bacterium; assembly: GCA_016929055.1. Classification (GTDB taxonomy): domain Bacteria; phylum Zhuqueibacterota; class Zhuqueibacteria; order Residuimicrobiales; family Oceaniaggregativiventaceae; genus Sulfursilanivivens. Next base: position 20,672 of record JAFGJN010000236.1, read on the forward strand.
CTGCTCGGTTCGCGTATCGTTCTTTTTCTCGTCCTGATCTCTCTGATCCCTCTTTTGGGAATCCCGTCGGGCGCCCTCTCGACCGCTCTCGTCCTTCGCGGTGTGCCGGGCATCCTGGTTATTTTGATCGTTGTGCCGATTCTTTTGTACGCGCTCCGCCGTGTGTTGGTCAGCGGCGAGTGGAATCGTTCAACCTGATGGTTGGAAAGCGCCTTTATGTCGGAAGCTCATCGTCATTTTTTCAATGAAACGGCCTCTGCTTGGCTCAAGCGCCAAGAGTGTCCGGAACTTTATAACTATATGCTGGAATTCGGCGTCCGTGCCGGCGATCGTGTTCTCGATGCCGGCGCCGGAACGGGAAGGTTGACGCGCTATTTGGCGCCGCTGGTTGGAGAGACGGGGCAGGTGGTGGCGCTGGATAGCGCCGTGACCATGCTACGCGTGGGGCCTTATGGGCAATGGGGAAAAACCGTCTCGGCAGTTTGTGCCGATCTATTGGGCCTGCCGGTTCAGTCTGGTTTTTTTGACAAAGCGGTTTGTCTGGCGGTCATACCGCACTGCCGCTCCCGCTTGCCGGTCTTAAAAGAACTCTATCGTGCGCTCAAACCCGGCGGCAAAATTCTTATCCTTCATACCTGCAACAGCGATCACCTCAACACCCTGCATGGCAACCTGCCGGCGCCTATTTGCGACGATTATCTGCCGCCGGTCACCGTTCTCGCAAGCGAATTAAAATCCAGCGGCTTTATGATCTTGCGCGCCGAGGAAAACCCCCAACTCTTTTGGCTGGAAGCCCGCCGACCCGACCGGTGAACCGAACGGCTGTTCTGGTGTTCAGCGCAACAAAACAATTCGTTGCACCAGATGATGGCTCGATGTGGTCAAAACCGCATGATAAACGCCGCTTGCCGCCTGCTCGCCGCTATCCTCAAGACCATTCCATACAACCCGATGAACACCCGCCTGCATCGGAGCGTTCACGAGAACGCGTATGGCTTGTCCCAACGTGTTGTAAATTGAAATCTCGATTTGATCGTCCTTTGGCAGAGAAAAGGAAAAGGTTGTTTCCGGATTGAACGGATTGGGAAAATTGGGCGACAGAACCGGTGTTGTGGGCATGACTTGAAGACAAATCGGCTCGTGCTTGCCTTGATTGCCCTGGAAATCAACACTGATCAGTTGATATCGGTAGATCTCTCCGGGCTCGATGGCGGTATCGACAAAGCGATAGGACTGGCGCGACTGGCTGTTGCCCGCCCCGGGAATCAACGCTTCGTTCAAGAGGCTGAAATGCGATTCGTCTCCAACTGCGCGTTGCAGCATAAATCCGAGATTTTCAGTTTCGGATTCCGTGATCCAGCAGAGATGGACACCATCTCTGCCGATTTCAGCGCTAAAACCGGAAAGCTCGATTGGTACGGTAAAGGGTGGCGGCTGCAAAAAGATAAATTTGTAATCAATGAAATTGCCAAGCCAATCGGCAATACGGGTCAGTTGTGATCGATCCCAGGCAATACCGGACAGCGCGGTGGTATCGAGGACGCGAAACAGCAACCGAATGACCCGTGTGGGTGCAAACGGTACTGGTACGCCGATTCCCTGGTCTGTGCGCACGATGTGAATGACAATGCGCGGCGGATAGTCCTGGGCGACCATCGGCAGATAAGAGGGTGAATAATTTGAATCCCACAGCCCGTCATAGCGAGTATCCTGTCCGATAAACGCCAGCGCAGCATCGTTGTAATCGAGAACCAGGGTGGCGTCGCCGAGGTGGTCGGGCATGCCATCAACGGTGTTGAACAAGAGGTCGACGACCAGGGTGTTGTTGCTCAGCCACTGATCGATTCGGGCTTCATAGGTTTGTGCAACGAGCGGCAAAGCGAGCAGAAACAGGGAAAGGGCGGCCCCGTGATGCGTTTTCATAGTTGCCTCCTGCAAGGTGCCTGACTGAACGGTTGCACGCGTGAGTTTTCAACGCGGTCATCTCTTAAATATACGATATTATTTTACTATTCGCTACAAAATTCAAAGAGAGAAGGGTAAAAGGGTTCGAGTAGAGGATTATGGGAGCCGTTCGGGTTTCGCGGGGGTTTTCAGGGCAAATGGTTGAAAAGAATCAGATAATCGGAGGTTGTAACGAAACCATCGCCGTCCAGATCCGCGATGCTAAAGGTCCATCCGCTTTGCGTCATTCGACCGTACCATTGGTCGACATCCTGCAGAGAGATCAAGCCGTTGCGATCGATATCGCCGCATTTACTGCCCCAAAGGTCGGTTGAAAGTTTAATGCTGCGCTGCGGATCGATACAGTTTGAGGAAAAATCAAAGGTTTTTGTTTCCCCGGCTTTCAGAGTCAGAGGATCGGTGCTGACGACTGTCAGGTGGTTGCGATGCACCAAAGCCAGGTAATAGGAGCCGGGCGATGCATCCACTGTCAGGTGAGTATCCGGCCTATCGGCGCTCACCAACATACCGTCGCTGCGCAGCAGGGCGTCGCAAAAAGCTGTCGCTTGCCCTTCGGGAGTCATCCGCAGCTCCAGCCGAACCCAGTCGACTATTCCCTGCAAATTTTTTTCTGTGCGGACGAAAGGATCATAGGGCGAAACAGAGGGCAGGATTTGCCGATTTGCGCGCCGATCGCGCATGCGCCCGAGTTCGGGATCGTAGGGCCCCTCGAGAAAGGCTTTGCAGATCAGGTAAAGAGGGGCAGCGTGGAGGGTAAAAGCAGTTTCCGCCGCAGCCTCTGACAATCGGTCGCCGGTGTCGACGGTGTGCAGCTGTGCATAATACCGTCCAGGCGGCAATCCGGCAAGGCTCCATCCGCGGTTGGTACCGAGGACGCGACCGAAATTTTGGTTGAGAAGGGAAAAAATATCGTTGCCTCCCACGGTGGTTCCGACAGTGAGCTGGTAGCGCAAGGCCGATCCAGGAGTTTCCGAATCAGTTGCTTCGGACCACAAAAAGGAGACGGTGTCATTGGTGGCAACGGCGGTAAAATTCAGCGGTGCTGCCGGTGCCCGATTTTTCCGGGGTGATTGATTGACCTGAAGGCGGCAGACACCGGCGTCATCGCTCAGGAAAAAGAGATCGGTGTCCCCGTCCCCATCCATATCCCATAGCGCTGCTCGACCGGCGAACGGAAACTCGACTTGGAAATCGGGAATCCAGGCTCCGGTTTTGAGGGCGATCAGCGTCTGAACCATGGTATGCTGAGCGGAGGGAGATCCGATGATGATCAAATCGGCAGCGCCGTCCTGATTCAGATCTCTGGCAAGAATCTGACTCAGCGGCCATTCGGATTCGAAAACAGTTTGCATCTCCCAAGTGCGGTCAGAGGCCCCGGGATTGTGCAGCACCAAAATCCGCCCTGTTCGTTCTTCCGTTTCACTGCTCAACAGTAAATCGGACAAACCGTCGGATTCAAAGTCCACCCAAAGCATCCGCCAGTTTGATCCCATGGGCAGAGGATGGTCATGGACGGCAAAAGAGGATCGATCGCCTCGGTTTTCATAGATCCGCAAAATCCACTGCTGATTTGCTTTTTGACCGATGGCGAATCCATCGAGATCGGCATCGAGATCGGCGTCCATGCTGCCGACAGCACTCCAGTGTATCCGGCTTGAATCGTTATAAACGGATTCAAGACGCACGGGCATAGCCGAATTGGCTGCAAGGCGGGTTTCCAGAAAAGAGAGTCGATTTGCTCCCGCAACGATAAAATCTGGCAGACCGTCATTGCCCAGGTCGGTACTGGTGAGCGCCTCTGGCCGGTAGGGGAGGGGGATCGCCTGGTTGCGACGAAGGGTTGGCTTTAATCCGGATTTTTCATGCCAAAGCCAGGTTTCCATCGTTCCTGTTTCGCTCCCTGCATGGATAAGAATGAGATCTTTCCAGCCATCGAGATCCAGGTCAGCGGTTGTCAAGGCCTGCTTTCCGTATAGATCCGGCATCTCTTCCGTTTGAACGGGTTGCCCATACCATTCGTTTCGCTGTACCAGCCGGCTCGAGGCCAGTTCGATCGTCGGCGATGTACCGTCGATTTTGTCGGCAATCAGTATTTCCGTTCCTCGATTCAGGTGCCATTGATCGAGATGCCAAAATCCGACATCCTTACCTTGCAGAACTGGCGATTCCAGTGCAATCGTTCGGAAGGATCGATACTCGCGCGGCGTCAAACTGCCATCGCCAATCAAAAGCATACCATACCACCAGGATGCATCGCTTTCAGTGGGCTGATCCAAAACCTGATTCAACCAGGTCAAGAAGGCATTGCCAAAAGTCGCCTCCTGCCCGAGCCGTTGATAAAAGACTCGATCGCTCCACATACCGCCGATTTTGCTGCTCGACCAGGCCACCAGCCCCGGACGATCGGGATTAAAGAGAACCGCTCCAGCCAGGTAATTGTTCATGGTAAAATCGGCTGCTGCGCAGATATACAGCGAATAAAAAATCGATTGGGGATCGTGGTGCAAATAATCAAAGGTATTGACCTGCCTGACTGTTGAATAATCCTGTTCGACAAACGAATGCGCCCGGCTTGATCCGTGCGAACGGATATGCAGGTACTCGATGATACTATCGGCCAGAACGGTTTTCAAGTGCGCTGCGGTGGTGGTATTGGGTTCATCAACGGCTTGAATGGCTTGTGCTGCGTAAAAGGCCTGGGCGTTGGTGATATCGCTCGCCGTCATTTCACGCCAGTCGTCATCGTTGTAAATCAAGGCCCTGCGTACTGGCTGATAAATCCCATGGCGGAATTCATGGTTTTTCTTCAGGTAAGCTCGCACAACCTCTGTTTCGTCGCCGAGCAGATAGAGATTATGGGCGGCGATACGGCTCACCCAGATTTCAAGGGAGAGATTGCCGCGACGTTGATCGTATTTGCCGTTTTCACCCTGTAAGATGTCCCCGTCTCCCACGTCCAACCACTCGCCATCGAGATCCATAAAAAAAAGGTCGCAAGGAAAATCCTCGTATTCCGGAAAGGAATAGTCGCGTTGTGCCAATTCGAATAAGACATAGGGGATTTCGCCGATCAGCACGGCGCCGCTCAGACCTTCCTGCTGTCGATAGAGGTCGTATAAAAAGTCTCGCAGGCTTGCTGCGCTGCCTCCGCGATATTCAAAAACAATGACACCGAAACCCACACCGGTGAGATCTTGCGAATATGTTTCCAATTCGTGGGACAAACTTTTGAGCAGTCGTTCGTGAACGATCAGGGCGATTCGGCCTCTGGTGAGCAGAGGATTTGCTGGCAGGGTATTGATAATGGATCCAGACAATGCTCCACTGAATTGACCCGAAGGGGGGACTTTGTGAATGCTTTTGTTCCAACCTTCGACATCACGCCATTGTGTTACACGCGGTTGCTGGGCGAAAAGCGTGTGGGCCGAGGCGAAACCGAGAATAAAAAGAAGCAGAGTCGAGATAAATTTGCGCATTTTTTTGCCTGCCAGGACAACGCCGGGTATTTTGCCACTGGAATGCAAATATTACACCAAACCCTCGACGAATTGGACAATCAGGTTTTTGAAAAGTTTGAAAATAATGTAAAGCTAATAAAAATAGTAAATTATGGTCGTGTCAACGACTGTGTTGACCGATGCTAAAAGTAGGAATGAAAAAGAAAAGAACGGGTGCAGGAGCCCCATTTTTTAGACCGGTGTTGCCTGGATGACCCAGTGCGGTCGAAAAACCGAGTCCTGCACCCGTTCCGGGTGAGCGATTGGGTTATTTTGGTTTAGGAAAATTTTCCTTATTTCAGCAGAATCATCTTTTGCATTTTTTCAAAATTGTTGATACGCAACGAATAGAGATAGGTTCCGGTCGGCACCACATTGCCATCCTGGTCGCGTCCATCCCAGGTGATGGTATGGCTGCCGGCTTCGAGGCTGGCGGTGACCAGAGATCGCACGTGCTGACCATTGGTGTTGTAGATATCCAGTTCGACATAGCCGGGATCTTTAAGAGCAAATTTGATGCGCGTTTCGAGATTGAAAGGATTCGGATAGTTTTGCTCGAGCAAATAGCTTTTTGGACTGGAGGCCTGAAGTGAAATCGACTGACTGTAATTGACCTCTCCGTTAAAGCTGATATCGGCCAATTTGTAAAAATAAGTCTTGCCGGCGACCAGTTCCTTGTTATCGAGATAGGAATAGGATTGCGAAACCTGGCTGTTGCCGGCGCCGCTGATCATGCGGTCGTTGAGGCGAATGTATTCGCCTTCTGCAGTTTCGGCGCGATAGAGATCAAAACCCATGTTTTCGGTTTCCGATTCAGTGGTCCAGTGCAGGATGACGGCGTTCTGTTCCCAGCTTGCTGAAAAAGACGAGAGTTGAATTGGCACAAGCACATGGACCTGTGCGGCTGCAGAATTGTTGTCGAGATTGGGGTCTCGATTTTCGCTGGAAACGAAAACATGGTTATCCATTGCACCGCTCACATCTGACGCGCGTGCGGTCAGGACGATGGTAAAGGGTTCGGCGCCGGGTTCCATAACCGGAACAATCCAGACAAGTGGATTGGGACCTTCGTTCTGTGCCGGAACGGCGGAAACGAATTCGAGATTGGCCGGGAAATCGTCATAGATTTCGACATTAAAAGCGGCATGCGGCCCGTTGTTCCAGGCGCGAATCGTGTAGGTAAAAGTCTCGCCGAATTTGATATTGTCGGCGCTGACTATTTTTTCGATCTGCAGGTCGGAAACCTGTTTCTGTTGCACACCAGCGTCCCAGATGGTTGGGTGGTCGCCCCAGTTCAGCGCAAATTGCACTGTCCGTCCGGTTTCTGAATCGGCATCGGAATCGATCGTATCATCATCGCCCTGATTCATGGCGGTGAAAAAATAGTCGGGCGGCAGGATGAATTCGAGTTGGTAGATGCCAGGTTCCAGATCGCTAAAGGAATAGAGGCCGTCGGCACCAGTTGTTTGGCTGGCAATTACTGAGCCTTCACCATCGAGTAGATTGACCTGCACGTTGGCCAGACCGACTTCACCGGGGTCCTGAAGGCCGTTTCGATTTTCATCCAGCCAGACCCGGTCGCCGATCGATCCCGGCTCCTGCGGGGTGGTATTGATGTCTTCATCCTCAAGTACCGGAAAATCGAGACCTATTTCATCCTCATAGCAAACTCGGGCGATATTTTCGATCGTTGAACCCGGTCCGGCAACGACTTGATAGGTCAATTCCAAATCCACGATCGAGCCGCTCGGCAATTCGCCGAGTGCCCAGGTTACGGTTCGCGTCGTTTCACTGTAAACTCCGCCACTGCTGGCTGAAACGAATTCGATGCCGTCGGGCACTGTGTCGGTGACGCGGGTGTTGTAAGAGATGCCGCGGCCCGTGTTTGTCACGCGAATCCGGTAGGTATAAATATCGCCGGTTTCCACCACAGTAACGCCGTCGTCCTTATCGATCGTCAGATGTGGCAAGGCATACCAATTGTCATAGTAGGGTGGACCATAGATGATGATCTGGTTTAAATCGCCCAGATAGAGATTGATTCGCCACCACCCCGGAACCGGATTGATAAATTCATCGCCATCAGAGGTCGGCAGCTCGAGAGAGCCGGTATTCCATTCCATCTCTCCGGAAATGGTCCCGGTAACAGTCTCTCCAAGCGGGTTGGTGATGTCGTATTGCCATGTCGATTCTTCGCCATCCATGTCAAAATTCCAAACATTCACTCTTTCTCTGTTCTCTTCGACATGGAACCACAGGATGACTTCACCAGGGCCGTTGGACTGGATCGATGTGCGATAGGCCAATAACGAGATTTCATCGCCATTATGGGGCTGGCCGTCAGGATCGTTGTCCAGGACACCAAGTTTGTAGCCGTTTTCATCATCCTCTTCGGTGGATACCCAAATGGTATAGATGCCGGGACCATAGTCTCGAATCGGAAACTCGGCGATTGTTTGCCAGGTTTCTGATGTGATCGGATCCGGCGGAAAGGAAACATCCGAGATCAGGGTTTCACCATCCGGTGCCACAACCTGGAAATAGGTATAATCCCAACGACCATTGCCGTTGATTTTGGGTTTGTCCATCTCGTCGAGATCGCCGTTTGTCTCATAACTTTCGGGGTCATAGACTTGAACGGTCACAACGAAATCAGGATCGGCGGACTCGGGGACGATCATCTGAAAGTGGTGCGGCTGGTTGCCGTAATCTTGAGCCGCCCACCAGTCCCCGTTGTCCAGTGGTGTTTCGGGACCGCTGGTCTGGAAAAAGATATGATCGTAGAGCGGGAATACAATCGGCGCCGCTGCTAGGGGGGAGATAGAGGCGATCAGCACCACTACCCCGGCTAAAGCTGCCAGCCAACCCCTGCTGTTCACATTTTTTTGCTTTTTCAACATGAATCACCTCCCATAAAACACGCCATGAATTTCCGGTTTTGCTCGTTATTGAAGTATAATTATTACGCCTGTCACTCTTTTATAGCTTTTCATTTGGTTTCACTATATTTGTAAGACTATAAAAAACAAAATATTAAGTCGTTTTCGAGTCAGGCTCACCATCTATACTTCAACAAACGTGCCAGAGATGGCGGCAAAAGGGGGAGCATTAAAAAAAGGGTTGCGCCGATCGGCACAACCCTTTTTGTCAGGAATGCAAGAGGAATCAGTGCAGCAATTGCATTTTTTGAATTTTGGTATAGTCCCCCGCCTGCATGCGATAAAAATAGAGGCCACTGGAGACCGGATTCTGGTTGTCGTCACGACCGTCCCAGATGCGTTCATAGGAACCGGCTTCGAGATTTTCGTCGACGAGCGTGCGCACCTCCTGTCCGCGGGTGTTAAAGATGGTTATCTGCACCCGGCCGGTTTCCTTGACTTTGTATTTGATCCGCGTTTCCGGGTTAAAGGGGTTGGGAAAGTTCTGGCCCAGTTCATAAGCCTTTGGCGCGGTGGCAACGACTTGCACCGGTCCATGGGCCATCTGATTGCCATAGGTGTCGATATCGACCAGTTTGTAGAAATAAGTATGGCTGGCATGGACTTCCGTGTCGTTAAACGAATAGCTGTTTTCGCTGGTCGAATTGACCGCGCCATGGATCAGTTCCTTGTTCAGTCGGGAATATTCGCCTTTTTCGCTTTCGCTGCGCAGGATGTTGAAGCCGAGATTTTCCGTTTCCGACGCCGTCTTCCAGCTCAGATCGACCACTCCGTCGGTGGATGCGGCTTCGAACGAGATCAACTCCACCGGAACGACCTGGGGATTCAAGTTGATTTCGAGCAATTCCGATCCCGGGGGCAGTTCTGCGCCCTGCACATGTACATTATCCATAGTGCTGACGAAATAGATGGGCGGCATGGGGTCAGGATACCAATCGACAGCTCCTAACTGTTCAACTGTCTCATAAGTAACTCTGAATGTGACTACCCTAATCCATTCTTCGTTACTCGGGATAATGACAGATTCGCCGGATCTATGTTGATAGAGCAATTGGATCCACGTCGCACTTTGATCAGGAAGAGCCGGAAAAGCCTCGTTGATTTGGTAGGTGCCTCCATCATCAACATTCGGAAAAAGTCTGTTTTCAGTGACGATGCTTTGGAGTTTTTGCGTAAGTGTACCGTTTAAACGGATGGCATTCTGGAATATTCGTATCGGATGTGCGGTACCATCACCTTTTATTTGCACGTCAAAGATCACGGTGGCTGTGTTGTCCACTGGACTCTTGTAGTTGCTGACAAACATCAGCCGTGTATCAAGCTGGGCGAACGAGAGTGTCGTCCCAATCAAGATAAAAAGGACAATATAAAGTTGTCTTTTCATTGATGCACCTCCTCAAAAATTAAGATCTATTGCAAAATGTCTTTAGGCATAGGAAGAACAGTTCCTTCAATGGCATTCTGAAATGAAAGATCGCTATCATAGCCATCCACATAACCTGTGCAGTCGTAATCTCCCATCAATCCATAGCCCATTTGTAGTGCATCGGTACGAGTCTGTTCCGAATCATATCCGTCGATATAGTTGTTTAAAACACTTGCCCAATTATTCGTATCATAGTATCCATCGCTGGCCACGGCAGCCCATATCTGTCGAGTACCGCCTCCAAAAGTTTGCAAAGAGATTTGCTTTGAACCATTCTTGAGTAGATAAGTGTAGTATTGATCTGTCGACTGGGTAAAATCATAAGGCGCCGATGCGCTCAGGGCCGCCAATTGTTCTCCGGTCATTGACTGCGTCATTACCGCCACATGGTTGCGGTGCCTGAACAAAACATAGTAATTGGTAGTCGGATTCGGCTCCATGTCCAGCAGCGCACCTGGTGTTGTCCCGTCGCTCTCCAGAATATTTCCAAAGATGTCGACGAATACGCTGCGCGAGGTGACGATCGAATTGACATCGCTGGGATCGGTTACAACGGCTATCCAGATCCAGTCGGCAACATGATCGGGCATAGTGGCCGGTCCGGCTAAATGGTCGCGAAAGGGTGAAGTTGAAGGAACCTGTCCGAATCCCATATCCTGCATGAATTGATGATGGATTTGGCCAGCTTGAGATGGGGGGCTGATCAAGTATGGGTTGTCCGTACGATACGATAATCCTTGGAAGCAGATTTTGGCAAAGAGCCTCGCGACCAGCTGTTCATACGGCGCACCATACCAGGTCGAGCTTCCGGCGGGCAGGGTGGCGCCGGTGGTGTTGAAAACCGTCCACTCTCCGGTGGTTGCCGATTCTTCGACACTCGGCTCGACGTTTGCCCAGCTGGCGGCCAACCGCCACACGCGATAGGGAGCGGTGCCGGCTTTTTCATTGTAGGGATGGGCCGCTGTGGCAAAGCGAACATCGAAATTCCCGGAAACGGCACCGCCGCTGTTGTTGACCGTCCAGTAACGCTTCCAGGCGGTCGCCGGTCCCCCCGGAGTGAGCGGCGGATTCACGCTTGACGGCAACGTGATCCGGGTGACGGTCGAGGCCGCCGGAATAGCGGTTTTCCAGTCGAATCCGGCAAACTTGCTGAAGGTACTGCTGCGGGTTCCCGAAGTGATCTTGCCGATAAAGTAGCTGGCGCCGCTTTCGGTCAGATCGCCGCTCAACTCGACATAGACCGGATAATCGTTGGAAACCCGGCTCGTCTCGACCACAATGCCGTTTTCCAGCACCAGATCGACGTTGCCCCAGGCTGCTGCAAAAAATGCCAGCAAAAAAATAGCTGCGATGTGATGATACTGCACTTTCATGGTTCTCCTCCCACTGCTTCTGTGCGTTGTTGGCCTTTCATTTTTGAACTGAATTTTCGAAACTCGTTGTCAAAACTTATGCAATAATTATGCCGTCGACCCAACCTTTCTTAATTATAATGTTATTAATGGTTTTGTCGTTTTGGTGCCTTGTTTAATAAAGCGATTTAACGGTTTTTTTACGCCGATTTTCGTGATATCACCGCTTTTTGCGTCCGAGTTCCCACACTGACAACACAGGAATCAACCCTCTGATAGGAATGCTTTCAAGACAGCGGTGTCGTTTTTTTGTGACGGCTTGTGTGGACAATCTAAAATTCATTTGCCCTAACTCATTAAAAAACAAATCAAAGCTGTTTGAAAGATTATTGCTGATAACAGTACTGCCAAAAACATGCCAAAAAAAAGCGGACCAGCCTGCAAGGCTGGTCCGCTTTTCATAACGCAATGGGACTATTTGAGAAATTCCATTTTGCGCGTTTCGACTTTGCCGTTCATCTCCAGTTTGTAGAGATAGACCCCACTGGGCATCAGGCGTCCGGCATCGTTGGTACCGTCCCAGACAACCGCATGGGAACCGGCTGACATGGCTCGGCTCACCAACGTGCGCACGCGCTGACCATTGAGGTTAAAGATCGACAACTGCACCGGGCCAGATTCGGTCAGGTTGAACCGAATCGTTGTCGACGGGTTGAACGGATTGGGGTAATTCTGTTCCAGACTGAATTCTTCCGGCATGTTGAGCGTAACTTCGATCGGACCATAAAGTGTCCGGCGGCCGCTATAATCGATGTCCGCCAGCTTGTAATAATAGGTCTGGCCGACATCAGCCGTTTCATCGCGATAGCTGTAGCGGTGCTTGCTCGAACTGTTGCCGGCACCCTGGATGATTTTGTCGGTAATCTGGTTGAAATCACCCTGTCGAGACTCGCTTCGATAGATATGGAAGCCGAGGTTCTTGGTTTCGGATTCCGTGATCCATTCCAGAAAGACGCTGTTGCCGTCGATCGATGCGCTGAAAGAAGAGAGCTCGACCGGAAAGGTGACACAGATCGAACCCAGCAAAGAACCGGTTACGTCGCAGCCATTCAAATCTTCGACCCGATAGCTGGATGGATCCCAGGTGAAACAGCCTTCTTGGGAAGTCAGATCGTATTCCACTCGAACGGTGAGGATGGTCTGCCAGGTACCGTCGATTTCCACACGCGAGTCGAGTTCAGAACCGCTAAAGAGATAACCGAATTCGATCTGATTGACCGTGCTGAAATAGGCCGGCACCGGATCGCCGGTATAGTTTCCGTTGGCGGCAAATGCATCGAAGGGAAAGGTCACCGACGGATTCAACGTCGCCAACAGCGGATCGACATTGATGATCGGATCATAGAGATCGCAGGCGATGGTTGCACCGCCAGACGTTCTCGCCTGGATATCAAAGACCAGGGTGCCGCGGCCTTCACTTGGCACATCCGGATCATTGCTGACCAGCACCATCTGGGTATCCACCATATCCTCCGGGCAGCCCGGCTCGATTGTGGTGTCGGTCGGGTCGTCTTCGTCGGGTGTGTCTGGATCGTCCGAGGGTTCGGCCGGCCAGTCCTGCGGCGCTTCATCATAGGTGTCGATAAAGGCCTGGTTAGAGATCGACGTACCG
>JAFGJN010000237.1 GCA_016929055.1 Candidatus Zhuqueibacterota bacterium
ATCGAATTGAATCAAGAATCGCAAGAATTAAGGAGATTCTTAAATGACCGTTCTCACCATCAAACCGGCACAAGCGTGCCGTTATGACCAGATCTCTTTGGGTGAAATCATGCTTCGCCTCGATCCGGGTGAAGGCCGGATTCATACGGCGCGTCAGTTCCGCGCCTGGGAAGGCGGCGGAGAATACAATGTCGCTCGCGGTTTACGGCGCTGTTTTGGATTGCGAAGCGCGGTGGTCACGGCGTTTGCGGATAATCCCGTCGGCCGTCTGATCGAGGATTTTATTCTCCAGGGCGGAGTCGATACATCGTTGATCCGCTGGGTTCCTTACGACGGCATCGGCCGCAGTGTGCGCAACGGATTAAATTTCACCGAACGCGGATTCGGCATTCGTGGCGCCGTTGGCGTCAGCGACCGCGGCCTGACTGCTGCTTCACAGCTAAAAAAGAGCGAAATCGACTGGGAAACCATTTTCTCCACTCTCGGTGCCCGCTGGTTTCACACCGGCGGTATCTTTGCCGCTCTGTCCGAAACCACTCCCGATGTGGTGGAAGAGGCGATGATCGCTGCCAAAAAAGCAGGCACGATGATCTCATACGATCTCAACTATCGCCCCTCGCTTTGGAAAAACATCGGCGGCAAAGAAAAAGCCCAGGAGGTCAACAAACGCCTGGCCTCCTATGTGGACGTCATGATCGGCAATGAAGAGGATTTTACCGCCTGCCTCGGATTCGAGGTGGAGGGTGTGGACGACACTCTGAGCGAGTTGAACATCGGCGGATTCAAAAAAATGATTGAACGCGCCGTCAAGACCTATCCCAACTTTAAAGTGGTGGCCACAACCTTAAGAACGGTCAAGACCGCCACGATCAACGACTGGGGTGCGATCTGCTGGGCAAATGGTACGGTGTACGAAGCCACCTATCGCGAGAATCTCGAGATTCTGGATCGCGTCGGCGGTGGCGACAGTTTTGCTTCCGGTCTGATCTATGGTTTGCTCACTTATAACGACGCACAAAAAGCGGTGGAATACGGCGCCGCGCACGGGGCACTGGCCATGACTACACCGGGCGATACATCGATGTCCACACTCAAAGAAGTGGAAAAACTGGTCGCCGGCGGCGGGGCCCGAGTCGACCGCTGATAAAAAAAAGCCCGGATCTTATCCGGGCTTTTTTTTACACCAGTCGTATCAGCTTGAGCGTGCGAATCTCGAACGGAGTGAACTCGAGGAGCACACCGCCATCGATGGTTTCAAGCGAAACATCGCGGTCCTCCATCAGAGAAGTCTCAAAAATCGCCCATTCGGGATGGGCGAACCGCAATTCGATTTTACGTCTCCGGCCTTGGGGTTCGTAGAGGCGGATGATCAGCGCCTCTTCCTTTTCCGCTTTTTTAACCGCTTCCAGGACAACGCCCTGCCCGCACAGATGAAACGGCAACAGGCGCTCTAAAACCGAAGAACCCTGCAGTCGCAAGGGCGCTTGGTTCAATTGTGCTGCTTCTGCCAATACCGCCGAATCGGCACAATCGCCGCAGTGCGGCAAAAGGCTGTAGGTAAATTCGTGCAAACCGCGATCCGCTTCCGGATCCGGATAAGTAGCGCTGCGCAGCAGATTGAAATCGAGCATACCGCCGAGAATCTTGTAGCCGTACTTGCAGTCGTTGAGCAGAGCGACGCCGTAATCCCGCTCGGAAAGATCGGCATAGCGATGGCCCACCGCTTCGAACCGGGCCAGATCCCAACTGGTGTTGCGATGAGTGGGCCGTTTTAGCGAGCCGTACTGTATTTCATAGGTCGCCTGATCGGCCTGGAGAGGCGTTTCAAAAGCGACGCGAAGCATCTTGTGCCGCTCCCGCCAGTGCACCCGGGTGGAAAAATCCAGCCGTTTGCTGTTGTCACTCAGTACCACCTGCTGGATGATCTCAGAGTCGCCGATGCGAAATTCCTGCTGCAGCCAAGAGCCGACAGGCCCGACTGTACCGCTCCGCCGGTTACTCAACACAGCTTGCTGAAGCAGCTGGTTTTCGTAATAGATCTCGATCTCCCAGGCATCCCAGTCGGTCGGACGATCTTCGTATAACGACAAAACGTTCCCCCCCTTACCCGTAAGAAATTCGAATCCCGCCTCCTTATCGAATCCCCGGCAAATTGTCCCGTCCGCAGCCAACTCGTAGCGGACGAAGTCGTTCTCCAAAATTGCGACATCGGCGAATTTTTCGCTCGTCTGCACCAGCGCTCCTTTGTGGATCACGCGAATCCCCAGTTCAGGGATTTTGATCTGGACGCCGGGGCCGCCCGGCAGGTTCTGAACCGGCAACACCTTTTCGGTTTCATCCAGCACCTCTCTCCCCTGCCAATCCGGCGGCAGGAGCACCGGACGGGTGTAGGTCAGCGACAAGGTATTGACCAACGTCAGGGTATCCTTGGCGGGGTTCATCCACGCTTGTTCGGCGCGCTGCAAAAGACGATCGGCGTTTTTTTCCATTTCGGCATAGGCTTCTCGGCTCTCGCGATAGACTTCGGCGATACTGGATCCGGGAATGATGTCGTGGAACTGATAGAGCAACAGCGATTTCCACAGCGCATCGAATTCCTGTTGCGGGTAATCCGCAATCGGCAGGGCGCTGCAGAGAATTTCCAGCTCGCGCAGGCGCAATTCCATACGGCGGTTCATTTTTTTATTAAAAGCCTGGGTGGTGAGGGTGCCTCGGTGCAATTCGAAATAGAGTTCACCAACCCAGGTTTTCAGCTGATCGCGTTTGTCCTGCAGCCGATCCAGCATGGACTGCGCCGAATCGAATTGCACGCGAGGACAGGCCTCGAGGTCGTTCGCTCGACAACCAGTTTCGATTATCTCGTGGGTCGGGCCTCCACCGCCGTCGCCGATGCCAAAGAGGGTTAAAAACTCGTCGAGTATGGCGCGCTCTTTGAAATTTTCCTGCGCATAGCGCAGACGCGACGGCATCAGTTCGCTGTTGTAGGTATCCTCGGGAGGGAAATGGGCCACGATCTCACTGCCGTCGATTCCGCGCCAAATAAACGTGTGATGGGGAAACCGATTGAACTGGTTCCAGGATATTTTTTGCGTGACCAGAAAGTCAATGCCGCTTTTTTTCAGGATCTGCGGCAAAGCGGCGCTGTAGCCAAAAACATCGGGCAGCCAGAGATTGCGCACATCGACCCCGAACTCGTCTCGAAAAAAAGTTTTTCCATGCAGAATCTGCCGCACCATGGACTCGCCGCCGATGAGATTGCAGTCGGCTTCCACCCACATACCGCCTTGCACCTCCCACCGCCCATGGGCAACCAGCTTTTTAACCCTTTTATAGACATCGGGATAGCGATCGCGGCAAAAGACATAATGCTGTGGCATGGAGGCGCCGAAGAGATAGCCGGGATGCTGTTCGAGGAGGTTCGCCTGAGTGAGGAAGGTCCGGCCGCATTTGCGCACGGTTTCCCGCAGCGGCCAGAGCCAGGCGGTATCCAGATGCGCATGACCAATGGCTGTTGTGGCCAGGTCGGAAGCTGCTGCCGGTTTTTTCAATTCGATTTTCAACTTTTGTCGCGCCTGTTCGACACCATCCTTCGATTCCTCAAAACCATCGATGGCATCCATGCAAGCCTGCAGAATCCGCGCCCGCTGCACACTTTTTTCCGGCAGCGAATGCATCAAATCGTCCAGAACGCGGAAATCCAGAGCCAGCTGCCAGATATCCTCGCGAAACAAAACCAGAGACAACTCTTGAACAGCGGCCCGATAGTAACCAAAACGATGCAGATCCTGCGGGTCGGGGTCCGGCTGCTGGTGCAAGCCGAACAATTGATTGGCTGTGGCTTCGATCCACAGCTCGACCCGCTCACCGCCCTGAGCCGAATCGATGAGCCGAAACCGATCGCGGACAAAACCGGGCTGAAACACCGCATGCATGCTGATCGAAGCAATCGCTTTGCCGTCGCCGTCGAACACCAGGCCTTCGCCGCCGATGTTCAGGCGAGCGTATATCGCCTGCCCCGCCCAATCGGACGGCACGACGGCATTGAGAACAAACCATCCGGTTTCAAAATCCTGACCCCAGAACTCGCCGATAGCGATTGGCCGCATTTGAACCGACGAGCGCCCGGCGAAATCGATCTCCGGATCACATGAACCATAATGGGCAGAAAATTGTACAGCGTGGGGGTAAAACAACGATTCGATGCGGCGGCGAAAAACAGCGATCCGTTTTTCATAAAGCCGGCGTTGTTGATCGATCATCACAGGGCTTCCTTTTTCGGTGATTCGGTTTTCTATTCTCTTTTAGCCGGTGTGCGTGAAAGATTTTTTTCCGCCGTCACATGTTTGGCCATCTGTTCAAGTGCTCCATCGTCGATGCGGACATCTGTTTCTTTTCGCCACTGGGTCGACAGGTTTTCGCTCAGCTCTTCCGCTTGCTTCTGCTGCAAACGCTTGTGAATCTTACGACGCGCCTCTGCTGCGCTCATGTCGCGATATCGATCCGCGTCTGTTCGAAAAACCGCTTCCACCTCGAGCGAATCAACCTCGACCTGTTCATTCACCAGCCGATTCTTTGCCAAACGCCGAACCAGGTTGTCGCGATAGAGATCCATTTGGGCGACAACTTGTGTGTCGCGATCCAGCTCCATTTCAATGGCTTTGAGATAGAGCAATTCAATTGCGATGCGGTTTCGAACAAAATCACGCACATCTTCCGTGTTGCGCAGAGGCGTCCTCATTCCCGGGGGAGGTGCGGTGTAAAAGTGGATGAATTGATCGAGTGTCATACGCTCCCCGGCATAAACGGCAATCGTTTGATCTCCCTCAGCAGGACCCAGGCGATCAGGGTGTAAAAGCCGTTCACCCAAGCGTTCCTCATAGATTTCAAGCACCCGTTCGAGCAAAGAATCAGTATAGGTCACGGCATAGCGATCGAACAAATCGCGGAGAAAAGATTCCAGCAGAGCTTGTTGCTTGCGCATCTCGAGCAGCCGGCGGATTCGTTCGCGTTCCTGGGCCAACGGCGGGCATTTGCGCTCACTCTCCTCCAACATCTGAAAAACATGATAGCCGGCTGAAGTCCAGACCGGCTCGCTGTATTCACCGACAGCCAGAGAAAAGAGAACTGAATCAAGAGCAGCTTCCACCCGGCCCGACACGATCATTCGTGGCAGCACGCCACCTGACTGAGCGGTCTGGCGGTCAGTGCTGTGACGACGCGCCAGCTCGCCGAAATCGGCTCCATTCCGAAGGCGCTGCAGCAGAGAATCTGCGGTTTCGCGCCGGCGGACGAGAATATGCGCTATACGGCGCTGAACACCTTCGCGTCGGTACAACTCGTTTATCTCAGTCTCGCTGATTTCACAGGGCTCGATGATCCGATTGTAGAGAACGCCATTTTGTCGGGTCAGGAGCTCCTTGAGGGTTGCCTGCAATTTTTCCAAAACCAGGCTGTCTCGATCCAGTCCCATACAATAGCCCTGGTGCTGAAAAAGCAAGTCGGGCACGATCTCTCGATCGATGAATGTCCTGAGGTTTTCGACCGTCGTTGGTTCGGAACCGCGATAGTCAGGAGCGCGTCGAAAGAGTTCGAGAACAGCATCGGCAGTCAGTTTTTGATCACCGACCTGCACCACCAGTGCATCGTTCCGGCTGCAAACTATCCCCAAAAGAGAAACAGCAATTGCCGCCACTGCGGTTAAATATCTATGTCGCATGATTCATTTTCCTCTTGGATTGTTTTTCGACGCTTGGGCATCAGATCGAGGCGAGATTGCTCGGCAAGAACAATCAATTTTTTTCAGGGCAAAATGAAGGACGCTGCTTGCCGCTGTGGCTCCGAAGAAAGCCAGCGTCATTCCAGCCTTCGACCATAATCGAGCACAGGATCGGTTGTGACCTGCGGGAAATCCGGCACCACCAAAGGGAAAGGCGCGTTTCGTTCCAGTGCGACCAGATCGATTCGCGTCAGCCGAATCGCATCAAAAGCATCGACATCGATTTGGATTTGATCGCTGTATTTTTTTTGCAGCGCATCCACATAAGGTGTCAAAATCCGCTCCACAATATCATCTTCAGACCAACCATCGGCTGCATGCTTTATGAGATAGAACCGAATCTGCCGCTGGGCTAACAATGCATCACGCCACATTTCCGTTTCCTCTACCACCTCTGGATCCCGGTCATAGTCGCGCTGGTAGGCCTCGCGTGTTAGTGCGATATCGCGCACCAGATCGGCGATGGCTGTGCGCAATTCGTACGGAAAGCGGCTTGCGGGAAATTTGTTATTTCGAAACACCAGGGGATGGATCCGCAAAAGTCGCTGAAACTCGCCCAGCGTCACTGCCACGCCGTCGATTTCGTAGAGCGGCTGTTCATTCTGATCGTCCGGCACGAGGCCGAGTTCCTGTCTCATGCTGAGGGCAGAATCGGCTGGCTGCAGCAGATCGTCTGTCTCATCCCGCTCGAAATAGAGCGGCTGCAACAAGCGCACCAGAGCGTCAAAACCCTGCGGATTCAAACGCAATCGTTTTCCGCGCATCAAACGCCAGATCTCTTTTGCCCAAAGCCGAGTTGTGTGGACATCAATCAGGTGTTTTTGCACCGTTTGCAGTCTTTCGTTCACAGCGCTTTCGCTCAGCGCCGGCTCATCGCTCCAGCCGCTCACGCGCATCATCAAAGCCGAACCGTCCACCTGAACGATCGGCCCGATGGTCTGGCCGACTCGAAGGGAATCATTGAACAGTGCCGCGTGTACCTGTTGAGGCACAGGGTCGCTCCAGGCGATTCGGCGCCGCAGCGGTTCGTTATCCCGATCGAATTGTTCGACCGAATCGATGCGATCGGCTTGATCGGCATCAGTGGCGTCGGGAGGAAAAGCTTCAGCCTCGAGCTCCACGGTTCGACCGGCGAAGCGATAGGCGTTGCGAATCTCGGGATCGGTCAATGTAATTTGCGATCGCAGGTTTTGGTAATAGATTCGGCGCATTGCCTGTTCTTTACGTGCCTGCAAATGAAGGAGTAAAGACTCATCCGGGTTTAATTCAGAGGAATCCTCCGCTTCCCATGCAAGCAATTTTTCCGCCACCAGCGAGTTGAGGACAATTTTCTTGTGCACGGTATTGTCGCCACGGCAATAGGCCGGCCGGACGGTATATTCGGCGCGACGGACAAACTCGTCGACGGTCAGGACACGAGAGCCGATGCGGGCCACTATTTTCGGCTCTTGCGGCTCCTGTCGTCCACAACTCGACAGGCAAAAATGACAAACCGCGAACACCAGAACAGACACTCGAGCGATCAATCCGCTCGAGCGATCGTGCCGGATGGTCACAATCGAAAGTTTCATGGTCGATCCATCCTCTGCAGCGATTCGACCGGACATGTGGCGTGCACAGCCTGCGCACGAGAGCGTTACACTTCTTGTAAAGAATCAGCCTGGCATGCGGTGTAGATCCGCCGAACAATCGTTTGCCGTCAGCGCAGCCAAAAGCGCTCGATCTCTTCAAGCGTCTTATTTTTTGTTTCCGGCACCAGTTTCCAGGTGATCAAAAATGCCGGCACACACATGAGCGCAAAAAGCCAAAAAGTCGAAGGCGGACCCCAATTTTCCAGCATCCAGGGCACGGTTTGGCCGATGATAAAGGTGCCGGTCCAGAGCGAAAACGTTGCGATCGACATGGCTGTTCCGCGCACGGTTGTGGGATAGATTTCGGATAACAGCGTCCAGACGACCGGTCCGAATGAAAAGGCAAAGCAGGCGATATAGAGCAGCATAGGCACCAGCAACCAGGCACCCTGGGTCAAACCGATCTGAAAAAAGAAACCGATGACAAGCAAAAAAATAAACATACCGCTGACGCCGGTCATCAGCAAACCGCGGCGGCCAAAAGTATCTATTTTCCAGATGGCAAAAAGAGTAAACAGCACATTGACGACGCCGATGATGACCTGGCTATTGAGCGAATCGCCCACGTTTAAGCCCGCCTGGGCAAAGATTCGCGGCCCATAATAGATGATCGCATTGATACCGGTCAATTGCGACAGAATGGCCAACGAGATGCCGATCAGCATAGCCAGACGAAATCCCGGACGAAAGAGCTGCTCGAGCAGGGCGAGATTGAAGCCAGAGTTACCAGAGTGCGATGCCGATTCCAGCTTGAGAGTGGCTTCAATTTCCTGCATCTGCCGGCTGGCGATCTGGGAGCCTGAGACACGCGCGAGAATTTTCTGCGCTCTTTCTTTGTGGCTGTGGGCAGTCAGCCAGCGCGGGCTTTCAGGCACCAGAAGCAGCAAAATGAAAAACACAAATGCCGGCAGAGTTTCTGAGCCGAACATGCTGCGCCAGACTTGATCGACCACGACCCAGTGCCAGAATCCACCCTCGGCAACGCCCCAATTTTCCGAAATTCTGAGCAAAACAGCGTCGACAAAGTAGGCGCAGAGAATCCCGATCGTGATCGCGAATTGGTAGAGGGCCACCAAGCGTCCGCGCAAATGGGGTGAGGCGATTTCCGATATATAGAGAGGGGAGAGCATGGAAGCCACGCCCACGCCCAATCCGCCGATAAAGCGAAAAATGATCAACACCGTTTGTGTCTGCGCTACGGTACAGCCAACGGCCGATACCAGAAACAGCAGAGCGGAAAGCAGGAGGGCGATTTTACGTCCGCGCCAGTCGCTCAAGAATCCGGCGAATGAAACCCCGGCGATGCATCCCACGAGGGCCGAAGCGACAAACCAGCCTTCCATCAAAGCATCCAGAGCAAATTGGGTCTTGACAAATCCAACCGTTCCCGAAATCACGGCCGTGTCATAACCGAACAAAAATCCGCCCAGGGCGGCAACCAATGAAATGGCGGTCAAATAGGCGACACTGCCATTCGCCTGCTTTTTTCCATCATGCATGCCGTCCTTCTCCCTGCTTGTTTTCCAAATCCGTTTCCTTGATCATGCCTTTTAATCGCCAGCGACTTATTTGCTGTGTATTTGTTGTCATTCCTGCCTAAAAGTTCGTTACACAAGATTTACCTCATAATAACCAGCGAGTTGCAACGTACGGCAAAATTGCAGGCAAACGCCGCAAACCGCTTATCCAACCATCTCCTCAGGCGGTCAATCTTTCCCATTCCGGGAAGATCAATTTTGCAATCTCGGGTGCTGCGCCCGGTCCAAATTCAAACTGAGCGATCACACCGCCAGAAGGATCGTAGAGATGATCGATCACAGTCTTGACCGCATCGCGTCCCTGCTGAAGATTATTCGAAACCAGCACATGCTGCCGGTCGATCTCGCCCCAAAAAGTGATCCGGCCTTTGGCGGTTTGCGCCAACTGGGCCATATCCATACAAAACAGTTGTGAATTGATTCCATCGACGCCGACCTCGATCAGGTCGGGATAAATTTCGCTGATATGTCCGTCCGAGTGCATAAAGGCGAATTTGCCATGGGCATGCGCCAGATCGCAATAGTCGCGATAGAGGGGTTTGAACAGCTCGCGCCACACACGCGGCGGAATCAACAACTGATTCTGCGTTCCCCAGTCATCCATAAAAAAAATGCCGTCCACATCGCTCTTGACCCAGAATTCCAGTTCGGTGAGATAGAATTCATGAATCAGGCGCAGCAGATCTGCCCCGCCTTCTTCCGGCGCCATGACATCCATCATGGCGTTGATGGTGCCACGGATGAATTGATAGCGTTCCCAGGGTCGTGGGCAGCAATCCGCCATCACAAAGAGATCGGTTTCGGCAGAAAAACGATTGATACGATCGACTGCACTCTGTTCATCATCGGGCAATTGTTCATAAGGCGGATGCACTCGGGGCCAATCGCCGATATCCTCCAGCTGCGGCGTTTCCACTTCCCCGATCACACCTTCCTGAATGTTGCGAAACGTGCAACCCCATTCGTCGGTGTAAAAACCCATGGTGTAGGGATCTCCCTTGACCCGCGGAGAAGGTTTGTAGACCGGCTGTGGACGGGTAAAATCGGAGGGATAGTTTTCCCGGATCCAGGTGACAACCTCGGGATAGCGATTTTCCGCCCAGGGCAAAGTCCACAAGTCGCGGGGGACCCGTTCAGGATAATCGAATTTTAAACACCGGTTAACGATTTCGCGGGGGGTCTGGGACATAACAATCTCCTCAACTCCGATTCCAAAAGACAAACCGTCTATTCCGTGCTTTCGATCAGGGACGCCCCTGCTCCAGGAGCAGTGAAGGCAGGAATAGTATCCATGAGTTATTCGATGAAAAGCTGGTCGATAAAAAGCCAGGCCTTTTTGCCCGGTACTGATCGATCCACATTCTCGGCACGAATGCGCACATAACGGGCACCCAGATCGGCGGGTTCGACACCGAATTCCTGTTGATCGCAACAGGTCATTTGCCGAACCAACGATTCATCGAGCTCGGCAATTCGATGATAATCATGGCCATCATTCGAAGCGAAAAATTGGATGCGATTCGGATAAAAGATACCGGCGTCGGGTTTGTTGAGCAGACCCAGTGCCAGCCGTCGAATTTTCTGTGGTCGGCCCAGATCGATTTCCACCCCAAAATCGACTCGTTCAAAGCCGAGCCATTTGCCATCCGATTGATTTTTAGACCCTCGAACCCCGTCCAGCAGTGTCTGCTCACCCTCGGCGCTGTAATCGGGAGCGGGAGGATGAAAAAGGGCGATTTGTCGCACCGCGAGCCTTTTGCTGAACACCGCTTCGGCGACCGCAGCGGAAAGGGCGCCCGGCCGAACCGCAATCGCCCGCAATACACAACTCTGTTCGAGAACGATCGGCAGCACATAATCCGGCGAGTGTTCGTCGGGTTCGCTTCCATCCAGTGTATAACAAATCCGCGCCTTTGAATCAGAACAG
>JAFGJN010000238.1 GCA_016929055.1 Candidatus Zhuqueibacterota bacterium
AAATAGCCATTGCCGTTGAGATTGGTGCGGGGCAGAGCCGGAGCGGCCCTAAAACGCAAAGGATGACAAAAGTTGTACGAACACAATCAACTGTACCAAGAGTAACCCAAAAAAGAAATCGCGCGGAACTGCCCATAGGACAAATCCACTTTATAAAACCGCGGAATTGTAGCGATTAAGGCAAAGGCATCAGCGAATAAAGGAGGGCGATGGCAAGAAGGTGTTGAATTCAATTTAAAAAGTTAGCATATTCCTGAACTCTTTTCAGGATGGGATCCAAAACATTCGAAAAGCTGCCTGATGGTCCGAGAACAGAATTTTGTAAAACCGACAGGGAGAGCAAGGCGATGGTTGTCCGTCCGGCCACACCGTCGGATTATTCGTCCTGGATCGTGCTGGCGCGCGAAGTGGAAGAGTTTTTTGGCCCCATGGCCGACGAACACTCGTTTCAGCAGGGATTTCGCGAGGCGATCAGCCAGAAAACCGCTTTTTGTGTCGCTTTGCCGGACATGGCCGAGGATGAATCACTGGACGGCGGAATTGTCATTGCGCCGGATACGAATGAAATCGTATGGCTGGCGGTTGCAAAACGGTGCCGGGGGAGAGGCATCGGCGAAGCGCTGCTTGTCTTTGCGCTGGATCGGCTCGACCGTCGCCGGGATATTCACGTGCAGACGTTTGACCCGGTCGTGACTGCTGGCACCGCGGCACGGAATCTCTATCGCCGGCTGGGGTTTGTCGATGATCGGCCAGCGGGACTCAATCCGGCCGGTATTCCCACGGTGATCATGCGGCTTTCTGCTTTCATTCGAGAGGGGCGGCGATCATGACCGGCTTGTCTGTTTAACCGATAAAAGTCACGGTTCAGTCGAATGCAAAATGTGCATTCGATCGCTGATTTTGAATGAGGCACGATATGACTGGAGAGGAAAGGAGTCACTCATGCGACGATTGTCTGGTTTATTTTTGATTCTGGCGGGCACCTGGTTCGCTTGCGATGGAGGCGATCATCCGCAGCGCATTCGACCGCTGGCACAGGATCACGTCGTCATCGATCGTTCGACCGACCCGCAACACCTCTATCTCGGCACACCGGGCATTGTCAGATTGGCCAGCAGCCGGCTGGTGGCGACACTCGATCAATTCGGTCCGGGCGTGAAAGAGTTGTCTGGAGAAAAGTCGATTCTTCCGGCAACCGGTTATGTGATGCAGGGCAAGATTTTTACTTCGGACAACGGCGGCAATAGCTGGACGTTTCGCTCCACTTTTCCTTTCAGCCATGCCCGGCCTTTTGTCGCCGGCGAGCGGCTCTATCTCCTCGGTCATTGCGAAGATCTGATGATAGCTGCTTCCGATGACGGGGGAGAAACCTGGACGCAACCGGTGAAATTGACTCACGGGCAGCTCTGGACCGGGGCCTGCGACAATGTCTGGAGCGCCAATGGTACTATCTATCTCGCTCTGGAACGGCGCTACGAGCGGGGACTCGAGGAGTGCTGGCATGTCGGTGATATTGCTCCGGTTTTGTTGCGGGCGAAAGAGAAAGCGGATCTTTTAAAGCCGGAGAGCTGGAGCTTTGCCTCTTCTTTGGTTTTTGAGGATGTGGTGACTCCGGAGCGGCTCGATTTTTTCGGCGTCCCCTTTTTCCCTTCGGCAGCGGACACTGCGATCTGGATTACACCGGATCGGCCCATGTCGCCCATGGGCTGGCTGGAAACCCATGTGGTGCAGTTTACCGATCCCAATCATTTTTGGTTCGACAGCACCGGCCATACGTTTCATCTCTTTATGCGCGCCCATACCGGCCGCACCGGGTATGCCGCTCTGGCCAAGGTAGTGGAACAGCCGGATGGCAGCATGGTGACCCAATTGGAAACCGTACCCTCGGGTAAAACGATCGTCTATACGCCTTTTCCCGGCGGGCAGATGAAATTTCATGTGCTGTGGGACGAGCCGACGCAGCTTTTCTGGATGGTGGGCACTCAGGTCACCGACAGCATGACGCGTCCCGAATGCCTGCCGGCGGATCGTTACAACCTGCCGGACAACGAGCGGCGGCGGTTGGTGCTGCATTTCAGCAAGAATATGATCGACTGGTGTTTTGCCGGGCTTGTGGCGGTCGGACCGATCGAGAGCGCTTCTCGTCACTATTGTTCCATGGCGGTCGACGGTGATGATCTGTTGATTGTCAGTCGTTCCGGCGACGAGCAGGCGCTGAACGCTCATAATGGAAATTTGATTACCTTTCATCGCATCGAGGGTTTTCGCGGATTGGTCTATTGACCGGTGTGAGCATATCAAAGCTCAAGGGTTGAGATTCAGAAGGAGTGGCAAATGTCAGAAAGCATTCAGTGGGACAGCAAAACCCTTTCGCCGGAGATGCGGGCAACGCTCGAGCGGCTCTATGGCGACGATACAGCGGTGCAGGAACGACAGATCGAGCGCTATCGCTGCCTGGCGGAACGGTTCCGGCACCGTTTTGGTGAGGAAAAGACGCGGATGATCAGCGTGCCCGGTCGTACCGAGATCGGCGGCAACCACACCGATCACAATCACGGTCGCGTGCTGGCGGCCGCGGTGCAGCTGGATGCGCTGGCGGTTGTCGCTCCGACAGCCGGCAACCGCGTCGCGCTGCAGTCGGAAGGCTATGCGGATGAAATCATAGTGGAGCTGGATGATCTGCGTCCCCGCGATTCAGAGCGCGAAACGACCACGGCCCTGATCCGCGGTGTGGCGGCGCGGATGCAGGAGCTCGGTTATACAACAGGCGGATTCAATGCCTGCGTGACCAGCGATGTGGCTGTGGGGTCGGGGCTGAGCTCTTCGGCGGCCATCGAGGTGTTGATCGCTGCTGTTTTCAGCGTCTTGTACAACCAGAACCGGGTTGCGGCCGAAGAGCTGGCCATGATCGGGCGCTATGCGGAAAATGTCTATTTCGGTAAACCCTGCGGATTGATGGATCAGATGACCTGTGCGGTGGGCGGTGTGGTGGCGATCGATTTTGCGAAGCCCGAAGCGCCGGAAATCACTCGGATTGAAGCGGATTTAGCTGCAGCAGGTCTGAGCCTGGTGGTGGTGGACAGCGGCGGGCATCATGCTGATCTCACTCCCAATTACGCCTCGATACCACAAGAGATGAAAAGTGTGGCAAAAGCCCTGGGCGGCCAGGTTTGTCGTGATATCGATCCCGGGGTTTTTCTTTCCCGTTTGGGGGAGCTGCGTCCCCGGGTTGGCGATCGCGCTCTGCTGCGGGCTTTGCATTTTTATGCTGAAAACAGACGAGTTGTAGAACAGGTGGCGGCTTTACGCGAGGGGAGAGTGTCGGACTTTATGCGCCTGGTGAACGAGTCGGGACAGAGTTCCGGTCGCTGGTTGCAGAACAGTTTTGCTTCAGAGAATCCGCATGAACAGGGAATCAACCTGGCACTGGCACTGACCGAAGATTTTATTCGTCGGCAAGGTTGTCCGGGTGCCTGTCGGGTTCACGGCGGCGGATTTGCCGGCACCATTCTGGCGATTGTACCCCATGCCTTGTTGACGGATTATTCCGACTGCATGCAATCTGTCTTTGGTGCGAATTGTCTGACTGTGTTGCGCATCCGGCCGGTCGGTGTTTTTCTCTGGCCTTGATTCAGTTCCAGAATCGGCTGATCCAGCCTGATGCCCGTAATGAATGCGCTGCAAGGCGCCGAGTCCACAACCCTATTCTTGACAGGAGGGAAAAATGGTTAAAGCGACATCTCTGCTGTGCTTTGTCTTGATGATTTCAATGATTGTTCTGGCCGTTGCGCAAGATCAGGAAAAAGAATCCGAAGGCCGTGGATTTTTTATTATCGGCCAGCAAAATCTGGCGCTCGATGAACTCAACACAGCTTTGACCGCACAGGGTTACAACGAGCTGAAAAGCGGTTTCTTTACCATGGGAGGTGTGGGTTACGGCATCGTCAATCGCGTTTTACTGGGCGGAGAAGGACAGGCCCTGTTTGGCGATGAAGTAGTCAGTCGCGGATTTAAAATGTCTCTGTCCGGCGGATACGGTCTGTTCAATTTGGGTTATCTGGTCAAGAAAACGGAACGTCTCAACGTCTATCCCTTTCTCGGCATCGGCGGAGGGGGCATGACGCTGGAAATTATTGAACAGGGTGCGCCTTCTTTTGAAGAGTTGCTTGAAAACCCGCGCCGCAGCAGCGTGGTGACACGCGGCGGTGTGATGATGGATTTCGGTCTGGGTGCGGATTACCTGATCACCTTGTCGGAAAAAAAGGGCGAGACTGGGGGTATGGCGTTGGGGTTTCGCGCCGGATACAACTGGATGCCGTGGACAGGCGACTGGATTTTCAGTGAATCCGAGATTGCCGGCGGACCGGAGATTCGGATCAGCGGAGCGTACATCAAGTTTATGATCGGCGGCGGCGGCCGAAAGCTGGAATAGTGTATTACACCCCGGGGTGTCGACCACCCCGGGGTGATGACTTGATGACAGATTGGCTTAAACTATTGTTTAGATAAAAATTGAAGCACCCAAAAATGATGGGGATTTTTATCTTTTTAACCCCGGGGTGAGGGTCAAGCGGTCTTCCCAGTAGCGCCATTTGGCGCGGCCCGGACGCGGCGGTGTGCCGTCCATCTGCAGGGCAAACGACATTTCCAGACTCTCCTGAAGAATTCTCTCGCCGTATTTCACCCGCACCATATTCGATGCCGCCCAATAGAGCTCTTGGCCTTTTTGGCTGGCGACAAAGACGTGGGCATCGGTCTGAAACGGGCCGTAATCGACCTTGCCGAGTTCATAGGTGTAGCGCGGACGATAATTCTGCTGCAAATAATCCATGCGCGGATCGGTTTTGACGCCAAAGGTGACCGTTTTTTCATCGGTTTGATAGGTCAGTCCCACCGCCT
>JAFGJN010000239.1 GCA_016929055.1 Candidatus Zhuqueibacterota bacterium
GAAATCTATAAAGTGGCCAAAGACAAGGCCTTTCTGGCCGAGGCCTACCAGTCCGGGGTTAAATTCATCCGCTATCTGCAGCAGGAACGGGATGACGATCGGGATGGCCTCTTTGAGTGGGGGCCTTATGGCATTATCGAGAACGTGCGCGATGGCTGGAATGTCGTCTTTCAACTTTTTTCTGAAGGTGAAGACGAGGGACGGGACATTTCGTCGGAACTCGATGCCCTCGATCTCTCGGTGCAGGTCGCCAATGAATTGTTTTATCTCGTCGAAATGGCAAAAGAGTTGGGCGATGCCGAGGCAGCGGAACAGTGGCAGCGTGAATACCAAATGCTCGCCGACCTGATCAACCAGACCCTGTGGGATCCGGAGGATGAATTCTATTTCCATGTCGCCCAAAGCGACAACACGTTTCTCTTTGAAGGAGAAAGCCTGAAACGCAAAGAGATCATCGGTTTTTTACCCCTGTGGGCGCGAGTGGCGCCGCCTGACAGGGCTGAAAAACTGCTCCGCCATTTGCTGGATGAAAACTCGTTCTGGCGAACCTATGGCGTGCCCACGCTGGCAGCGGATGATCCGCATTACACGCCCTTTGTCGATGGCTGCTGCCGATGGAACGGACCGATCTGGCTGCTGTGGGATTATATGGTGCTGCAGGGACTCGATTTCTATGGTTATGAAACCGAGAAACGACAACTCGCCGACAAGATGATGCTGGCGGTCAAATCGCAGTTGGTCAAAAACCATCGGTTCTGGGAGTCATTCAGCCCGGATTATCCCGTTCTCGAATGCCCGTCCAACTATATCTGGGATTCGATTATCGCCAAAGTCCTGATCGATGTGCATGGTCAGTAGGGGGGTTCGTTTGGCGTGGTTTGTCGTGGGAAGAGACATCACACACCTGCTCCCAGCGTTCGTATCGATATACAAGACAGAGGTTCTCTATGAAATCAGTCATTTTTTTATTGTTTTTTGCATCCATCTGTTTCGCCCAATATGATCAATCCAAAATTATGGATGTCGTTCAGGGCGTCGAGGATGGGAACATGGTTCTCACGGTCGAGCCTGAAACCGAATTGACCAAAGTACTGCGGGCTTTTGATGGCAACCCCTACACCGAAGCCATCTGGGCCGGTACGGGTCGAGTGACGATCACCCTGCAACTGGCAAAAGTCGTTCCCATCAGTCAGATGCGGATATTTTGGTGGAATTCCGGCAACTTTACCCTGGAAATCGCGGAAACAGTAGAGGAACTCGATCAAGGCTCGGGTACCTATACAAGAATCGCTGATCAGCAACCCTGTACCTTTTTTCAGTGGGATGACCTCGCGTTCGATACCGTTCTCACCGGCGCCCTGCGCCTGGATGTCGTTGCTACCGGCAACCAGGTGATCATCGGTGAATGGGAAATCACCGAGCAACATACGATTACCAGCCTGCGAATATTGCCCGACCCGCTTTTGCTTTTACCCGAGACCTCTTTGCAGATGGAAGTCGAAAAAATAGACGAAAGCGGCAATGTCTATTCCAGCGATCAATCGGTGGACGACATGGTCTGGAGCAGTTCCGATCCTGCAGTGGCTTCGGTGACCCTGGGCGGCCTTTTGCGCGGTCACGTTGTTGGAGATGCCGTGGTCACTGTGACCTGGGGGGCTTTGAGCACCAGCTCCCCGGTCGAGGTGCTGGAAGATTTTCGTCCCGAATTGGCCGAACCGGCACAAATCAAAGTGGCTGTTGTCTATCAAAACCCGATCATTCCCTCGGCAGGCGGTATTCGGCTGCATCAAAAGGAAAACTGGTACAATCCCCGTGCCCTGGTGCAACAGATCATCGATGTCTTTGCTGAAGCCAGTCAGGGTGTGGTCCAGTTCCAGGTGGTCGAAACCCTGGAAGACGACACGCTTTTTACCGTCATGAACGGAAAATTTGTCACACCCGAGGAGGTGGCCGCTTATCTCGACGAGCCCAACTGGCAGTCGTTAAAAGACGCGCACAATGCCGGCACCCTCTATTTCGACTATAATGCCATGCTGGACTATTACGATTTCTGCGCCAAGCGCGAAGCGGGCCTGATCGATGAGGTCTGGGTTTATGCCTGGGCTTATGCCGGAATGTATGAAAGTCAGCTTACCGGCGACAATGCCTTTTGGTGGAATTCGCCGCCGTTGCGGGGAAATTCCTGTCACAAATTGCTCTCGATCATGGGTCTGAATTACGAGCGCGGTCTTCCCGAAGGCGTGCACAGCTTTGGCCACCGCATGGAAAGCGCCATACGCCATGTATATGGGCGATGGGATCTTGATGCCGAAAACCCCAATGCCTGGGAGATCTTTACCTTTATCGACAAGGACAAGCCGGAACTGGCGCACGTGGGAAATATCCATTTCCCGCCCAACGGCCTCAGCGATTACGATTATGGCAACCGACGATTTGTCAAATCCTATGCCGACAATTGGCTGCGCTATCCCTATCTCTTTAACATCGCCCGCTCCTTCAATTGCGAGGAATGGGGATGCACTCAGCTGGGTTATCTGCGCTGGTGGTACGCGCATATTCCGCGTTACGCCGGTGTGACCGACGGTGTTCTCAACAACTGGTGGCACTATTTTTACGACTATGAAGGCGCGGTCGAAAAGGCGGCCAATTGGACCGCGGTTGAGCAAGACGGCCAAAAGAGCGCTGCTTTTCCCGGCGACTATGGCCTGCAACAAAACTATCCCAATCCCTTTAACAACCAAACGGCCATCGAATTTTCTCTTCCCTCGCCGCAACCGGTTCGTCTGATCGTCTATGACATTCGCGGCAGGGAACGGAGCCGACTGGTCGACGGAATCAAATCCGCCGGTCGTCACAAGATTGCTGTCGACGCGTCCGGCTGGACGTCTGGCATCTATTTTTATCGGCTGGAAACCTCTACAATTCAAATCGCCCGCAAACTTTTGCTGATCAAATAACGAGGTGAGCACCGTGAAGCATCTTTTCTGGGGCGCGACGTTGGTCGCCGTACTTTTTTGGAGCTGTAGCGGTATGAAAGCCCAAAGTGATCTTTCCTTTCATTCGACCCTGACCACAACAGGCAGCAACGCTCATTATCTTTCCAACCGGGAGCCTTTGCTCCAAACGCCGCTGACCAAGCTGCCGCTCGGGTCGGTGCAGGCCCAGGGATGGCTGCACACTCAGCTGCTCCTGATGTCGGACGGTTTCACCGGCCGGCTGCCGGAACTGAGCAAGTTTTGTGCCTTTGACAACAATGCCTGGACCACACTCGACGGTTCCGGCGAACACGGCTGGGAAGAGGTGCCTTATTGGCTCAAGGGATTTCAGAACCTCGGTTATCTGCTGCAGGATCAGCGCATCATCGATGAATCGAACCGCTGGGTGCAAGCGGTCCTGAAATCCCAGCAATCCGATGGCTATTTCGGCTCGGCCGCCAATCGCGAGAGTACCGATCTCTGGCCCAACATGGCCATGCTCTTTGTGCTTCGCTCCTACTATGAGGCCACCGAGGATCCGGCTGTTATCGAATTTATGACGCGCTATTTCAGATGGCAGATGACCATCCCGTTTGAGAATTTTTTGCCGTCCAGCTGGCAAAAATGGCGTGGCGGCGACAATCTCGATTCCATCTATTGGCTCTACAACATCACCGGCGAGGCCTGGCTTCTCGATCTCGCTCGCATCAACCACGAGCGCACGGCAGATTGGAGCGGCACCATTCCGACCTGGCATGGTGTTAACCTCTGTCAGGGTTTCCGGGAGCCGGGCCAGTATTACCAGCAGGCACAGGATGTTCGCTATCTGCAGGCCGCCGATCGAAATTACCACGAGTTTATGGGGTTGTATGGCCAGGTACCGGGCGGTATGTTCGGGGCCGACGAAAACTGCCGCATCGGCTATTACGGTCCGCGACAAGCGGCCGAAACCTGCTCCATGGCAGAACTGATGTTCAGCTGCGAGCTCTTGACCGCCATCACCGGAAAGACGGTGTGGGCCGATCGCTGCGAAGAGATCGCGTTTAACAACTTGCCTGCGTCCATGACGCCGGACCTCAAGGCCCTGCATTATCTGACTGCGCCCAATCAAATCCAGCTGGATCGGGAAAACAAGGCGCCTCTGATTCAAAATCCGGGGGACATGTTTTCCTATACGCCCTGGCGGTATCGCTGTTGCCAGCACAATGTCGCCTTTGCCTGGCCCTATTTCACCGAATATCTGTGGATGGCGACCGATGACAACGGTCTGGCAGCGGTACTTTTTGCTCCCTCTACAGTTGTGGCAACGGTGGCCGATGGAAAAAAGGTAACCATCGAAGAAAAAACAAACTATCCCTTTGACGATACCATCGAATTTGCCGTATCCCTCTCCGGATCAGCATCCTTTCCGCTGGTCTTGCGCATACCGGGTTGGTGCCGGCAACCGCGGCTCTCCATCAACGGCAGTGAAGAGGAAATCGACCTGCAGCCGGATGGCTGGCTGAAAATCCGTCGCCGCTGGCACAACGGCGATCGGATTCAACTGCATCTACCTGCCGAATTCGAGGTCAAAACCTGGGAAAAGAACAAAAACGGCGTATCGATCCATCGCGGCCCGCTGGTCTTTTCTCTCAAGATCCAGGAAGAGTGGCGGCGCTATGGCGACTCGGAAGAGTGGCCGGGCTATGAGGTCTTTCCGGCCAGCGCCTGGAACTATGGCCTGATCGTCGATCCGGCCAATCCCAATGCTTCATTGACCCTCGCCCGAAAAGCAGACGAACTGGCCGATCAGCCTTTTGCTCTTGCCAATGCGCCCCTGACGGTCACAGCATCGGCGAAAAAAATACCGGGCTGGCAACAGGAAGAGAACGGCATGGTCGGTGCTCTGCAAAAGAGCCCGGTGCGCTCCGATCAGCCAATCGAAACAGTGGAACTGGTTCCGGCCGGTTGTGCTCGTCTGCGCATCACCCATTTCCCGGCAATCGGCAGCGGTTCAGATGCAATGGAATGGAACGATTGGGTGACTCCCCAGGCAACAACTTCGCACCACTATGGGGAGGATGCCCTGACAGCGCTTTATGACGATATCGTGCCCAAACGTTCCAACGACAGCCGGGTTCCGCGCCTGACTTTTTGGGATCATCGCGGCACTAGCGAGTGGGTCAAATACTCGTTTCGCAAACCGCAAACCCTGACGGGGTGCCGGGTGTTCTGGTATGACGACGAGGGCCGAGGGCTGACCCGGATTCCGAAAAGCTGGCGCATCGAATATTTGTACAACGGCGCCTGGCGTCCGGTTCAAATAAAAGATGATTATACCGTTCTGAAAAATCAGTTCAACGCGGTACACTTTCAACCGGTAAAAACCACGGCCGTGCGGCTGGTCATCGACTTGCAAAAAAACTATACCGCCGGTATTCTCGAATGGCAAATCGATCGTATCTGAAAAAAAGAGGTCGACATGAGCAAGGTGTGGATGGTATGGGCACTGTCTTTGCTAATCGCCTGCTCGACGCCCCAGAAAACAAAGCTGGTGGTTGTCGAGCTCGGGAACAGCGAGGCGCTGAACGCCGGATCGGCGCTGCAACAGGGAATCGTCGAAACAGCGTCTCTAATCGATTTGTTGCAAACCGAACTCGATCCGCATTCACAAATTTGGATTCATATTCCCGAAAAAGCCGATTGGGATGAAATCAGCACACAAATCGACTTTTCGCCGTTGGCTGGATGGTATCGCCAGGGCGGCAAGTTGCTTTTGTCCGGTTTTGCCTGTCACATTCCCGCGCTTATCGGTCTCGAATCGGTTCCGCCCGAGGCACGCCCGGTTGAAATCGATGTAAGCGATATGGGAACAAAATACGGGTTTCAGGGATTTCGGGATCATCCTGTCTTTGCCGGTCTGTGGGGCGGTGTGCACACCTTTCATACCGACTCCGCTTTTGTCGATTGGCGGGTTGCCTATTTTGATTCGCTGTGGCCGCAGCAGGGTAAGGTGATCGCGATCGAAAAACAGCACTTTTTCTATCAGCACCAGACCAAGGCCCTGTGGGAATATACCGATGAAAAGGGCGGCAAAATCGTCTGCATTGGCGGATTTTTGCATTTCGATCGGGAAAATCTGCAGCAACTTCAAGCCAACCGGCTGGTGCAAAACGCTCTCGCTTATCTGGATGGCGAGACTTTTGGCATCCAGCCGACTCGCTGGTTTGCACATGACAATCGGCCGAAACCCTTTGCTCCCGAACCCTTTGCCTGCGAATGGTCGACGGTGCAATCCGCCGGGTTGAAACAATCGCAACTGTCGATCGGCCGGACGCCGGCACAGAAACACTATTGCGAAACCTCGGGCAAGCGCATACTGGTCATGGGCAAGGAAACCGGCGGTATTGACGAGATTTGGGTGCATCCGTTCAGGGCTTTACGCCATCTTGATTTCAGCCTGGTTGAGGATGGAGGCCGGGTTTCTCTGAAGGATTTGCCTGTTTCCTTTGTCATTCGACCCGAATCTTTTCAGCGCCGCTATACTCTGCCGCAGGGAGAACTCTTTGAAACCGTGTTTGCCGACCGCGACCTGCCGGCCGGATCTATCCTGCTCGAAAACAAAAGCGATCAACCCCTGGAACTGGCAATCGAAAGCCTGTTTGACCTGAGGATCATGTGGCCGTATGAACAGAATGTTCTCGGTCCGGTATTTTTCGGATACGATTCGCTCAACTCGATCGTCCACATCCGCGACAGCAGCGGATCGTTTTATTGTCTTTTGGGAACGGACCGCAAGCCGGCCGGCTCTCTTGAAAAGCCTGACGACAGCGGAGGAGTGCTGACCGGTGCTGCAGACGAAAATGCGGTGCATTTTAAAGGCATCTATACCGTGCCGGCGCAGCAGGCGCTGCGCATCGTTTTCAGCGCCACCGATCAGGGTCGTCCGGAAGCGATGGATGCCTATCGCGCTCTGGCCGAACGCGGTTCCGAGCGCTATGACGCCGTCGTCGATTACTATGATCGGTTTCTGGCTGAACGAACCGTGTTTCACACGCCCGATTCGCTCTTTAACGCCAGCTATTTGTGGAAATTGGTGGCCATCGACCGATTTTTCGTCGAAACACCTCCGTATGGAACCGCCATGTTTGCCGGCATGGGAACCACCGAGCGCGGATGGGGAGGCAGTCACCGCATCAGCGGTCGTCCCGGATATGCTTGGTATTTCGGCCGCGATGCGGTCTGGTCGTGCTTTGCCGTGAATAATTACGGCGATTTTGAACCGGTCCGGGAACAGCTTTACTTTTTTGCCAAATTTCAGGATCTGAACGGCAAGATTTTTCATGAACTTTCGACCAGCGGCGGGCTGCATTTCGATGCGTCGGATGCCACGCCGCTCTATATCAACCTCGCCGCCCACTATCTCAAATCATCCGGCGATGTGAAAACCATACGCGACTTGTGGCCCTCTTTGATGGCGGCGATGGACTATCTCTACTCCACCGATACCGACGGCGACGGTCTGATCGAAAATACGCGTGTCGGGCATGGCTGGATCGAAGGCGGCAAACTCTACGGGGCTCATACCACGTTTTATCTGGCTGGACTCTGGTGCCAGGCGCTCAGGGACGCCGCCTATATGGGCCGGGCCATCGGCAAAACCGAGCGCATCGACGAATTTCTCGACCATGCCGAGATGGTCCAGGAGATGCTGAACAGCGATTTTTATCTCGATTCCTTGCAGTTCTACAGCCTCGGATTGTACCCCGGCGGCGTCTTTCATACCGAAAAAACCGTGGTGCCTTCCGTGCCCATGCTATTGGGGTTGCTGGATTCGAGTAAAACCGAAACCATGCTGGATGAGTGGGGATCGCCAAAGTTTTCCACCGACTGGGGCGTGCGCATCGTCAGCAGCGAGTCGCAACTGTTCAGCCCGCGCGGTTACCATTATGGCAGCATCTGGCCGTTGTTTACCGGCTGGGCATCGCTGGCTGAATACCGCTACGGTCGCCCCGATCAGGCTTTTCGCCATGTCATGAGCACCCTCTATGCTTTTGACGATTTTGGTCTGGGCTATACCGAAGAGGTTCTGAACGGACAGGTCTACCAGCCGACGGGCGTCTGCTCGCACCAATGCTGGTCGGAGACCAACGCCGTTTATCCCCTGATTTCCGGCATGCTCAGTTTTTCGCCCGATGCCCTGCAGCGCAAGGTCAGGCTCTATCCGCAAGTGCCAGATCATTGGCCGTCATTGCGCGTGACCAACCTGCGGGTGGGTGACTCCCGTTTTGATCTCGAAATGACGCGGGGGGAAAAGGTGATCTGGACCTTAAAGTTGGTCGAAGGAAAACCCATTGAGGTCTCGTTTCAGGTTCGCCAGGACAGCGACTGGCCGCTGAAATCCATCGAACTTTTTCCCGATACCGGCTCCATCGACGATGCGGTTGTGACCTTTGTTTTGCATTCCCAGACGCAAATCGAGATCACCTACGACTCGATGCCGGAAAAACCGTTCACTCTGGTTCCTGCCGTGCCTGGTCAGGTTGCACAAAACTAAAGGGATGCCATGAAAACGTTATTTTATCTTTTGCTCCTGTTTGCAGTTGTCCAGGCTGGTGGACTGGAATCGATTTCATTTTCCGAAACAAACGGACTCGAGATTGCATCCTGTGTTGTCGACGGACAAACGACAACCTTGCAGACGCCTCTACCGCTTTTTTCTGTGGAAATCGATGACTCGCTTTTCTTTTCCAGCCAATTCGCTGCGACGATCGGCGACAGCATCGTGGGCACGGCAGATGGCTTGGCGATGGTCGTTCATACGGATCCGGCGTTCGAACCGGGCTACCGGTTGACGCTTCGCTTTATCAACAGCAGGGATAAAGCGGTCAAGATCGCCAATGTCGTGCCTTTCGGTCAGGGTCCGAATCGGGCCTATATCACCGGATCCGGCTCATTCGATCACACCAACTATCTCAGCCGGACGGTTCTGTTTACGCCGGATTTGTCGCCGGTGGGTGTTGTGGTGCCGGACAATGCCTGGGAAGCGGGTTTTTGCACCTTGCCCATCGCTGCAGACAGGTCTTTGACTGCTGTTGCGCGCCGAACCTCTTCGGAGCGGGCTGAACGGCGGCGTTATTGGACGTCGCTCGAATCCGGCGGCTCGGTCGAGTATACCTTTTATATCGATACCCATTCGAGCACGGACTGGCGTGACGGTCTGCGTCAAGTTTATCACGATCGCTGGCTCTACGATATGCCGGATTTTGATCGCAGCTTGTACGATCGAAAGGATTTGCACTGGATCCGTGATGCCTATTTCATGTTGCTGCAAATGGCCTGGGACAAAGATTATTACGATCGCTTCCACTATAACACGACCTGGTATAGCTTTCTTTCCCGCTATGACCCGTTGTGGGGTAAAGCTGATGTGTATCTGATCTGGCCGACCTGGCCGCGCCTGGGGCTCGATCCGCGCAATCAATGGGATCTCTATGAAGATCTGCCCGGCGGACTGGATGAATTGCGCCGCCAGGTCCGCTATGCTCAGAGTCGCGGTACGCGCTATTTCATTTCCTACAATCCCTGGGATACCGACACGCGCGATGAAGATCATCTCTCCGGCATGGAGCGCCTGCTGCGTCTGACCGATTCAGACGGTGTGGTGCTCGATACGCGCGGCGAATCCAGCAAAGAGTTGCAAGAGACCGCCGATCGTGTCAAACGCGGCGTGATCATGTACAGCGAAGGCATGCCGGTTCCCAAGCACATGCCCACCATCGTCACCGGACGCGTCCACGACGCGATCTATTTGCCGCCGCCGGTTAATCTCAACAAATATATTTTCCCCGAAAATCAGATTTATCGCGTGTTGCAATTGACCGAAGGACGATTGCATCGAGAGGTCAACGTCTGCCTCTTTAACGGCTATGGCATGGAACTCAACGTCATGCGTGCCGGCCGACCGTCCTGGATGCAAGAGGAATTTCGGTACATGGGACGGGTTTTAAAGGTTTTACGCGACAATTCCAAACTTTTTTCTCAGCCGGATTATCAACCGCTGATTCCCGTCCAGGCCGACAGTCTCTGGGTCAACCGCTGGGACAGCCCGGAAAAGACGCTCTATACCGTCTACAGCCTCATCCCGCAGGGCTTTGATGCTCCGCTGATCGAGGTCGAGCCCGATGACGATTTCCACACGGTCAGTCTCTGGCATCACCAGGAGATCGCACCGGTTCGGATCGACGGCGTCTGTAAAATTCCTGTCACCACCCACGCCTTTGATCGCGCCTGGCTGGGGACACGGCAGGAAAGCCAGGTCGATTGTATCGCCCGTTTTCCGCGTTTGATCAGCTTTACTGTCGAACACGATTCGCTTTCGGTTGAGGCGACGCGAGGCGATCGGTTGGTGCTGTGGGCCGGCGATCCGGCCTATGATTGCCAGAACAGCGAACTCGGCATTGAAGCTCAGACCCTCTCTCTGCGCGAGCGGTTTGGAAATTATGAAGGGAAATTTGTTCTCCAGTTGTTCTCGGCCGACGAACTGATCGATGAGCGAGTTTTCGAGGTGGCGCTCGCCACTCCTCGGCTGATCACATCGGTCAAGCGCTCTCCGGCAACAAAAAAGGCGCCCCGGGACATGGTGAAAATCAAGGGCGGCCCCTATCTTTACAAAGTGCAAGAACCCGCTGAAGCGAACATTGTCCTGCGCTATCCGGATTTTCAAGACCCTCGACAACTCGAGATCAACTCTTTTTTCATGGATAAATACCCGGTAACCAACCGACAGTATCACGCGTTTATCAAAGCCAGCGGCTATTCTCCACGGGATACGGTTAACTTTCTCGCCCACTGGTCCGACGGGCAGCCCCCTGAGCACCTGCTCGATCATCCGGTGGTGAACGTCAGCCTGGAGGATGCCCGCGCTTATGCTCAGTGGGCCGGCAAACGGCTGCCCACCGACATCGAATGGCAATATGCCGCCCAGGGGACCGATGGACGCCGCTATCCCTGGGGCAACGAAATGGACAGCACCCGCTGCAATTCAAAGACCGGCGCCACCACACCGGTTGATGCTTTTCCATCCGGTGCCAGCCCGTTTGGCGTTCTCGATATGGTCGGCAATGTCTGGCAATTGGTGGATGATACCTATGACAACGGTACCTATCTCTTTGCCCTGATGCGGGGCGGCAGCTATTACTATCCCGATGCCAGTATCTGGTACATCACCGGCGGACCCTGGCCCGTGGATCAGCACAAACTGCTGCTGCTCGTTTCACCCGGATTCGATCGCAGCTCGACCGTCGGATTTCGCTGCGTCAAGGATGCCAAATAGGCAAACACCGGACTTTATTTTCAAGCTGGAGCGGATCGATGAACCTCGCATGGCAGGATATCTCGATAATCGGCGTCTATCTCGTTTTGATCGTGGTGATCGGGTTTTGGGTGCAAAAACGCGCCACTTCCACACTCGACAACTATTATCTGGCCGGCAGAAACATGCCGTGGTGGATGCTCGGCTTTGCCGGCTGCTCCAGCTATATCGACATCGGCGGCACCATGGCCATGGTGGGCGCGCTCTATTATCTCGGCTTGAAATCGGTGTGGATGACCCATATCTTTTGGGGCTGGTTCATGATCTGTTTCTACATGGCCTTTCAGGCCAAGTGGATCCGCCGCTCCGGGGTCATGACCTTTGCCGAGTGGAATGAAACCCGATTCGGGAAAAATCGGGACGCAGAGTATGCTCGTTTGGCCGCCGCTGTCTTTTTGTTGATCCTGATGATTTGCAATCTGATGTTTATTGCTGTCGGCATCGGCAAGTTTGCCGAAGAATTTCTTCCGCTTTCCCGTTGGTCGGCAACGTTGCTGGTGTTCACCATGGTGGGCGTCTATGTGACCGTCGCCGGATTTTTCGGCGTGATTCTCACCGATATGCTGCAAACGCTGTTGTTGGCAATCGGGGCTGTCCTGTTGACGGTTTTGGTTTTCAACAACAGCGATGTCCCGCTCTTGCTGGAACGCATGCCCGATTCGTGGCAATCGTTGACTCCAACATGGATATTGTGGTCGGGTTACACGGCCGAGACGCCGGCGAGCTATCACCATTTCTATCTCTTTGGACCGCTGATGCTCGTCGGATTTTCCTGGATGGTCTTTCGTGTGCTGGCTGGACCCAATGTGTGGGATTTTCAATTTTTTCTTACCGCCCGCAGTGCCCGCGATGCCGCTCTCGCCGGAGGCATGTGGACCGTGGGTTACACCATTCGCTGGATCATGGGCTGTGCTTTTCTCATGCTGGGACTGGCTTTTCTCGGCTCCCAGGCCGGGTTCGATGCCGA
>JAFGJN010000240.1 GCA_016929055.1 Candidatus Zhuqueibacterota bacterium
ATGCGATGGAGGACGCTAAAAGGCGTTCCGCGTGGCGAGAAAAATGGTTGGGGCGCAATCATCAGAATGCGCAAAGGTCGACGCAAATCGTTTGGAACGGTTTTTTGTGGCATTCGTTGTTCCACCTGTGTCAAAATGGGAGCGAGGTCGGCCGATGCCAAGCACACATCCGCCGAACTCGAATGATTTGCAAAAAACCAGCGTTCTGTCAAATCAAAGCAGGCTATTCGGCCCCATATCCGACCAGAACGACAAAAAATGTCTTGAACAGAATTTTCAGATCCAGGGTCAACGACCAATTGTCAATGTACTGCATATCCATGCGCATCCACTGGTCGAAACCGATCTTGTTGCGGCCGCTAACTTGCCAGATGCAGGTGATACCGGGCTTGAGGCTCAGCCGGCGCCGCTGCCAGATCTGATAGTGCTCCACCTCCTGAGGAAGCGGAGGTCGCGGGCCGACGATGCTCATGTCTCCCATGAGGACATTGATGAATTGCGGCAACTCGTCGATGCTGGTCTTGCGCAGGATCGCGCCAATCCGCGTGATCCGGGGATCGCGTTTGATTTTGAAAACCGGGCCGTCCATCTCGTTCGAATCCAAAAGTTGAAACTTTTTCGCTTCAGCGTCGACAACCATGGAGCGGAATTTTAAAAGAGTAAATTTTCGCCCTTTGAGTCCCGCGCGGACTTGTTTAAACAACACCGGACCTGGTGACGTTAACTTGGTGATGATCGCCACCATCAACATCAGGGGCGAAAAAAAGACCAGAAAGAGTAGCGAGACCAGAATATCGATCAAACGCTTGATGAATAGCTGCCACTCTTTGGCGCGAAAGGTTTCGAATTCGAGCAATGGAAACCCATTGAAATCCGTCTGGTGCGTTCGGGCGATACGCAGGTTGTAGAGATCGAGCGAGATCGATGTCGAAATCCCCACCTCTTCACAGGCCTGAATAGCCTCCTCGATTCGGTGCAGCCAGAGCCGCGGCACGACAAAAATGACCCGATCGATAACCAGATGATTGATCAAGAAAGGAATATCCTGAATACGGCCGATGACTCGGCAACCGTCGACCTGTTTGCCATAAAGATTGTGTTCATCGTCGATCAAACCGATGATGCGTAAGCCCCAATTGGAATGCTGTTTGACGGCATGGATAAATTCGCGCGCCCTTTTGCCGGTTCCCACGATCAACAAGTTTTCCTGATTATACCCCCGACTGTGGGCCAGATTCAATAGCCGAAACAGCAACCACTTTTCCACGATTAGCAGGGCATATGCAGTAACCGTATAAACAGTAAAAAAGAGGCGGCTGGCCAGATCGATATTCAACAAAAAGACAAAACTTCCCGACGCCACCGAAGCCCAGATGCTGGAAACCAGAATCAAATAGCACAACTTGCGAAAGGAAAGCGTTCGGTAACGCCGATAGATACCGTTGAGCGCCAAAACGGCGACCCAAATCAAGGGAAACCCAACGAGCATCATCCAATAGTTGAAAATAAAATAGACCAAACCCGAAAATGTCGGCCCGATAGCATAGGCTTTGACGCTGAGCGAGGTCAGGAGCCGAATAAACTCATCGAAAAAATAGGCCATACAAAAAGCCAGGGCAAGGATTACAGCATCGATGCCCTTCATGATTTGGCCCATAAATCGCTCTCGTTCGGATAGCATCGCGTATTCTCTAGTTGGTGTTTCAGGCGCGAAATCAGCGATCCTGCGATTGCAGAAACCAATTTACAAACCCTACAATACCTTCCTGGACCGGTGTTTGCGGATGATAATCCAGCTCTTTTTCCGCCCGGCTGATATCGGCATAGGTTATGGTTACATCGCCGGGTTGCAGCGGTTGATGTTCGAGCACAGCCTTTTTACCCAGAGCCGATTCAATCAGGCCGATCAGCGAAAGAAGATCGATGGTTTGGGATTCGCCGAGGTTATAGATGCGGTAACCGCTACAACGATCGATCGAGGCCGTCAGACCTCGAATCACATCATCGATATAGGTATAGTCCCGTCTCGCCCGTCCGTCGCCGTAGATCGGAATCGGCTGCCCGGCATGGATTAAACGGGTGAATTTGTGTATCGCCATATCCGGCCGCTGCCGCGGGCCAAAAACAGTAAAGAATCGCAAACAGGTGACCGAGATCTGATACAAATGGTGATAGGTAAAAGAGACCAGTTCGGTGGCCTTTTTGCTGGCTGCGTAAGGCGAAATGGGGTGGTCAACCGGATCGTCTTCGTGAAAAGGTACCTTGCGATTGTTGCCGTATACCGAGGAAGAAGAAGCGACGATAAAGCGATCGACTCTATGCCGCCGGCATTGTTCAAGGAGATTCAGGGTACCCAGAACATTGACCTGTTCATAAAGCAACGGCTGCTGGATCGAGGGACGGACACCGGCTCTCGCCGCCAGGTGAACGACCGCATCGTAGCTATTTGCGGAAAACAGCTCTTCCAGCAGCGAGCCATCCAGGATATCCCCCTCTATCAGCAGAAACCGATTCTGTTGTTGCGCCTGCGTCAAATTGCGACGTTTGATTCGCGGGTCGTAGTAATCGTTGAAATTGTCCAGGCAATGGACCGAATCACCTCGAACGAGCAGGTGCTCGATCAGATGCGATCCGATAAATCCGGCGCCCCCTGTAACCAAAAGCTTCATCCGTTTCCTTTTGCGTTTGTTTGCATCCCATTCCGCGGGGCGAACTGCCGCTTTTTCCTAACCACCGGCTTTGATATCGGGATTTGCTGCTATGCACCCAATCCCGATTAATAATGGTAATAACTGTATTGATCCTTGATCAGAGTGGTGTCCGAACCATTGAGAATGACGCCGATGAGCCGAATCGGCAAAGTAGTCAGGCTTTCGACTTTTTCCTTCACTCGATTCTTTTGTGACTGGCCGGCCCGAATGACCAGAGCCATACCGTCGACCTGAGTACCGAGAACGACAGCA
The DNA here is from genome assembly GCA_016929055.1 of Candidatus Zhuqueibacterota bacterium. GTDB lineage: Bacteria > Zhuqueibacterota > Zhuqueibacteria > Residuimicrobiales > Oceaniaggregativiventaceae > Sulfursilanivivens. The sequence continues at coordinate 2,964 of JAFGJN010000240.1, forward strand.
TCGGTCGCCGCATCCAGAGGCGGTGTATCAAAAATGACATAATCGAATTTACGCCGAGCTTCGTCCAGAAAGCGCTTCATCTGCAAAGAGCCGAGCAACTCGGAGGGATTGGGGATCATCGAACCACAGCTGATCAACGAAAGATTCGGAATGTGCGTCTGCTGAACCACGCCGGACAGCGGCATACTTTTACTCAAATAGTTGGTGAATCCCGAATCTTTTTGCAAACCAAAGGTGTTGTGCAAGACACCGCGGCGTAAATCCGCATCCACCAGCAGAGTGTTGCTGCGCTGCTGGGCCAGGATTATAGCCAGATTGCTGGTGGTGAACGATTTGCCCTCTTCGGGGCCGACGCTGGTGATCACCAGTGTGTGGATCGGCTTGTCCGTATCGGTGAACAAGAGACGGGTGCGCAACTCGCGATATGATTCTCCAATCAGGGTGGGCGAATAATCATGGGTGACCAGTTGCCGGTCGATCAACTTGACCTTTTCAAAATCATGGTATTCAGGAATGCTGTCAAAACTCACCTCCGGAATGGCGCCGATCACCGACAGATTCAGCGTCCGTTCTACCTCTTCGATCGTGTGAAAACGGCGGTCCAACAAATCGATTACAATCGAAATCAAAAAGCCGAGAAACAAACCGATACCGCCCCCGATTAAGACATTCTTTTTCATCCCCGCATTGATGGGATAGCGTGGCGGCGTTGCAGGCTCGAGAATCTCGATCTGGACTTGATCAACAGCATCGATAACCGAATAGGTCTGAATTTCGGTCAAATAATTGTTGTAGAGCCGTTGATTGATTTCGAGCTTGTTCTCCAAATCTTTAAGGCGCGACTCTTCTTCAGGCAGCTGCCGCAACTGTGCTTCGACTTTTGTTCGGGACAAACGGTACTCGCTTTCCCGTGCCACCATCGTATTGAGAAACTTGGAAGCAAAAGCGATGATCTCTTCCTGCACCGTGTGGATTTCGCGGCGCACCTGCAGGACCTCGGGATACTCGGCCGAAAATTTTTCCAACAGATAATCGTATTTTCTCTCCAAGTCCATCAAGGTGTCGTTGAGAATGGCCAGATTTGGTTCGCCCTGCATAGCAGGGAAGTTGACGATTTGATGCACGACATAACGCCGAAACTGCTCGGGATCCGAGGATTCATCCTTGGTCTGTAACCGCGCCATCAGTGAACTGAGATCAGCCCGCCTTTTGGGCAAGAGTTCGAGTTCGCGGTCATAAGTAAAGAGCTGATCGACAAGCTGCCTTTTTTTGGTCTCGAGGGTCAAGGGGTAGCGGGCGTGAAAGGCGCGCAATTCGTGTTCCGCTTCCCGCATTCGGTTTTCAGCCGCTCGAAGGCGCTGTTGCAGGGCATCGAGCTTGGTAGCTTGATCACGATTTTTGAGTTTGAGTGTCTCTTCCACATAGGCCTCGGCGATTCGATTCAAATCGCTGGCCAATGCCTGGGGATCGGTTCCGTTTTTGATCAATTGCATGGTCGCGCCGGTATTGCTGATCAAGACCTGAGTGCTGCCGATTTCATAGACCGCTTTAGAAAAGGGACGCACCCGAAACTTGACAAGATTGGATCTTTGTACAAATTGAGGCTGCAAACGGAAAGAGAATCCATTGATGCTGTGTGTATCTTGCACCAGATCCCAGACCAGAGCGCTGTCAATGGTGGTATAAACTGAATCTTGCATCTGAGAGAGATAATAGTGGCCAGTATCTGTGCTGCGCAGTTCGTAATAACCAGCTACCGGCTCTCGGGTTGTGGAGAATTCGCTGAAAATGGAATCGCGATTTGAGCCCAAAGTGCTTTCGATGATTTGCAGGGATAAACCAAGCGTGCTTGCAAGCCGCTCCTTAAAATTGCTCGACATCATTTCCAGTTGCCGGTGTCGGCTGAGGATCTCGCCTTCGTTTTTGTCCAGTTGTCGGGTGCGCAACAACACCTTGGCCTGGTAAATGGGAATTTCGTTTTTGGCGCGATGATAGAAAAAAGCAGCAAAACCGGCAGCAAGTAAAAGAATAATCAGTTTGCGCTTCCAAAAGCCGAGGAAAAATTTTTTATAGTCGAATTGTGGGCCTTCTTCATCCTGAAACGCGCTCTGAATAGTGGTAAAATCATCCATCTTTATGCTCTCGTGTGTCGTCGGACGGCACCTATCGCTCCCGATAATTGATGAGGCTGAAATAAAAAATCAGCAAAGACATGCCGAATTGGGTATATCGCATCAGGGTATTGAAGGTCAGACGATTGGAGCGCGGTGCGACAATCGCATCGCCGGATTGCAAGCCCAATTCATAGAGCGCCTGTGCATTGTAAAACGCTTCGGCAAAATCCTGGTAAACGATTCTCTCCTTGCGCATGATATAGATATCGTGGATTTTTGCGCTACCATCCAGCCCCCCCACCTCTTCCATCATGTCCCAAAACGACTTGCGCAGATCAAATCGGTACATTCCGTCCTTTCTGAAGCCGCCGATCAACTGCAGCCGAACCAGGGGAATGACGATTATGTACGGTTCCCGGGCAAAGGGCTTGAATTTCTCCTCGAGAATTTTAGAGATTTCTTGTGCGGTAAATCCTTCCACATAGATTCGGCCGATGGAAATCAGATCAATCTCTCCAAATCCGTCGACGATCAATTCCCTGTCGTTGAAATTCGATATATATTTGCTTTTATCCGCTGGAAACATGCCATCATAAACATAGAGTTTAACGGCGTCACCAGCGCGGATGCGAATGTCGCCCATCCGTTCATCGTCCGACTTGCGCTGCTGGGCAAAAACAAAGGCCTCTACAGGCAAAAGGCCGAACAGAAGCATAAAAAGAAATCCGAGTTGCCTGGTAAGTTTCATGCCGACTCCATTGGGTTAGAGTTGCCGCGTCGAACCGACTCATCGCGACCGATAGTAGCGATAGCGTTTTCGCCGGTTATTGAGGCCCAACCGTTTCAACAAGCCTCGCAATTTGAAATAACCAATTTTTGTATAGCCGAATCGAGGCGAATACAAAGTCTTTTTAATCGACCAAGCCCCTATGGCTGGATTTTCGACGACCAATTTTTTTATCTTTTCAGCAAGAGGCAGGTCGGCATCGTTCATATCGCGATTGCGGGGGGCACCCGGGCGTGACGACATCGGTTCGCTTTTCTTCTCGATCGTCTTTCCGGCCGGCTGTATCGGGGCAGCAGGTACCGATTCTGGCGGCCGCACCCGCACCGCCGCGGTCAAATCAAGCCCTCGGGCATACTCGAAATCATCCAGGGCCTCTTCCAACGAATCATGATAGGCCAGAATTCGGTCGAACTCGAGCATGGCAAATACTTCATACACTTCCGGAGTCATGTGAATGATCTTGAGGTCGCCTCCCCGTTCCCGCAAGCCGCGAATCTCACCAACGAAAACACCCCAACCAGCACTGCTCACATATTGAACCGAAGCGAGATCGACGATAAATTGCGCCGAACCCTCCTGGATCAACTGGAACAGGCGTTGCTGTAACTCGGGAGAGGTCGTGGTGTCCACATATCCGCCCACGCGAAGCAAGGCAATATCGCTCAGGGTGCCGATCTGATCGACTTGGACAGAAATGCCTTCCATAACAATCCAACCAATGGGTTCATCCCGCACCGAACTGCGGACCGGTTCGACTGCTGTCGAACAGACCGAGAAACCGGCGTGTACCGGGAAGCAAAAGATGCGCGAATTCGGATGCTAATCATCGATACAAGGAAAGCAAAGTTGGTGCCAGGCTGATCGATTCATTTCCGCAGGAGGTGTGAAATGCGGATATCTTTAACCGCAAAAATAGATCCAAATCAATTAAAATCAGTCATGTTTATCGAGGCAAAACGGGCCAAATCGATACTGGCACACGACTGTATATGACAAAGCCGCTCGCTGGGGTTCCGTGTCATGCGATGAAACAAGTCTGTTGCAACATCGAACAATCACCGAACCGGCTTCCAACAAACGGCGTGCTTTGTCCGCGGACTAGTTTTTTCGTTTGATCGAATCCAGTTTGCTGTACAGTTTGACATACTTTTCAGCCGATGTTTTCCAGGAAAAATCGAGTTTCATCGCCCGCTTGGCGGTTTTTTGCCAATTTTTCGTATCGATATAACTCTCCACAGCGCGCTGAATCGCATCGAACAAAGCGGATGCGCTGTATTCACTAAACACGAAACCCGTTCCCTTGGCGGGATCCCGGTTCAGATCGACGATGGTGTCGGCCAGGCCGCCCGTTGCGTGAACGATAGGAAGCGTGCCGTATCTCAGACTGTAGAGCTGATTGAGCCCGCAGGGCTCAAAGCGAGAGGGCATGAGAAAACAATCACAACCCGCTTCGATCAGGTGCGCCAGATCATCGTCGAAAGTGATGTGCAAGGATAATTTTTGCGGAAATTTCTTTTGCAACTCGACCAGCCGTTTTTCATAAAGCGAATCGCCGGTTCCCAGAATGACCAACTGTAAATTGAGTTCAAATATTTTTTCCGCTGCTTCGAGCAGTATATCAAAGCCTTTTTGTTCCGCCAAACGCGTAATCATGCCGATGAGCGGTACGTCCGGAGAAAAGGGCAGAGCGCAGCGTTCGGTCAGGGCTTTTTTGTTTTCCAGCTTGTCCTTGAGATTGGCCGCGCCGTATTTGCTCGGAATCAACGGATCCACCTCCGGATTCCAGATGGTGTAATCGACCCCGTTCAAAATACCGATCAGCTCTTTTTTGCGGGCTCGAAAAACCGAGTCCAATCCGGCCCCCATTACTTCGCTCGACTGAATTTCATGCGCATAAGTTGGGCTGACGGTGGTAAGAAAATCGGCATAGAGACTGCCGAGCTTGAGAAAATTGACCCGCCCATAAAATTCCATATTTCCACCTTCCCGAGCCAATTCAGCGGGCAGACCGATCTTGGGAAGGACCGAAGGCTCAAATGCTCCCTGAAAAGCCACATTGTGAAGTGATAAGACACTGCGGGTCTTTTCAAAAAAAACATCCTCGGCATAATCGTTCTTCAGCAACCAGGGAATCAGGGCCGTGGGCCAATCGTTGCAATGAATCACATCTGGTTCCCAGTGCAACAACCGCGTGGTTTCAAGAGCCGCTCGGCAAAAAAGGGCAAACCGTTCAGCATTGTTGGCAAAGTCCTTGCCGGTTTTGGAATCGACATAGAGATCTTTTTTGTCGAAAAACGGCTTGTATTCGAGGAAATATACCTGCACCTTGGTCTCGGGAATAAAAGCCGATTTGGCAGAAACAGCATACTCTTTGCCCCGGATCACTACAGGTATCTTGCGCAACCGGATGACATCACGAAGCACGTATTTGCGCTCACTGATGCAGCCGTACTTGGGCATCATAACGCGCACATCATGTCCCGCCTCAAAGAGCGCTTTTGGCAGGGCGCTACTGACATCCGCCAAGCCGCCGGTCTTGGCAAAAGGAGCGACTTCAGAAGATACGAAAAGGATTTTGAGCCGATTTTTCATCATGCAAAGTGCCTAGATTTGATCATCACATCGGTAGTTTTCTGAAAGATTCGGTGCTTCTCACCGAATCCAGGTCGGGAATACTAGCTTTATAAGTTAACAAAATTCGACACAATTGCAACAAAAAAGGGCGGCATTGGGCCGCCCTCTATTTCGTTTTGCCGATCGCCTTACAGATTTCGTAAATAGCGTTCGGCCAGCGAGACATATTCGCTATCCGGGTAATTGGTCAATAAGGTTTGAAATTCGGCTCGTGCTTTTTCCGTGTTGCCCAATCTTTGGTAGCAAAGGCCCAGTTTGAGCTGAGCGTCGGCATACTTGTTGGATCCGTTATGTGCAAAGACTTTTTCAAATTCAACGATTGCTTGATTGTATTGACCCAGGCCGTAATAGCACTCGCCTTTCCAGTACTGACAGTTGTCCAGCAAATCGGTTTTACCGCTGGTCTGCAGCAGTTCATCGAAAATCTGAAGCGCCTGCAGATACTTTCGGCTCTCGTATAACTGCAACGCCGCATCATAGCGTTCCTGAAACGA
>JAFGJN010000241.1 GCA_016929055.1 Candidatus Zhuqueibacterota bacterium
GGAACTGGTAGACGCACTGGACTCAAAATCCAGCGTAGCTCAAACTACGTGCGGGTTCGACTCCCGCCCTCGGCACATTAAACAGCCGCTCGGAATCTTTTTCTGGGGGGCTATTTTTTTTAAGCATGGTTGATCATCGCAGAGCATCCGCTTGTGCGCGGTCACACGGAATCAGCCTGATGCAAGGATTGGTGAATGCAAGAAAATCACATTTTTTGTAAAAGATTTTTACACCTTTGAAAATTCAGCTCATAGTCCGATATTTGAAGAACCGGCCAAGATGAACAAGATACCGCTGACTGATATATTAAATTCAAAAACAGCTCTCGCTGATAAATCGTATCCAATGGCAAACGAGCTTTGCACCTGCACAGCGAATGGCAGGGATATCAGTTCAGATAGGCCCAACCGCCCCTAAAAAAATGTTTCACTAGTCCATGAAAGAGACGCTATGAAAGAGAAATGGAACGGTTTTCGACGGTTCGTGGACGGAATACATCCCGTCCGGCTGGTGGCTCTCGGGTATTTATCCTACATCCTCTTTGGCTGGATTCTCTTGTCGCTACCCTTCAGCATGGCAGCTCCCCATGTTTCTGCGCTGGATACATTGTTTACATCAACATCGGCTGTGTCAACAACCGGACTTGTAACGGCAAGCACCGGAAATGACTTTAGTATGTTGGGTCAAATTCTGATCCTTGTGCTGATCCAGCTTGGTGGATTGGGCTACATGACCTTTGGTTCATTCGTTGTTCTTTCCAGAAGCGCCACGCTTTCCGATAGAAGGCAGAACATCGGGAAAACCGTGTTCAGCATGCCGCAAGAGTTCAGAGTAGACAAATTTATCCGAAGCGTCATCGCATTTACCCTGATCACCGAATTTTTGGGATCCATCGCGTTATTTTGGGCATTCTCTTGTGCAGGCATCAGCAATCCTTTCTGGACATCCATTTTCCATAGCGTATCTGCATTTTGCACAGCGGGATTCAGCCTTTACGACGATAGCTTTGAATCGTTGCGAAGCAATGTTTCTATAAATATCATCCTGGCAACCTTGAGCTATTTGGGGGCTATAGGTTTCATTGTCTTTGTGGATGGTTGGCGTTGCATTATTGGCAAGACAACGCGTCTGACTCTGACCAGCCGAATCATCATTACAACCACCCTATGGTTGAGTATGGCGGGGGTTGTATTGTTTTTTGTTGCGGAACCCAGCATTCAATATCTGCCCCCACATGAACGGATTGTGGCTTCCTGCTTTCAAGTAATGACCTCGATTACAACCGTTGGTTTTAATACCATTCCTACCGGTGGATTATCACCCGCATCTTTGTTTTTGATCATCATGCTGATGGTCATCGGGGCTTCTCCCTCCGGCACCGGCGGTGGTTTGAAAACAACAACATTCTCCGCTCTCTTTGGCATGATTCGGAGCGCCATTCGAGGTCGGGAGCGCGTCACCTTTTGGGGCAAAGAGATTCCTGAAGAACGGTTGCGGTTGGCAATTGCAACCATCGGATTCTATGCGATGGCGTTGATTTTTGGTTGTTATTTGTTGGCATTGGCAGAAAACCTCCCTTTTGAAGGATTGCTTTTCGAGACGGCTTCAGCCCTGGGAACCGTCGGGCTCAGCACAGGAATCACCGCGACACTATCGCCAATTGGAAAGCTGATTATCATCATGCTGATGTTTATTGGTCGACTGGGACCATTGGTTTTCGGTATTGCGCTGTTCTTGCCGTCACAGAAAAACGACAAAGAAATCAAGGAAGATCTGGCGATCTGAAATGAATGAGATGAACAGTCCTCTAGCCTCGGCACCAGACGTTCGCATCCAAAAAGACAGGGTTGCAACTGTCAATGACTAGGTTAAGGTCTAGCTCGCTCCCAAGGCGAGGGCTCGCTGTATTTCCAAAGGAACGTGCCTTGGACGCCGACCCCAAGGACGCATACGCACCCCCATCCGCTCGAAACGCCTGACCCAGCCCGGCACGGATCTCTGTACGGTACAGCCTGTCAAACTCAAAGGAGGCTGCCCCCATTCTTTCTTATAAATAAAAAGAGGAATCAGATCTGTCCAAAATGGTTTATAGGGGCAGGATCAATCTTTTAATCATCGGGGATTTGCAGCAAACGCTGGAATTGAAAATCGGATCACTTGGAGAGATTTTGAACCCCTATTCATTTCAACATCGCTTGATCGATCACCACGCCCTTTATCCACAAGCGCAGCTGCAGGATCTCTACAAGTTTATCCATCAGGCGGCGCTGGGAAACGGGCATGCGCTGGTGAATGGGGAATCGGCCCGAAGGCGATTTGACAAAGAGTGGCAAGAGCTCGGCAATCCGATCGATGCCGAGCCGGAAAGGGTTGCGCTCAATCCGGACGGAGTGCTGGTTCGCGTCAATTTGCGGCCTTATCGGCGGCGCGGCGGTGACCGGTGCGCTCTTTTTGCCGCCTTTGTCGAAACCGCATCGGCCTATTCCGGTTCGCGGCAAAAGCTGGTCGAGTTCTGGACGATTGCAGAAATTCTGTGCCGGGACGGACGACTGCCTTATTCGCTTCCGAACATGAAACACTTTTTTCTCAAAATGCAGGAAAAGGGCTTTCCGGCACAACACCATTCCGCTGGCTATCGCCGCACCTATCATCCGGCCTATCGTGTTGTCCTGCGTCCTCTTTTACGTCAAACGCTCGACACGCCAGCGCATTCCTGAATCGACAAGCGAATCTCGGTTGCTCTCAGCGCCGCAATAAAATCATTGGCCGGCTCTGCCGCCATTTATTCGATTGCAGAGACAGAAAATAGAGGCCATTCGGCAGTCCGGCATTGCGCCATTGGACCTGGTGATCGCCTTCAGCCAAAACGCCCAGGGAACGGGCGTCCACTTTTCGTCCCAGCAGATCATAAACCGCCAGCTCGACATTGCGGGTTTCCGAGAGATGAAACGTTATCGTTGTGAGCGAAGCGACCGGATTGGGGTAATTGGGCAAAAGGGTCAATCCTCGCGGTATAGCCGGCTCATCAGGAGAAGGCTCGCTCTGTTTGCGAAGGAGCGTGCCATAGGCGCCGACCGCATAGGCGATCTGCGGATGCGGTATTTCAAGGTCATAGAGATGTTGTCCGGTAGCCGATTCCCTGCTCCAGCTTTCTCCGCCATCGAGTGTATGAAACAGGTCGCCATACAGTCCGGCAACCCAGGCTTCGGTTGATGAAACCGGTTCGATATCGAGAACAAAAAACGCCTCACGGCTGAGCTTTTCGCTCCAATTGCGGCCGCCATCCCTGCTGCGCATAACGATTCCGCGAGTTCTATGGTCGAGCAAGAATGCCCAGCCGTGGTTGCGATCGACAAAACGGATGCAGCGAAATTGCCGTTCGGGGGAACTGCTGCAGATAAAATTCCAGTTATCGCCGCCATCGATTGTGGCGATCACACCGAGATCTCCGGCAGCGGCCCATCCGTAAAGGGAATCGACAAAAGCGACATCGAACAAATGATTCGCTGTCAGGCCTTTTGCTTTGCGTTGCCAGCTGCTGCCGCCGTTCACGGTTTTGACAATGGATCCATTTGTTCCAACGGCAACAGCGGTGTGCTGATCGATGGCGGCGACGCTGTACCAGTCGGTGAGAGCCGAGCCGGTTTGATCGGACCAGGTCATGCCGCCATTTTGTGTATAATAGATCGTACCCATCATGCCAACAGCCCAACCTGTAAGCGAATCGGCCAGTGCGCACCCCCAAATCTGAACCGGCAGTTCGGTGCGAAATTCACGTGTCGTTTCGGCGCCGTCACGGGTGGACAACAGCAAGCCGTTTTCGCCGCCGATAATTCCATGCCGGCCATCGCTGAAATCGGCTGTTAAAAGATAGTCGGTGCTTCCCGATGTCAGATCATGCCAGGTGTTGCCGCCGTCGCCGCTAACTCGAACCATTCCGCCTTCGCCCACCAGGTATCCCTGATGGATATCGGTAAATGCCACTGCCAGCGGCCGGCGGGTGTCGACCATCAGGATTTTGCTCCAGTGTTCCCCACCGTCGCTCGTTCGATAAAGCGCAGGCCCGCTGCGCAAATCCTGTCAGCCGTATCCCGGACTGAAACCGATGATCCATCCGGTTTGATCGTCGAGCACGTGAATGGAATAAAAAATATCGTTGGGAAACGGCTGAAAACTTTGCCACGACAGACCGCCATCCCGAGTGCGAAACACCCGCGCATCGCTGCTGACAAGCCATCCTTTCTGCCGATCCAGAAAAACCATATCCAGATAAACTTGTGAGGTATGGGGCAAACTCACCGGTATCCAGGTTTCTCCCCCATCCGCCGACCGGAGCAGAAGGTTTTCATTGTTCAACACCAACGCATGATCCGGTGCGATAAAGCAGATTTTGAGGAAATCGCCTGAGCTGCCCGAGGCAAGAGTTGTCCAATTCTTGCCTCGGTCTGTTGTGGCCAAAATAGTGCCATATCGGCCGACTGCGATTCCCCTGTCTCGGTCGATGAAATCAACATCATACAACGCGTTTTTTGTTCGGGTCTGTTGGCGGTTCCAGGTCAGCCCCCCATCGTCGGTGTGGATGACGACTCCCGAGTCAGCCACTGCCCAGCCGGTGCTGCGGTCGATAAAATCGACAGCATTCAGATTCAAACCCGTGCCGTCAACCTGCTTTTCCACCTGCCAGTTATAACCGCCGTCAAAAGTGGTCATCACCGTGGCAAACCCTCCGACAGCGACAAGGGAAAAAGAATCAAAGAGAAAGAGGTCGGTCAGGGTGTTTTCCTGCGGTAAAGGATTGAGGCATTGCCAGTGAGTTGATCCTGAAATTGGGGTACAAAGCATCAAGAAAACCGCAAGTGTCCGCATGCGTTTACCTCCTATTACTGATATGCAGCAGCGCGTGACTGAACACTCAATACTTTACTCTTAAATGTACACACACGAGTTTGATCTGTCAAGAGCTCATTTGACCAAGGTGCGCAGAAAAGAGTCGCACACATTGACTGGCTTCTCCTCTGGTGTGCCGCAATACTTTACAATACGCTTCGATCCGAGAAAAACCGTTTTGATTTTTTAAGCAAAAGTTGTACACTGTTGTCATCATTTTGAAATTGCGATACAACCGCGCGTTTACCCACTCGCCGAATTCACCCGCGTTTTGAACCCATTGATACGAGGTATGCCGATGTTCAAACGTTCGTTTTCCGCTGCAGCGCTCGTTCTTTTGCTGGCAGCTGCGCTCGTTGCAGGAGAGGCGACGGTCTATGTGACCACCCTGTCCACGAGTTACACCCATACCGGCCAGAAACACAGCCAATCGGGGCTGTTTTACCGCTCTACCGCCGATACGGTTTGGTCCTTTTCCGGCCGTCCCAACAACCGGGTTTACAACATGGATCGTTTCGAGCCGGCCGGCGGCCGCATTCTCGGTCTGGCCACCCACGCCGGCGTCCAGATGTCCTGGGATGGGGGCGCCACCTGGAAAGTCACCAGCGACTGGCGCATGACCGAGGTGAGCGGCATTCGGTTTCATCCCAGCGATTCCGCCATTGTTTATGCCGCGTCGCCCTATGGTTTTTACAAAAGCACTGACGGCGGCCACAGCTGGAAACAGCAAAACAACGGACTCGAAACCGTGGATGCAACCTTTATCAGTTCGATGTTCCTGGACAGCCGCAATCCCGACATGATCAATATTTCCACCGAAGATGGCGTCTATCGCAGCACCGATGCCGGCCAGAGCTGGATTCGACAGGGTTTGAACGTGCGAAACATCCGCACCCTCGTGCAGCACCCGCATAATCCCTCGATCTTTTTTGCCGGCACCGAAAACAACGGCATCTATCGATCGCTGGATGACGGCAGGCATTGGCAAAAATGCGACACCGGTATTTTGCACCCAACGTTTTACACCATCGCCTTTGATCCGAGCCAGCCGGAAACGCTCTATGCCGGCGGATTTCAGACCGGTGTCTACAAATCGGTTAACGGCGGCAAGAGCTGGAAGCACGATTTTCGCGGACTGGATGTTCTCGACATTCACGCTTTGGCAGTCGATCCTCACAACAGCGACCGGATCTATGCCGGAACGGTGACCAACGGGGTCTATCTTTCCGAGGATGCCGGAAAGACGTGGGAATTTATCGGTATCGACAGCGGCTATGTCTGGGGATTGACCATCAAATCGAACAAGGAGTAGCCATGAAGCGACTATTCTCTTTTGTTTTCGCGTTTCTTTTCTCGACCGGTGCGTTTTCGGCGCAACTGATGGACGAGACAACCTATCGCACCGCTTTTCAGGAACGCGTCCAGTGGGCGATCGCCCAGCTGGACACCTCGACTCGGGCGAATTTCAATGTCATTGCCGCGCGTTATGCCAGCGGCAACGACATTGCGCTGGCCGATTCGATGCTGATCGAGGTGCTTCGGGAGCCCAGCGGCGATATGTTCTGGATGTTTCCCTGTATCGGTACCTATCTGACCGGCAAGGACAAAATGTCGGCCGAGGCGAAAGCGGCTGTCCGTTATGCCTGGAAGACCTATGCGCCGTCGCGCGGCGATACCGAAAACCACTGGGCCATGTACTATGCCACCCTCTTTCTCGCTGCCGAACAGTGGCCGGACTTGCCCGGATCCGAATGGTACAACGGCCGCAGTTCCGATGAAAACCGTATCGAAAGCCGGGAATACCTCTTTGCCTGGGCAAAGCTGACCACCACCAGGGGCCAGGGCGAGTTCGATTCGCCCGATTATCTCGCCGAATATATGATCGCCGTCGCCCTGCTTGCCGGCCATGCCCAGGATCCGGAGGTCAAACAGCTCGGTACCATGCTGGCCGATTATTTTCTCGCCGATTTTGCCGTCGAGCATCTCAATCAGCAATACGGCGGCGGGCACAGCCGGATCTATGAGCGCAATCTCATGGATTATAAAACCTCCACCTCTACGCCCTATGCCTATTTTTATTTCGGCGCCGGCGACCCTGTGTTCAGCGGCTGGATTCTCTATCCCCTGCTCGCCGGATACGAAATGCCCTATATCCTCTATCTGATCGCCAATGATCGCGACCAGCCCTATCTCCACAAAGAACGAAAACGCGTTCGCCACAACATCCGCTACGGCCCGGAACTCAATCCGCCGGTCTACAAGACCACCTCTATGACTCGGGACTATGTTTTCGGATCGCTTCACGGCGGACTGCTGCAGCCGATCCAGCAGCTGACCTGGTCGGTTCGTTTTAACACCGGGCAACCCCATCCGATCATTTTTGGCCTGCATCCCTACTGGTCGATCCGGGAAATCGGGACTTTTTTCCCGGAAGAGGTCAAGCCCTCCATGGCCGGGATAACCGCTTCCAAGGCCACCTACAACAATCCGGACAAATGGACGGGCGGTTCTTATTACGAGTATACCTTTCAGCAAAAAAACACCTTGCTGGTGCTCTATGACATTCCGGTGGGAACGACCTCGAACCACATCGACGGATTTTTTCCGGCCAGTCTCGATGAGCGGCTAATCGACAAAAGCGGCTGGATTCTGTGTAAGGCGGGCGACACCTATGTCGGCTGGTATCCCCTGCAGCCGGGCGAATGGAGTGTCGAATACGAATTGCGGAATCAGATCTGGAATCAGGGAACCGGAACCACCGAAAGCGACGGCACCCTGCCGCTGCGCAACTACCGCTTGCGCAGCTGGAAATTGCAGAACGGTTATGTGGTCGAGGTGCGCTGCAAAGATGAAATCGGTTCCTTTGACAAATTCTGCCAGGCCTTGCGCAAACGCATTCCCCAAGCCCAATTGCAGCCCGGCCAGGTCAGCGTCAGCTATCAAAACCTCGATGGCGAGCGACTCGAGTTTGCTTTTCCGGATCAGCGCAAGCTCAACGGCAAGATCATCGATTATAGCCGATTTAAATTGTTCGATGGGCCTTTTCTTCAGGCGGATGTGGACAGCCAAATGCTGACCGTCGAATACAAAGACCTTAAACGGATCTATAATTTCAAGACGCTTACGGTTACGGAATAAGGGAGCCGGATTCGGCATCGACCGAATCACAGCTCCCAGCCAGCTCCAGCGTCCCTCCAAAAACGCGGCGCGCCCGGTGGATTCACCGGACGCGCTTTTGTTTTGGTCAGAGCGGTTTGTCAGGTTCGGTACAGGCTCAGGCGGTAGCCGGGCGCGGGTATTTTTCCAGCGCCTTTGTGGCGGCATTGATATCATCCTGTGGCAGGGCAAAGTTTTTCAGGTGTCCGGAAAAGTATTTGTCGTAACCGGTGAGATCCATCAGACCGTGACCACTCCAGTTAAAGACGATCACTTTTTCCTTTCCCTCTTCTTTGGCTTTTTTGGCTTCCTGCACTGCTGCAGCGATGGCGTGGCTGGTTTCTGGAGCTGGAATAAAGCCTTCGGTTCGGGCCCAGGTGACCGCTGCTTCGTAGCATTCGATCTGGTCGATTGCGCGCGGTGTAATCAGATTGTGGTTGATGGTGTGGCTGATCAACGGCGCAACGCCGTGATAGCGCAATCCGCCTGCGTGAATGGGCGGCGGCACAAATTTGTGTCCCAGTGAATGCATGGCCAGCAAAGGGGTCATTTCCGCGGTATCGCCGTGGTCATAGGCGTACGGTGCTCGGGTCATGGTGGGACAGGATGTGGGCTCGACCGGAATGATATCAATCTGGGCGCCGTTGATCTTGTCTGCGATAAAAGGAAAGGCCAATCCTGAAAAATTGCTGCCGCCGCCGACGCACCCGATAATCGTATCGACCTTTTTTTCTCCGGCGAGTTTGAGCTGTTTCTTGGCTTCCAATCCGATGATCGTCTGATGCAGCAGGACATGGTTGAGAACACTGCCCAGCGAATAGCGGGTTTTGCCGCTGGTATCCATTACGGCTTGCTCGATCGCCTCGCTGATGGCGATACCCAGACTGCCGGGGGTATCCGGATACTCTTCAAGTATCTGGCGTCCGGCCTGGGTTTCGGGACTGGGGCTGGGCACACATTTGCCCCCCCAGGTCTCCATCATCATCCGTCGAAAGGGTTTCTGTTCAAAGCTGATGCGCACCATAAACACCTTGCACTCGAGGCCCAGCAAGGCGCAGGCAAAACTGAGAGCACTCCCCCACTGACCGGCACCGGTTTCGGTGGTGATGCGTTTGATGCCGAATTCCTTGTTATAGTACGCCTGGGCCACAGCCGTGTTGGGCTTGTGGCTTCCCGGGGGGCTGCCGCCTTCGTACTTGTAATAGATGCGTGCGGGCGTGCCCAGAGCCTTTTCGAGCCGGCGGGCGCGATAGAGAGGCGCCGGTCGCCAGATGGCGAGCATTTCCAGAACCTTTTCCGGAATATCGATCCACCGTTGGGTGCTGACCTCTTGTTCGATCAGGTTCATCGGAAAGACCGGTGCCAGCATATCGGGCGTGATCGGGTTGCCGTCCGGTCCTAACGGCGGTGGCGCCGGGGTCGGCAGATCGGCGGCGAGATTGTACCATTGCCTCGGCATATCTTTTTCGTCCAGGGTAAACTTGATGGGTTCCATGATGACTCCTCCTTTGTGATTAGCGCTCCGGTCTTTGGGCGACTGGCCGAGGGAACCGGAATTGGATTAGAGATTGGGTACAAATGCAAAAAGCCCGCTGCTCAACGCATAGCGCGGATTGCAGCGGGCTTTTTAAAGCGAAAAAATGGTCGTCTACACAAGACAACCCAGGTTACCACCACAATCCGGCATACGCCACCACCAGCTCCAGTTCCAGAAGCGGTTGTGTACACAGATTGTCGGCAACGCGAGTTTCAAGCTGAAATACTCCTAAAAATGTTTGGCTCTTGGAAAAGATAGCATTTCTAATTCAAGAGTCAAGACTTTTTTTCTGATTTTTTTCAATTGTACAGATTTTCCAACCCAACACACGTCAGGGTTTGCTACCTAGTGCAGGGGCATCACAACCAGATCACGGCGGCGGTTTTTGGGTTCGACACGCAAATCGATCAATTCGCCCTCTCGCAGTTGGCCCTGAATGAGGGTCTGTTGGGGTGCGTGCAGCTTGAAATCCACATCCCATTCGCGCGGCCAGGCGGGAAACAAGTAGAGCGAGTCGCCGGCGGCCTGTAAAAGCATGGCCTGAAGGGCGATGAGAATATTGCTGCCATGATCCTGATCCGGCACCCAATCGTAATTGGGTCCCCAAAAGGCGGGAAAACGGCAATCGGGATTGAAATCCGCTGCACGCATGGCGAGCA
>JAFGJN010000242.1 GCA_016929055.1 Candidatus Zhuqueibacterota bacterium
AATCTGTTGCTGCGGCTGGTGCAAACCGGTTTTGACTATCAGACCGACGACCAACAATTCGGCCGTGAAAAATTCTTTTTCCCCGAAGAAATCCTTCACTATCCCTACTCCGATTGCGAGGATCGTTCCGTTTTCTTTAGCTGGCTGGTACATAACCTGCTCAGCCTCGATGTGATCGGATTGGATTATCCCGGCCACGTCGCCACCGCTGTGCGTTTTGATGATCCGCCACCGGGCGATACAGTTGTCCATCGAGGAGCAAAATATACGATTTGCGATCCAACCTATATCAATGCGGAAGCAGGCGCATCGATGCCGCAGCTCAAGAATGTAAATCCGCGGGCTGTTGATTTGCGCTGAATTATCGCCAGCCGCTTAAAGCAGCAATCCCAAGTGATCGTGATGATTGCATCGTGCCTGCCCTGGGAGGGGCAGGCACCAACTTTTTTGGCGAATCCACCGCACGATGCCTCAATAATTATCCCACCGACGCCATTTTGCCCGGCCCTTACGGTCCGATTTGCCCCAAACTTGAAAAAACTGGCTTTCCGGTGTGTCGAAAAGGACTTGATCGGCGTAGATGAGCTTGACCAGATGGGTGGCTGAGAATTTGGGTCCATTCGCGGTTTCTTCAAGAAAAACCAGGTCGGCATCGGTTTCTACCGGGCCGTAATTCAGTTTCCCGGAATCGTAAGTGTAGCGCGGTCGAATTTCCTCTTTGAGCAGATCGCGGTCAAGGTCGGTTTTGATGCCCAGCCAGGCGTTCTGGTTTCCCTGGTGCACAGCCAGTGCAAAGGCATCTTGGTCCTGACGCAGCAGACGATAACGTTGAAGGATCGGTCGAGGATCGGTGCCGGGTTCGATGGGGATCAGCAAAGCAGCAAAGGTCTCGATCTGTCCGGCGAAAAAATGTTGACTGACGCTTTGAATCAGCATCTTTTCTGTTTGCTTATCACGTCGTTGTTCGGCCAGAGTCACCGGATGGTCGCCCAAAAAAAGGATCAGCAGCTCCATTTTACCCGGATTGGCGTAGGTGCCGGAAAGCGAATCGATACGCGTAACGAACCAATCTTCACCGCAGTCGACAATTTGCCGCGTGTGCCAAAGCGCTGCAGCGGTAAAATAGCCGGTTTTTGTGAATTTCAACGCATCGAATACCACAAAGCATTCCGGTTCACGCATCAGGCGCACGAGGGTCCGATCCCATTGATAGCACGTGCGCGGGTCGATCAGTCGGGTGCGCGAATATTCACAGGCTGGAAAGGCTTGAAAATCGATTTTGCTGGTACGAACCTCGTCGTTATAAGCACCAGAGTTTCGAAAAATCTCGACAAGTGGCTGATTCAACGACTTTTTCTCCGGCCTGACGACCATTCGATTGTGAAAAATGTCCGCTCGAAAGGCGCCATATTCACCGCTGGGCGCCTTTTCCCGATAATTGCCATCAGAGAGCAAGACCGCTCCGTTTTTCATCAGCAAACAGATGCTGTTTTCATCCGAGTGGCCGTGGTGCATTTTTTCTTCTTCCACAGCCAGTATGTTCTTGAGGTAATCTTTTTGCAGGATACTGTAATAGCCCTCGTCCTTGTAATTCAAGAGAAGATAGGTGGCGCTCTCGCTCCAATCGGAACGAAAGACGATTTTCTTGGAAATCACCTCTTCGAGCGCATCTCCGGATCGGTAATGCGGTTCCCGGGGTTGAATTGTAGAGTCCACATAGGCGTGGCGGGTGATCAGCATTCCGGCCGTCTGCAGGCTCGGCGACTGCAAGGCTGTGTAGCGCTTTGTGTTGCTGATTTCGTCGATTTCGGCGCCTAAAAGCCGATCCAGGATTTCATCGGCTGCCCATTTCATTTCGCCGCATCGATAGATTTTGGCCCCGCGTTCCAGACAGAGGTACGTCTCTGTCAGGTCGTCATTCCAACGCCCGTCTCCAAACTCGGGAATCGCCCGATTCGGTGTGAGCAGGCTGACAAAATAGTCGAAATAAAATTTCATCATCGGGGAAGCGAACAATTCGCTCCGATTGGAGAGGTCGAGATACTGGATGTAGGGACGCAGCCAAACCGAATGATAGATCTGGGCGTCTTCGATTTCCCATTTTTCCAGGCTGTCGGATGCGAGTATTTCCGCCATCTTTTTCCATTCTCCCGCGCGTGGATGGTCGGGAAAACAGGTCGCCGCGGCAATTAGACTTTCTGCGCGTAACATTGTCCGGTTCATCGCACCCCATTCGGGGAAGGCAAAAATGATGTCGACGCTCGCAGCGACGGATTCGGCTACTGTTTTTCGCTCCTTTTCGCTGTAAAAACCTGAATCCTTGGTCCGTTCATAGGCGCGAATATAGACAGGAAGCGAACGAAACCAGCGCACCACCGGTACACCGCGACTGTATTCGACTCGGTGTTTGAACCGCTCGGGAAAATAGCGGCGATAGCCCTCCAGAGATACCATGATATCACGCGCGAGGCGCGCATGGCTCTTTTCTCCGGTTTGCTGATAGAGAAAAGCGGCAATATCGGCCATGTGGACGAAAAAATCGGGAGGTTCGTATCCGATCAATTCCAAACGGTTCTCATCCACTTCCGTCCCGGTATAGAGCGCTTTCCATTGTGCTGTCATCCCTTCCTGTTGCGTCAGATGGTGATCCAGTGTGCGCTCCAAATAATCGAGCACCTCCTGGTCGCTGATCTGGGCGAAAAGGGGGAGTGCGGTGAGCACCATCCCCATGACGAGCGTTTGCTTCATTTTTATCTCCTCTGTATGATTTCTCGGGTTTGGTCGAATAAACTGGTTTTGATGGATCTTTTTTTTCCGCTGGCACATCGCATGGTGGTGTATTGCCAGGTCGAGATCGAATCTTAAAAACCAGCTTATCGGATTATCGAAAATAGGGTATTGCGATTAAAAATACAAGCCTCATCCGTTTTGAAGAGCTGGGAGGTGGGCCGTTTATATTCAATAAAAGTTGCTTGCAATTCTTGAGCTGCATGACTATAATCGATTATTCATTTAAATCCATACCTGCCCAAAACAGGGTTTTA
>JAFGJN010000029.1 GCA_016929055.1 Candidatus Zhuqueibacterota bacterium
AGTTGATGAAAGAGTTGAATCGGCGGATTCGCCTGGTTGTTTTCCTACCCCACGGACGACCTGACCGTACTCGCAGGCGGTTCACCGCATCAAAAACGTTCACAAACCCGCACGAGGCTGCCCCCCCATTCTTTAAGAGCTGTTAAAGCACTTTTAACTTAAAATTCTCATCTTTTAACGTTTAACTTTCACCTTTTTCCTTACCCGTCCGCATCCATTCGACCACAGCCTGAAGTCCGGTTTGCAGGTCGGCCTGGGGGGTGTAGCCGAGAAACTGCTGGGCTTTGCCGATGTTGGCTAGGGAATGTTTGACGTCGCCGGCGCGCAGCTCGGCATAGACCGGAGAGACATCGCTGCCGAGGATTTCGTTCAGTGTTCGCACCAGCAGATTGAGGGTGATGCGGCGGCCGGTGGCGACGTTAAAGACCTGTCCCGAGACATCCTCCAGACCCTGCTCGCAGGCGAGCAGGTTGGCCTGGACGACGTTGGCGACAAAGGTGAAATCGCGCGACTGTTCGCCGTCGCCATAGATCACGGGCGACTCGCCGCGCAGCATGGCCACGACGAATTTGGGAATGACAGCCGAGTATTGCGAAGTCGGATCCTGGTGCGGACCAAAGACATTGAAATAGCGAAGCGCCACGGTCTCCAGTCCATAGAGCGAATGGAAAACCATGCAATATTTTTCCCCTGCCATCTTGGAAACCGCATAGGGCGACAGCGGTTTGGGCAGCATGTCTTCGGTTTTGGGCAGGGTTTCGAGGTCGCCATAGATCGACGACGACGAGGCATAGACCAGACGCTTGACCCCGGTTTCGCGCGCGGCGTTGAGCAGGTTCAGCGTTCCGGTGACATTGACTTCGTTGGAGGTGATCGGATCGCGCACCGAACGCGGCACCGACGGCAGGGCGGCCTGGTGCAGGACGAAATCGACTCCTTCCACCGCATCGCGCACCACATGATAGCTGCGAATATCGCCCTCGACGATCTCGATCCGTTCCCGCACCGCCAGAATGTTGTCGCGTTTGCCGGTGCTGAAATTGTCGAGCACCCGCACCCGCTCCCCGCGTCGCAACAGCTCGGCAACGATATTGGAACCGATAAACCCGGCCCCCCCGGTCACCAGATAAAAAGCCATATCAATCTCCTTAAGAGCAGTGATTAGTAACTAGTCACTGGCCTACTGCTTTTTACAGCTTCGCCCTGTCACTTACAGGTTGCGCACGCGCGCGCCTGCATCATCGGCGATGATCGATCGAACTGCCCGACTGGATATCTTGACTCGAACATCCAAACAAACGAAATCCCCCTCTTATGATAAATGAATCGCCCCCCGGGTTCGGTTCAGGTGTCGATCGTTCGAATGACGTTTTCCTGCACATCCACTAAAACGGCTTTGGAGATCGCCTCGATATGGATCTCGACCCAGCGGCTGCCGCGAAAATCGACGACCCGGCCACGCATGCCGTGCAGAGGCCCGCTTTTGATTTCAACAAGTTGCCCGTGCAAAAAGCCGTCCACGACCGCGATCTCTTGTTTCGTGGTCAGGATCAAGCGGATGGCCTCGATATCCGCATCGGGTATGGGTGTCGGCTGGTTGTTGAACCCGACGATGCGGGCCACACTCGGCACTTCAAGTACCCGATAGCGCTCGATATAGGCAATGCGCGCAAAAATATAACAGCTAAAGAGCGGGCTATCGACCCAGCGCTTGCGATCCTTCCACTGATTCAGCGTGCGCCGCAGGGGCAAATAGTGTTCGATGGCGATCTGCTCAAGATAGGTCTGAACTTTTTTTTCATGCCGTGGCCGAGTGACAAAGGCATACCAAAGCGGTCGTCTCTGAAGTGGTTCCATTCTATCCTGTCCTGTTCACACCGGTTTCGCTTCGTTTGCGCTTGCGGTTTGCTTTTTTTGTCTTTTTTCCTTCAGCGCCGGCATAATAGTGATAATGGTAATAGTAATAGGTCGATCCATAGACATTGGCAACCTGGATGCCATTGAGGATGGCACCGAGGACGGGAGCATTGACCTTTTTGAGCTGCTCATAGGCCCGGCGGGCGGCTTCGCGCTGGGTGGAGCCAGAGCGAATGACGAGCAGCAAACCATCGACCACCGAAGCGAGTATGGTGGCATCGGTCACCGCCAGAGTGGGCGGAGTATCGATCAGGATCATGTTGTACTGGGTTTTGGCGTAATCGAGCAGCTCTTTCATATTGCGGCTTCCGAGCAATTCTGCCGGGTTGGGGGGAATGACGCCGCAGTTGAGGATATCGAGATTGGGCAATTCCGGCACCTTTTTTACCGACTCTTCCAGGGACGCACGGCCGACCAGAATATTGGTCAGTCCCACCGACTTGTCGATATTGAAGAGCTTGTGGAGAATGGGACGGCGCAGGTCGGCGTCGATCAACAGGGTGCGGTTGCCCATCTGGGCAAAGGTGATGGCCAGATTGGAGACCGTGGTCGATTTGCCCTCTTTGGGACCGCTGCTGGTGACCAGGAGCGTTTTTTTGCCGTTTTCCGGATTGGAAAAGAGGATATGGGTACGCAGGGTGCGATAAGCTTCCGAAATGGGCGACCGGGGTTTCAGATGGGTGACCAGCCGCTCGTTGATATCTTCCGCTTCCGGATCGGATTCGATGCGTATGCGCGACAGGACGCCGTTCGGCTCTTCCGGTTTGATGTGGGGAATGGTCGCCATCACTGTCAGGCCGATCGCCTCCACATCTTCCATGTCCTGCACCGAGTTGTCCAGGTATTCGAGCACAAACGCGATACCGACGCCGAGGCCGAGACCGACGAGGAGGCCGAGGATGATGTTGAGCCGGGTTTTTGGCTTGACCGGAGCCTTGGGCGGAATAGCCGGATCGATGATGCGGACATTGCCGAGCTGTCCGACTTCGGTGATGCGCGATTCCTGGTATTTTTCCTGCAGCATGATATAGATTTTTTCATCCGACTGACGCTTGCGCATCAACCGGGCCAGGGTCAGGCTCTTTTCCGGCAGGGCCTCGAGTTGGGTGTTGTAGGTGGCCACGATCGCTTCCAAAGCCTTGACTTTGGGCTCGAGCGATTGCAGTTCGGTTTCCACCTCGATCTTGCTGGTAAAGAGAGCGCCCGAAAAAACGGCGGGATCGACGAATTGCGCTGCGGCAATTTTTGAAACCTCTTGTTTGAACTTTTCTTTCAGGGCGTCGATCTGCCGTTCGCGCATCTGGATCTGGCTTTCGTTGTGGGCAAAGGTGCCGATCTCCACCATGGAAGCGAGGTATTTGGCCAGGTCGGCTTCCTTTTCGGCGATCTGGCGCTTCATCTCGGCCAGATAGGGCTGGGAAGAGATGGTCTCGATGTCGAAATTGGCCTGTTCGCGGTCGAGCTGCTTGTCGATATAGGCGAGGCGCTGCTGGTTGGCCTGATAGTCGGTTTTGCTCTCGTTGTAGAGGGTTTCGAATTCGGCCAGCTTGCGCACCAGTTCCTGAGTTTCCTGATCGAGCGCCACCACCTTGGCTTTTTCCTGGTAGTCGCGCAGTGCTTCTTCGGAACGGCCGAGCTCATCTTCGTACTGGTCGAGCTGTTCCTCGAGAAAATTCTTGACCTGGCGCACTTCCTGCTGGCTCTGCAGCCGGTTGCGTTCCTGAAAAACCCGCGCCACGGTGTTGCCCACATAGGCAGCTTCCTGGGGGGAAAAAGCGCTGACACGGATTTCGATCATGTCCGTGTTGCGGATAGGATTGACGCTGATGTTGTTGCGCATTTGATCGACAATCGACGCAAAGCGGCTTACCGGATCCTCGTCTTCATCTCCATTGTTCGAACTCGACAGGTTGCGGAACCACCCGAAGATTCCGCGCGCATGCGACTCATCCTTGGGTGGATTGCCGAGCAGGCGCAGCCGATCGGCCTGCTCCGAAATCTGCAATTCGCGAATCACCTGTTCGGCCAGGGTGCGGCTCTTGAGGATTTCCACCTGGTTGTTGATCATGGTCTCTTTTTTCATCATGCCGGTGAAATCGAACAGGGATTCGCCCATGCTCCCCTGCTCTTCCACCATGATCTTGGCCGAGGCTTCATAGACCGGTTCGGTGGTCAGGGTAAAAAAGACCGTGGCGGCCAGGACCGTGAAAAACGAGATCAAAATCACCCGGCGCCCCTTGTAGAAAACCCGCACATAGTCGCGAAACGTGACATCCCGCTGGCGCATCTCTGAGCTGCTGTGATCGCTGAATCCGTTTCCGTTGTAGGGATTTTTGCCTGTCGGTAATGAATTCATGGTTGTGTTTGCGCTCCTTTTTCCCCACCAGAAACAATCGGGCGGGTCAGTCCTGCCGGGTATAATAATCGACCAGCGCATAGAGCTGCACGATCGCAGCGATGCGCCAGGCAAAATCGAAAAACTTGCTGACAAAATGAAAGGTGGTGCCGGAGACGACGATGGTGTCGCCGGGTCGCAGAACCGGAATCAGATTCGAATCGCCTGATTCAAGAAATTTTTTGACGTCCACCTGGATGACCGTTTGGTCGGGGGCTGCGGTTTGTGCTTGGTTGGCGCGGACGACTTTGATGCCGGTTATCTTGGCCTCCTCGCGCGGACCGCCGGCGAATGAGAGCAGGGAAATCAGATCGGTGTCAAAAGGAACCATGTATTGGCCGGGTTTTTGAACGAATCCCCAGACGTTCACCGGCATCAACACCTGATCTTCGCTGCCAAGAAAATATTGCGCCGCCGTACCCCGATCCCCTGTCGGAACGTAGGGCGACTGGGCCTGAAGCGGGTATACGCCGAACAAAAGTCCGGCAAAATAAATCAAAAATCGTTTCGCAATCATGCGCGCGCTGTCCCGTCAAAATTTCGAGTTGTCCGATTTTTAAAATCATTTCTCTGAACGGAGCATTGAATGCTTTTTTCACTCCAGCTCCGTCGATGCCTCTTTTTGATGCCCTATCAATCATACCGTAAAAGCACGGTGGTGCGTAAAATCGCTCTAAACGCCGGACGGCAAATCCTCAATAAAGCCGCCATTGTTTTTCGAGCCACCATGCCGGCTTTCGCTCAGTGCGGCTGTGCACAGATTGAACCGGTTACAACAGATGCAGCGCAGTAACGGACTGACGCATCACTGCATTTCGCGCATATCGATAACCTCGTAGCCCTCCGGAACCTCTCCTCGAAAATGGTCATTGTTAAGCTCGACTCGAGTATCGATTTGGGTCAACTCGTAGGTCACAGTGTTGCCGTTGATATCGACCTGAGTCACTTTACGGATCAAATCGGTTTTGCGATCGATCCACAGATGAATTTCCCGCTGAAACTCGTCTTCCGACCGCGCAGTTAAAAGCAAATACCATGCCCCCTCCTCTTCGCCGACGAGTTTGGCATCATAGGCGACAAGGGTGTTGCGGATAAAGCCGCGCAGAAAGGGGTTGTCGCGGGTGTTGTTTTCCGCTGCATCGACGATGACCTGTTCGTTGGCATGGCTCACGGTCCACAGGGTCTTGCCGTCAGTAATGATGAGCTGTTCCGGCGTCTCGATGCGAAAGCTAACGCCGTCGCGGATGTAAATCTTGCCAACAGTGGTGTGGGTTTCCTGCGCCAGTTGCCAGTTAAAGGTCTGAACATAGTCGGCGCAGAGCTGCTTGACTGACTCGAGCTTGTTCGAGGCGGTTTGCAAAATCTTGTCGGCTTTGTCGTCCGCGTGCAAGGCGGTTGTGAATGCGAAAAGGACGATCAGTCGGACGGCGAACCGCGCGGATATATAGGATTCTTTCATGGTCTTTTCACCCAAGTTGCCATATCGCCAGGAGATTCACGAGCGATCGTTCATAACTCCTCTTCCGGCGACAGGTCCATCTCTTCCAATTCTTCCGGCGTCAGCAGCACCTGGCGTGCCTTGCTGCCTTCAAAGGGACCGACGATGCCGGCGGTTTCCAGTTCGTCGATGATACGAGCCGCGCGGGAATAGCCGACTTTGAGTTTGCGCTGCAACAGCGAAACCGACCCCTGCTGGGTCATGACCACGATGCGCAAGGCATCCCAAAACAGGGCGTCGCGGCCGCTGCCGTCGCCTGTACCGTTTCGCGCTTCGGCCTGCTCTTCGCTGTAAGCAGGCATGGGCTTTTTGTTATAGGCCGGCTGATGGCTGACATGATCCAGCACTTTTTCAATTTCTTCCAGCGAAATAAAGGCATTGTGCAGCCGCACCGGTTCCGGGCTGGCCGGCGGCATAAAGAGCAGATCGCCGCGGCCGAGCAATTTTTCCGCGCCGTTCTGGTCGAGAATGGTGCGCGAATCGACTTTAGAGGCGACCTGAAAAGCGATGCGCGCCGGGAAATTGGCCTTGATCACGCCGGTAATCACATCCACCGAAGGCCGCTGAGTGGCGACAATGAGGTGAATGCCCACGGCCCGCGACATCTGGGTGAGGCGAGCGATGGGTTCTTCCACATCGCGAGAGGCGCTGGAGGTCATCATCAGATCGGCCAGCTCGTCCACAACCAGCACCAGATACGGTAGCGGCTGCGGCGGTGCTTCGCCTTCGCGAGTCATTCGGCCGCCGGCGATGCGCTGGTTGTATTCCTCGATGTTGCGCACGCCGGCGCCGGCCAGAGTTTCATAGCGGCGTTCCATCTCTTGTTCCACCGCCTTGAGCATGGCGATTGCCGTGCGTGGCGATGTGGCCACTTTTTGTTTCGATCCCTCGACATATTGCAGGTGGTGACGATAGAGAACGGAGTAGGTCGACAGCTCCAGGCGTTTGGGGTCGATCATGACAAACTGAACCTGCGAAGGGGTGGCTTTGTAAAGCATGCTGGTGATGATGGTATTGAGGCAAACGCTCTTGCCTGAGCCGGTGGAACCGGCCACCAGCAGGTGCGGCATTTTGGCCAGATCGGTCACAAAGGGCCGGCCGGAGGCGGTTTTGCCGATGGCCAGTGTCAGCGGCGACGGATCGTTCACAAACTCGGGGGAAGCGAGGATCTCCTTCAGATAGACCATCGAGGGCTGAGCATTGGGCAGTTCGACGCCGACCGCCGCTTTGCCGGGAATCGGCGCCACGATGCGGATGCGTTTGGCGCGCATGGCCATAGCCAAATCATCGGCCAATGAGACGATTTTTGCCACTTTGATGCCCGGCGCCAGCTCGAGTTCGTAGCGGGTGATGACCGGTCCGGGATGGATTTCCACCACGCGAGCGCGAATATCGAAATCGGACAATTTTTCTTCCAGCAAGTGAGCGTTGGCGCGCAGAAGCTCTTCGTCCTGATCCTCGCTCGAATCCGGTTCATAGGCGAGCAAATCGATGGGCGGTTTTTGATAGAGGGCGTGATATTCGGCCTCGCTCATTTCCGGCGCTGGCGGGGCGTCGTCGAACTCGGGCTCTTCCCTTTCCGCTGTCTCCGGACGCTCGGCAGCCTGTGGCAGATCGAACTGCAGCTGCACCGGGCGACGCGGCACGATGGTGGGCATGGGTTCAGCGTCTGAGGGCGACGGATTTTCAAAGGCAAAGGATCGGTCGGTGCGGCTGATCACTGCCTCGCCAGTGGGTAGACCGTCGCGCAGTGTTGGTCGACCGGTATAGCCGCGTTTCGGTTCCGACCGGGAAAGACTCTGCCAAAGTTGTCGTGTTCGGCGGGAAAGCTCGATCAGAAAACGGCTAAAAGCGGCGGAGAGCAGCTGAAACAATTCGGCAAAACTGAATCGGGTAAAGATTAATACGGTGAGCACGATCAGGCCGATGAGGACCACGGTTGAGCCATAGGTGCCGAACAGGTTTCGCAGCAAGCGCGCAGCCGATGTCCCCATAACTCCGGCATAACGCACGGTCTGAGCTGGATCGTTGTTGGAAATGAGCCCGTGCAGTGCACCGCTGATCGACACGAAAAAGGCGATCAGGCTGACAAAGAGCGTCCAGCGCAGCAGTTCCGCTGTGGTTTTACCGAGAAAGCGATTGAACCCCCAGGCGATGATCAGAAATGGAAAAAAGATGGCGGCAAATCCAATGGTGCCCATGATCAAATAGTGCGAAAGATAGACGCCGGCTATGCCCAACCCGTTTTTAACATGTCCGGCCTCTGCAGTAGCCGGAACCTCACCGGGTGTATAGGTCGCCATGGCGATGAGGACGAGCACACCAAGGAGCATGAGCAGCACACCCAGCAATTCTTCGCGCCGGCGCTGGTCCATCTGCGGATGGGGAGATGCTTTTTTCGGTTTTTTATGTCGAGCCATGGCAGCTGAATTCAATTAAATATTCGGGTTTGGATTATTCGGTTGCACCAACAGACTCTGTCCCGCATTCGTCGGCAGGATTCGAGTCCGGGGCTTACTCTGCCTGAAGAACCTTTTTTCGATGTTCAAACAGCCAACGTCGATGGCAGGACGATGGAGCCGTCCCGAAGCACCGGCGCCAGTGTTGAGGCATTGAGCCGGGCGCAATATTCGAGATCGAGGCCGAATCCGATCGATTGCAGATACTGGCCATGCGGCGTCGAGCGCAGCATACCGAGCAAATTGCTCTTATGCGCTCGAGCCAGTTCCACGGCTTGTTCCGCGCCGGGATTCAATTCGCCGGCGTTCGATGCGGCAACGAGTTTTTCCGCCAGCAAGCCGGCGCAAACCGTGTCTTCAAGTGAAAAATCACCGTTTCTTCCGGAACAGAGCACGGCAACCGGACGATTTTGGGCCAACAGAGCGTCGCAGACCGCAGACAAATTGGTCAGCGCCAGAACGAGGATCGAAACAGCGCTTTCGGCGCGCGCCAAGGCACGCGTGCCGTTGGTGGTGCTCAGGATCACCGTCTTGCCGCCGATTCGATCGGCTGTGTATTCCGCAGGTGAATTGCCCAGGTCGAATCC
>JAFGJN010000243.1 GCA_016929055.1 Candidatus Zhuqueibacterota bacterium
CGTCGACGAAATCCAAACCTGTGGCGGATTCCAGGCCGCGCTCGACAATGAATCCGGCGATCCCGCCCCAAACGCCGCTTTGCAGCGAATTTTTAATCCGATTGTTCATCCTTGTTCTCCTTTTCCAAACTTTTGAGGGATTTTACGATTAAATCGTCCTTTTTTTTCAGTGTCTGTCGTAAACGAGCCATCTGCCGTTCGAGTTCCCGAATGCGACGATTGCCGAAAAATTTTCCCCAAAAGCGCTCAAAAACGATTACAACCGCCAGCGCAGTCAAAACACCGAACAAAAAACTCAAAAGGTCGATTGTCATTCTTTCCTTTCTTTAATCGCCACTATTTGCCTCAAGATTCAGTCGATGCAGACGTGGTTGCTGCAGGGGGCGGCGTTAAATACTTGTCCATAACCAGGCTGTTGCCTTTTACCGGGTCAACCTGATAATAGACGCGATCCATGGATTTTCGAATGATATGCAGGCCCATACCGCCGGTTTTGCGCTTCAACGCTGCTTCGACAACATTAAAATCATCTGCATTGTCGACCCGAAAACCCTGGCCGTGATCGATGACCGAAATCATCAATCCATCGGCCTGTTTTTTCACATCGACCTGAACGATGCGGTTGGGATTGGAATGGTAAGCATGCTCGATGACGTTCAGACAGGCTTCATAGACCGCGATTTTAATTTTTCCCTGATCGGTCTCGTTAAATCCGACCTGATCGGCCAAATTGGTCACAAAATCACAAGCTTTATAAAGCGCCGCAACTTTGCTCGGAATCTTGATGGAAAAAAAATTGCTGTCTTGGGGTGCAGGGGTAGCCAGCGGCTGAGCCGGCGGTTCCACCGTTGTCAAATCTTGCGCCGTTTCCTCTTCCCGGAATTTCGCGACGATTTCTTCGATATCTTGAGCCAGAGAGAGAAATTGGCTGGGCTTAAATCGATCCAATGCGCGACGAGCACTCTCGTTGAGATGAATGATGGAAAACTCTCGGCCGCTGCGGCGTAAACGGGCTGTGGCTTCGAGCATAAAGACAATAAGGCTGGGACTCAGGTTGTCGAGATTGTGCATATCCAACAAAAGCCGTTGAAATCCCCGTTTCTGCAGTTTTTCGAATGCCGAAATCAAAACCGGCACCAGGCTGATATCGTGCGGATCGCCGTGCACCACAAGCTGCAGAACATTTTGTCGTGCATCCAACACCTGAAGCTGCAATAATTCATCCAGCCATTCACCATCATCGGAAGCTGATGGACGATTCTGAGTGTGAGAGTATAGAGTCCGCGAAATCATGTCCTGTCCGTTTCTTTGCCCACAATCGGCTTTGCTGCTTGTAATAATTGACTGCGCAACGGTTTGCCGAGAAAGTTGCGCGGTATCTGGTCGACGATAAGAATCTCTCGCGGGATTTTGTAGCCGGTCAGCTTGTCCCGACAAAATCGCCGCAGTTCGGCAATGGAGACGCTGCGCCCTTTGTGAAGTAAAAGATAGGCAAAAACCTTTTCACCGTAATAGCTATCCGGCATGCCCACAACTACGGCTTCGGCGATGGCGGGATGGCCGCGCAACACACTCTCCACCTCTGAAGGGTAGATATTGTAACCACCAGAAAAGATAATATCTTTTTTGCGATCGACAATAAAAAAATAACCATCGGAATCCATGACGGCGACGTCGCCGGTGCGAAGCCAGGGAGTGTCGCCGCAGACCTCTTTGGTTTCCTTGAGATTTCGATAATATCCGGTCATGATCTGGGGCCCGGCGACCTGCAACTCTCCCACGCGACCCGGCGGCAAAGCGGCACCGGTCTCAAGATCGACGATGCGAGCCACAGTTCCGGGCCAGGGCAGGCCGATGCTGCCAGCCCGATGGTGACCTCGAACCGGATTGCAATGGGTGATGGGGCCAGCCTCGGTGAGACCATAGCCCTGGATCAAGGAAATCCCAAATCGTTCGCGGAAATCCCTGCGCAGCGTTTCTGGCAGAGCACTGCCACCGCTGATACAGACATCAGCCGCGAAACTTGTATTGGAAAGCTTTACCAGCGCGGAAAACATGGTGGGAACACCGGGAAAAAGATCGATGTGGTATTTTCGGCTGAGGCGCGCCACTCGGTTTGGATTGAAGCGAGGTTCCAGCAACACAAGGGCTTTGCTTTGCCAGGCAAGATGGTGGCAAACGGTCAACCCATAGCTATGCAGAAGCGGCAATGCGGCCAATATGGTATTTTTTCCATCGCGGAAACCGGGAATCCAGGCTCTGGCCTGCAGAGCATTAGCCAAAAGATTGCGATGGCTCAAAGCTGCCAGTTTGGAAACACCCGTAACGCCGCCGGTAAACAATAAAACCGCGGGAGATTCCGGATCAATCTCGGGAATTTCAAACCGTTCCGGGTACTGCAACAAATCGCGAAACAAGTGCACCGCCTTGTCCTTGTCGGTGTGTTGCCTGGTGCGTGCGATCCGCGTCGTGAGACGATAACCGATCTTGTCGAGAGTGGGCATAAAGGTTTCGAGAGAGGCAACGACGATCGAGTGAATGCCGGTGTGTCGATAAATCCGATACAAGCGAGGAAAAAGGCGATCGAGCACAATGGCGACCTGAGCACCGCTCATTTTCAATTGGTTTCGCATTTCCCGTTCAGACAACAACGGGTTGATCGGTACAATCCGCCCCCCAAGCACAAGTCCGGCCCAATAGGTAATGACAAATTGCGGACAATTGGGCAAAATCAAGGCGACATGAGTCCCAACGCCAACACCCAGGCTCTGCAGGCCCGAGGCAAATTGGCGCACGAATCGACCGATCTCGGCATAGGTGAAGCGTCGATCGAAATAGACCAGGGCGGGAGACTGACCCGCGCTCTGCAATGCTTCAAGATAGAGCGATATCAAACTTGCATCTGGCGGAGGCGGTTCCATAGCCACTCCCCGGTCATAATGACGCAACCAGGGATGATCGAGTCGAGAGGCGTTCTCATCGGTTTTCCTGCGCCATATCCACTCGAACACCCGACGCAGCAACGATTTTGGCGTCAGGAAATTCATCCTATTCAGATCGCTTCATTGCGGCGTTCGGCATGCGCTGCTGTGACAAAAACACCGGGTTTGCCGACCACCGGGCACTTGTTCTCGCAAATTCCACAACCGATACAGAGTGATTCATTTACATAGGGAAATTTTATTATTCGCTTTTCACCACTATGGGCCACGACCTCGCGTTCGTCGAATTTGATCGCTTTTTCCGGAACGGGACAATGTTCTTCGCAGACCAAACAATCTTCATGGCTGTACCAGGGAATACAGCGGTTGTGGTCGAAATAGGCGGTTCCGATTTTGTTGTTCTGTTTTTTCTCCAGAGTCAATTCTCGAATGGCCGCTGTGGGGCAAACCTGACCGCAGAGATTGCAATTGTATTCGCAATACCCGATGCGAGGTATGGAGAGAGGAGAAAGAACACCTTCCCAGCCACTTTGCCAGCCAGCCGGCTGCAGACAGCCACCGGTGGAAGCGCAAATGCGAACGCATTCGTTGCAGCGAATGCAGCGATCGAGAAATTCTGATTCGGGCACCGACCCCGGCGGGCGGATGACGGCACCCTCGTCGTTGCGGTTGAGAACCGTGGTTTTGAGCGCAGCAACACTGAAAATGCCGGCGGCACCGGCCTGTAGAAATCGACGGCGGGAAAAATCGATTTGATTCACCTGTGGTGTTGTGCCAAATCGATAAGAGACTGCCCCGGGTTTACAGACCGTTTCGCATTCGCCGCATTGAATGCATTCAGCAGCATTGTTGACTGTGAAATCATCCTCAATGGCATTCATGCGGCAACGCCGCTGACAAATGCTGCAAGCGGTACATTCCGAAGAAACTGTCCGACGCAGCAAACGATATCTGGAAAAAATGCCCAAGAGGGCTCCCAGCGGACAAAGATTGCGGCACCAAAATCGACGCGAAACCGCTCCCAGAGCCAAAATCGCGACGAATGAGAGCAAAACGATCACATTTCCGTAGAAAGCGGGCTGCTTCAACGGCAGAACCGTGCTGTAAGCGATATCATAAAGGGTATAGACGCTGTCGGCCGCCCAATCGATATTCAGCCCGGCATCCAGAACTGTGCTTAAGAGAAAGACAAAAGATGGGTAAAGAAAAATCGTGAATACGCGTGTCAGCAGAGCGATAGGATCGAAAAGCCAGAGGAGTTGCAGCGAGAAAAGCGCGGTAAACAAAACCAGGGCCAGCAGTGCGAATTTCCACCAGCGAAACCGCACCGATCGGCTTGTTTTGCCGGAACGGGTACGGCGCCACAAGCGATCCGAGGCGTCGATTATCGTGCCCAGGGGACAAACCCAGCCGCAAAAGACACGGCCAAAAACAACGGTCACCAGCAGAACGATCCCGGCGATCCACATCGAGACCAACAAAGTTCGCGCAGCGATCATAACACCAAAGGCTGCCAGGGGGCTGGCGCGCAAAAAGAGATCGACCGGCAACACCGATTGCAGAGGATAACGCGCCTGCAAAAAAAGAAGCACAAAGAGCGACAGAAAAAACAACTGACTGAAACGCCTGAACCAACGCATCATTTCATCCACCCTTTTTTCCGTTCGGTTCGCTTTTTGGCGATTATCGATCTATTACGCCAGAGCCGTTCGAGTTGCCTGGTGGATCATAGCTCGATTGTTCGAACTCTCTCGGGGGTAAGCTCGCGTCTGCCTAATCCTCGTTGTTCGGCAATGCGCAAATATTCAATTTGTTGCCAATCCAAATCGAGCAAGGAGACGGCACGGGCATCCACTGCCACCGGATCGGTACCAGCAACAATCGTTTTCCGGAGTGCAACATCCTCGAGACTGCCTCCGGTGGGACCATTGCGCATCAAGACGCGATATCCGTCGATGATCGTCAACGACGGGCGAATTGCGCTGTTGACATCGACTATTTTGGTATGGAAATCGCGATGCAGCGCCCCGCGATCCTCTCCCAATAAACCCATGAGATTTTTAAACCCCAAGGTCAGACCCGAAATGGAATGATGCTTGGCGATAGGCATGTTGATGAGAACATCGGCTTCGAGCGAATCGCGATAGATTGGCCAACTCTTGATCAGCTCACCTTCTTTAAAATTTACGCTTTGGAATCGGCTGTCTATGATATGACGAACCTGAGCTCCTGCTTGCTTGGCCGCAGCTTCGATGCCGCTTGTGCGATAGCAGCGGCGCGCCTGATTGCAGGTGCGATCGAGAACACGAACCGTTTTCGCACC
>JAFGJN010000244.1 GCA_016929055.1 Candidatus Zhuqueibacterota bacterium
GAAATCGATAGCGACACGCCCATTCCCGCAAGGGATCGACAAGAAGCGGATGGGTGTGAGCGAGCCGGAAGGTTTCGCCGCTTTCACCGCTGAAAACATAGCCATGGCACAACCACCAGCGCATCAATGCCCGCAAAGCAAATTCGACGCCATGCGCCATTTCCTGCTGCGATCGGGGTAACCGGCACAAAACCTCAAGCACGGCCAGACGCACCTCAACGAATTCCGACAGAATCGACGTATAGCTCTCGGCGCCCCCCGGCAAACAGCGGGCGGATTCCGCCTTGAGCTGCATTCCGGTAAGACGCTTCGGCAGGTCAGCTGGCAGATCCTGAAGCGATCGATTGGAGGCGCTACAGGCCAAAGAGATCAGATCGACATCCCCTCCCAAAAATTCGCTAAAAGCGATTAGCACCTCTTGATCGCTTTTTGACAGCCATCTCGGGTCAGCTGCGCAGCGAGCAAAATAAAACAGATTGGGCAAAGCCATGATCGGTTGTTGAGCATTGGCCACGATACCCCTTACCCGACTGGCGAGACGGTATTCTTGTTGCAGAACGCGTCGAATTTCATCGAATTGCATAACGAGCCCCGGAGGGGTTGGTTCAAACTCGACGATTTCGTAGGTCAGGAGGGTGGAGTGCGGCAGCAACCCGTGGGCCTCGACCAGTTCGAAATTGATTCGCCCATTGGCCCAGCCCTCGCGTACGCTGCGTCCAGGCAACAGCTCCCAAGGTTCACGTGGAGGAGTGCTTCTCCACGCATGTAAAAAAGAGTCGACAAAGCGGGCCAAATCATCCTGCCAGGGCGGCAGCGTTTCCCAATCGCTTCCCCAGCCACTCCAGATCCAGGGTATGATAGTGGGCGGAGTGGGACCACGATGAACGCGCTGCAAAATGTCGCGGATGGAGGCGAGAAAGGAAATATAATCTTTTGGCAAGGCACCGGGATAACTGCCGGGATCGCCGTCGATGTAAACATAGCCGTCGGCGTTCGAAAGAGACGATAAAATCGCTTCATGGTGTGAAAGCAACAACGCCAAATGTTCAGGATTGTCGAGACGCAGTCGGCGCATATAAGGGTAAAAGACGCGATCGTGGAACGGCTGTGCAGCAATCGCCGTATGGCTGGTGAGATTGGGACAAAAGACCAATCGGCAGGTCAGGCCGCAGCAGTGGGCGTCATCGACGATGGCAGCAAAGGCCTGCAGGGACTCACGGTCCGCTACAGTGAGCGGAGGAGGCGCCATTTCTGCCACAGGCCAGATCATCACCTGATCGAATTGCAGCATACGCATCAAAACAAACCAATTGTGATAGTCCGCGGCTGTCCAGGTGCGCACAGCAAACGGGTGACGATAGCGCCAGCAGGTATGCAGATAAAAACCGCGTGAAGCAAATCCGAATAAGGTCATCGGTCGCCTCTGTCTCGACTCAGGAGTGGTAAAAGTTGGTCGAAAAAACGCTGCAGAGTTGTTGCAGGCAAATCGGGCGGAAGATGATTGCCCACGGCGATGATGGAGCCGCGCGCCTGCTCGAGGGCGGCAACAGTTGCCTGCAGAGTGCTCTCGATTTCCCGCCAATCGCCGACCAACAGATCCCGGCAATCGACGGCACTTCCGACCAGGCAAGTCGTAGATCCAAATTCGCGCGCCATCCAGGTAAAATCGTTGCAGGGCTCAAAGATCAGCCCATCGGCGCCGGCGGCGACAATATCCCCGGCAAATTCGCTATACAGTCCGTCGGCACAGAAAAGCACCTTTTTGCCGGCTCGATGAAGCGGTTTCCATAATTCGGCATAGCGTGGGATGATCGCCTGGCGGTAGAAATCCGGGTGCAAAAAAGGGCCGCTGCTCCAGACAAAATCATCGTGCTGGATCACAACCTCGGCTGATGTTCCGGCCCAGGCACGCATAAAAAAGAGAGAGCGCTGGAAAAAAGTGTCGAGCACGCGTTCCAGCCGATTCGAATCCGTTGCCGCCAACAAAAACCACTCCCAGCCGAATGCAGCGATGGCGCCCGAGACCAGGGTTTTGTAATAGCCTCCGGGTGTCAGTTGGCCGGGAAAATTCTGCCGGGCTTGAAGCAGTAAATTTTCATAGGCATCGACCTGGTCGCTAAAAGCGGGCAGTCCATACTCGCCCACGGCATCAAAGGTGTGGACATCCTGGACGGATGTGAAGGGGCTTTGCCGGGAAAGGCTCTGATCGCTAGCGTCCGATGCATAAGCCGCATGGCCCATGTCCGTGATGCGTCCGCTGGCTTGCCAATCCACCAGACCGTCATCGGTCAGCCAATTCAGATCGATCGATAGTGCATCATAGGCAGCCGATAATAGTCTTGGATCCTTTGACGGCTGACCCGAGGCAGCAGCAAGAAAGTGAGGATGATATTCCAGACTGTACTGAGTGTGTCCCCACCGGGGCGTGGAGCGCAAGTGGATGGAATCGAGAGCGATCTGTCGGCTCATAAAATCTCCCTGAATAACGATTCACCAATCCAAAGAATGGCGGTGTATTCGGCAATTGAATTGCTGGTGCAAGCCATTACAGGCCGTGCGATTGCGCATCGAAGGCAAAACATCGATAGGGGTTACGGTCGGGCCGACCAGGCGAAATATATAAAATTGGCGGCTGCGACAGCAACATGATGGTGCTTCCATAGGTCCAGACATTGCTGATCGGACGCCCGCCCAGGTTCCGTCGCGACCGCAGGATTTTCTGGGCGGACTCGAGATCGAGTGGGGAGCGCAAGGCTGCCACTCGATCTTTTAGATCTTTCAATCGCGGACAATAGATCGATTCAGGTGAATCAACCAAGAAATGATTGGTATGAAACGTCAGGCCGGTTGTCGAATCGACGACAAATGGTTGGACAGACTCATAAGTGCATTCCAGGCAAACGACCCTCTCTGGGCTGCCGAGAATATAGGCTTGAGCAGCACCATGGGGAACCTTATAGAGAAAGCGTTCGGCCGATTTCATTTCGGTATAGGACAAAACCGAGCGAACGATAAAAGCAACAGGCAGACCTTTCAGCTGACGGGTGTAATTCGGCAAACTGTTGCAGGTCAGCGCCAGACCCTCTCGATTGATGCCGTTGAGTCCAAGAAATCCAGGAAAAGTAAAGACCATCGATTGGAGTATGGAATCCGCATCATGAATACGGAGCAAGGTTGGAAAACCGTGTAAAAAAGTCGGTGGATCCATATTCTGACCGATGAGAGCAGGTCGCTCTTTTGCGAGACGATTGATACCGATGGCGGTGCAATTCTGCGGCAAGACCTGTCGGCCAAATTCTCCCAACTCTTCACTGATTTGAAACAAGTAGATGGTGTCAAAATCAACACCAGCCCCATCGGCTATACCGTGAATTTCCGCCAAGAGATCCGGAGTCCGCTCGCCAATCGATTCAAGATACAGGGTTTGGGCGAGAAATGCTTTCTGAATGTCGGCAAAAGGCATTCCGAACAGCATTTCACTGGCCTGCGCCCATTGATCGAGGAGCACTCGAATTTCGCTCTCAAGCTCGCGGCCGTGCTTTATGCCCCGTTCGTAGGGAGTGCCATACAAATCGATGACGCGCAACAGAGGGTTGGGTGCTGAACAGGCAACAAATAAAGCCAACGCAGGCAAACACAACTTGCGCACAAACCCGGCTTGAAAAATGTTCGGCAAGACCTCTCTCCTATCGAATCAAATGAGGCATTGAAAAGGTGCGAGGAAACAAATAGAATTCAAACTAAGCTCGTCCCTTTCCTTTGCGATAATGATAATAATACCGGTGCGAATAAAACATGATACAAATAAAGCTGGATATTCGCAAAAGCAAATTAAACGGAATTCAACATTTGTTTTTATTTTCCAAACATTCGCACTGGAAAGCAAATATTTCCGTTCTTTCAAAAAAAACCTTATGATTTAAACCCTGAACCGATTCACAGCTAAAATCTCTTTACAAAAGAGCCCAGAATAACCATGTAACCTATTATTTTTATTTGGTGAAAATCTATTGACACTTTGCCAATAAATATTTACTTTGTGTTAATAGTTTCCCATGAGTAGAGCGGACACCTATCGTTCATCTCAATGATATGCCAAGCTTGACGGACTTTTGCAGGGTATCGATCAAATATACATTTGACTGAATAGGCGCTGTTATGTTACGAGTTACGTTGTGTGATTTCCCCGATTTGGGTCACATGTGACTTTGTGCCAATGATCTTACCGCTTTATTTAAAATTTATGCAAAAGGCCCGAGGCCTGGCATTCTATTTGTTTTGTAGCGTTGTTCCACAAGCAGACACCTCGAATTTTTGTCCAATCCGAGAGCACACGAGATGAGGTACACCAACCGCATTCAGGCCTGTTTATTTTTCTCTCTGGTCCTGCTGTTTTGCGGTACCGCACAAGCGCAACACAACGGCAAGATCGCCGGTGTGGTTCGGGACAAGGAGAGCGGAGAGGCTTTACCCGGCGCTAATGTGCTGCTTGAAGGCACGACACTGGGAGCGGCCACAGATGCGCAGGGAAAATATGTCATCCTCGCCGTCGCCCCCGGCCGTCACACACTGAGATGCCTGTACATCGGTTACCAGAATGTGCGGGTAGAAAATGTGGTGGTCAAAATAGACCGTTCGACGCAGATCGACATCGAACTACAGCCAGCAACTCTGGATCTGGGCACGACCGTCACCGTAACAGCCGAGCGCCCGATCGTCGAGATAGACAAGACCTCTTCGTCGATTCACTTTGAAGCGGGTGAAGTAAACGATTTGCCGGTAGAAGGCTTGCGCAATATTCTCGAGCTGTCTCCGGGAATCAACAAAAACCCCGACGGCACCATCAGTGTGCGCGGAGGCGGAGCCTATGAGGTCAACTATTCCGTCAACGGCATCAAAAGCCTGAACACCAATACCGGGGTGCCGGCCTATGGAACCGGCGGCAAATCGGAAACGAGCTGGAAATACGATATCAATCCCCTTGCCGTTGCCCAACTCGAGGTCATCTCGGGCGGCTTCAATGCTGAATACGGAAACGCTCAATCCGGCGTGGTCAAGGTGGTAACCCGTGAAGGCGGACCCCGTTTCAACGGCGCTTTCATCGTCGAGTATCGCCCGCCGGGGCAATATCACTGGGGCGATTACATCTATTCCCATAACCAAATTGAATGGCGGCGGTGGGGTGATTTGCAGAAATGGCTGGGGGTGGCGCAATTCATCGATCCGACCTCGGGCGAAGTCGACCAGGAAGCCGTCCGGCGCAATTATGAACTGTGGGTAAAAAACCACACGCCATCGGATGACAATATTCTCGGCGTCTATGATTATCGCGACCAGAGCTACAACCGTTACCTCTTTAGTTTCGGCGGACCGCTCGGGCGCGATGCCCAACGCATGAGCTTTTTCCTCTCCGGTGAGATCAAAAATGCGCCGACCCGTCTGCCAACCCGGGAAAAGGTGCAACGACTCCACAATTATTCCCTGGTGCTCTCGTTCAAGCCCAAAACTTCGCACCACCTCAAGCTGACCGGGCTCTATCAATCCTATTTTTCCGGAATGGGTTCCGGTTCCGAAGATATTCGCTGGGCTGGTCTCTGGGGCTCCTATGGCGCCAAACGCAAATACACTCTGATCTACGACTCTCCGCGCGAGGAATCGGTCTTTGCTCAGAGTTTGAACTATCGCTGGATTTTTTCGCCGCGGTCGTTTCTCGAGGCCACCCTGACACACCAATACGAACGCCTCTATGCCTTGCAGACACCCACCCCTGCTACGGATGTGGATAAACGCCTGCCCGAAGAGGAACGCCGATTGGAAGATCCGGGGCCCTGGTTTGAAAAATACCGAACCTATTACACCTGGTCATCCGTCTACAATCAGGCCTCGGTTACCCATTTTTATGAAGTCAAGGCCAATTTCACCTCTCAGTTGAGCAACGCCAATCTTTTCAAAGCCGGGTTCGAAGCCTCTGTCATGGATCAGGATTACAATGCGGCCTCTTCCCTTTGCGTATCGGCATTTATCTGGCGCACCGGTTTTGCCACCAATTATAAAGCCAAAACCTGGAGTGTCGGCGCTTATTTGCAGGACAAACTCGAATTCGCCGGAATGGTCTCCAACATCGGTCTTCGTTTGGACGCTTACAATTTTGGTACCGACGTTCCCAAAGACAAGCACGCCGTCTTTTATCCGGCTCTGGGCAGCCCGAATGTCGGAACTCCGGAATGGGAAGCTTCAAAAACATTTACCACTCTGTCGCCGCGTCTCGGCATCTCTTTTCCGATCGGCGACAAGACCGCCTTTCGAGTGCAATACGGCCATTTTCGTTCCATGCCCACGATCAATCAGGCGCTGGACAACCAGACCTACAACGGCTGGGGAAGCTTTGGCAATCCCAACCTCAAGCCCAAACTCAGCATCAATTATGAGGTGGGAATCCAGCAGAATCTCTGGAATACCCACCAGTTGGATGTCGTCACCTATTACAACGACCTCAAAGACCAGATCTCGCTCGTTTACATTCACAGTGCGACCGGAAGCCAAAACAAGGCCGACGATTTCAAAGGCACCTATATCAGCTATGAAAACAACGGCTATGGCAATTCCCGCGGCATCGAGATCAGCTTTGCCAACCGCAACAGCCTGATCTGGCGCTACCGGCTCGCCTATACGCTGAGCCAGACCAACTATGGCTATTACGGCACCTACCTCCTGCGACAACAGCTGAATGATGAATTGGCGCAAAAATACCAGTATTCGGCCAGCGATTATCTCGCCCCCGAAGACCGAACCCATCGCCTGAACGCATCGCTGACCTATGCCGTTCCTCAGGGTGAAGGGGTGAAAATCGGACATTACCACCCCTTTTCCGATCTCGCTATCAGCCTGATCTACCGAGTCAGCAGCGGATTGGCCTATTTTTGGTCCCCCGAGTATCAATACGACTATCAGGTTGAAGGCAATCGGCGCTATCCCATGGAATCGCAAACCGATTTGCGGGTAGAAAAAGCGATAAAAACGGGACAAATGACGCTCAAAGCTGGCCTGCGTGTATTGAATCTTTTCGACAACAAGCATCTGACGCCCATATCCGGCGAAGAAGATCTGAACGCCTGGGTCTTGCGCAGCGCCACCTACATGGATCCGGATCTCGATCCGATGCGCGATTCGCATCTCTACAACTATTTTCAGGCCTTTAAAAACATCCCGAGACAGCTTTTTGTCTCCCTGGGTCTGGAATTTTAACCCCGCTGCAGCAGGCGATGCGCTTCCGGCAAAACAGCTCGCTTCTGCCGTGATCCAAGTCTGCCGACCAGCCTTAAGGACGCCGACAACTGATATGAATCCATTTAAACGATTGTTACCGCTTGTTGCAATCACCCTTCTGCTCCCATTCGCCGACCTGTGGGCGCAAAAACAAAACTATACCCTCAGTTTTACGCGGGGTATTCTGTGGCATTCGTTTTATTTTTCTCAGGAATGCGAACCCATGGCCGACTGGGGACGCAAGACCTATGGTCTCGACTGGCCCGGTTTCAGCACCGAGGAGATCAAACGCAATATCGGTGGCAGCAACAGCTATTTGACGACGGGCGGATTCTTTATTACCGCCCGCACCGACAGCGGAACCGTCTGGGGTTGGGACAATTTCGCCACCCATGGGACGGAGGTCGGCTGGCAAGGCGATAATTTTCGCTATCTGGTCAAGAAACACGATTTTAGCTGGAAAAACGGAGAAAACCATTGGCTGCAAACCGATCCACGCGAGGCCGAAGAGGTGTTGATCAGTGAATGGGAAATCAACGGCGCCTGGTATCAACCGTGGGACAATCAAAACCTGCCCATCGCCGTGCGCCGGGTGGTGCGCCAGTGGTCCGGATCCCGAGCGGACGAAAACTATTTTATCATCGATTTCACCATCCGCAATGTTCAGCGTCGGGACGCTCTGCGGGGTGTCTATCTGCTCTTTACCTATGCGCTCTCGCCCAACCATCGCGGCTGGAATCTGACCTTTCC
>JAFGJN010000245.1 GCA_016929055.1 Candidatus Zhuqueibacterota bacterium
ATCGTCCATAAATTGCGAAAAAAAAGAGTAAAAACCGAGAAAAAGGTCGGCGTCCAGGGAGAGAAATTCCTCTCACCCCGAATATATCTGCCAAGCGACTTGAGGGGGATAAGAGGTGAATATAAATTGGGGCTCATGATCAAAATTCTGCCCCCCGGTTTGGTGATACGCAGCATTTCTCCCATAACCTTTTCCGCATCGACAACGTGCTCGATGAATTCAAAGGCACCCACCAAATCGACCGATCCGTCGCGCAAAGGCAAATTCTGTGCATCACAGGCAAAATTGTTGCGGTCACCCGTCGCGGCCAGGAACAAAAACGAAATATCGGCGCCAAAAGTCCTGGCATTTCGTTTCCGCAACAAACGGGTGGAAAGGCCTGTACCACAACCCAAATCCACAACGATTCCGGAGGACGGTACATTTTGACCGACAATTTCAGCATAGTGGCGAAAATAATCCTGTTCTTTTTCCTGCAGTCCGGCCAGGTATCCTTTCGAGCTGGAATAATAATCAAATAGTTTGTTCATCAGGTCCGGATCGGCCACCGTCTTTACCTCGCAAACAAAGAAATGATTCGGGCCAAAGATCTATTCATCTTGTATAAAATCTCAATTTGAAGCCGTGAAAACGGTTTGAGCCAAAACAGGAGCGTTATCAAAAGAATCGCAAAAACGCCCAAATTTATAACCAACCCAAAGAGCGTTTCTGTGGATAGATACGAGCTAATCAAGAGGGCAACAAGTGAACAAAAAATTACCATCGTGGTAAATCGACCGGGAAATCGAATGCCTAAAAGACCCACCAATGACCGGAATTCCAAGAGAACCGTCAATATCAGTGAAATGCCGGTTGCGATGATGGCACCCATTGCCCCATAATGCGGGATGAGAAAAAGGTTGAGCCCGACATTCGACAGACCACAAACGAGACGAAACCGGAGAACACGATTCTCCTGGCGGATCGCATAGAGGACAGTCGAGTTGAGTCCACTTCCTAAAAGGACAACCCCAATATTGAACAGGG
Organism: Candidatus Zhuqueibacterota bacterium; assembly: GCA_016929055.1. Lineage (GTDB taxonomy): Bacteria > Zhuqueibacterota > Zhuqueibacteria > Residuimicrobiales > Oceaniaggregativiventaceae > Sulfursilanivivens. Next base: position 1,027 of record JAFGJN010000245.1, read on the forward strand.
CAAAGAGCTGAAACAGCAAAACAGCCGGTTCGTACTCAGCCGAATAGATGAGGGGAAGGATCGTTTTGGCATGCAAAACAGCATAACCAAAAACCGGCACGCAGAGAAAAATCATGAACTGGCAGATCGCCCTCCAGGACTCTTTAATCGCCGTAGTGTTTCCCTGAATATACATCGCGGAAAAAGCGGTCAGCAAAACACCGGTGAGACCGGCGGTAAAGACGTATGAAAGGGCCATCGTCAGGGTAAAGGCGATCGTATAAAAACCGATTTGATCCTTGCCAGCGCCCAACATGCCCAGCAGCAGAATATCCGAATACCTTCCAAGAAAATAATTGACAAAATTGATCGACCAGGCCTTGTAGCCAAAGCGGTAAAACGCCTTCAAGTCAACAGGAACAGATCGGCCAAAAACAACAGGCCCTATTTTGATCAGATAAACCAGAACCGTTGCCGAATAGACCAAACCAAAAACCAGAATCAGTTGCCGCAGCGTCCCTTGATTTCCAAGAACGAAAAGCGCGACGACGATCAACAGGGTTTTCAACAGCGTGTTGGCGAGAAATAAAAACCGCGTGTAAAAAAAACTCGTCAACACAGCCTGCATAAAAACCTGCAGGTTGTAAAAAATCAGAAAAACTACAGCCGCTTCCAGCAAAAAAGAAATCTCGTCCGATTGAACGACTTTGGCCAACTGGCTTTTGATCAAGACGATGACTAGAGCGACTGCGAGTGTGGTCCACAGCAGGCGCGACAGGGCTTTTTTGACAAACCCGGCCAGCCGCCTGGCATCCGCTTTATACTCGGGCAGATAAACATTGACCGAGGTATCCATTCCCATCAGGGAAAAAAGAGAAAAGATAAAGATAAAATTATAGAGTTCCGAATAGAGGCCAAATAGCCGGCTGCCCAGGGCCCGCGCCAGCACAATGGAGAGGAGAAAATCCAGTCCATATCCGGATACCTTGGTCAGATGATTCCAGGCAACGGCATGGGACAATTTGGGAGCAGAGATCATTGGCAAAGACAACCTGCATTCGGGGCCATAGATCTGAGCAGTGATTCGATGGTGCACTTGCACCACCCCATGGGCAGTCTCAAGTGCGATCGCATTCGGCATGCGGGTTGAAATACCGCAGTGACGGAAATTGGGTTTGCTTTCAATAATTGAACTCCATACCCACTGCCCATTCGCTCCGATCGACAGCGCTTGCATCGAATAGCAGAGTAGCGGCTGCGCCCCGAGTTCGAATTTTATTGAATTCAGCACTCAAATAGAGTTTGCGCACCACTTCATAGCTCAAACGGAGCTGCAAGATTCCCGTTTCGAGACGATCGCCGCCGAGAAATGGCGCGCTTTCACCGTCCTCCGCTGTTCGCGGCCGGTCGATATCCGACCCGGCGTTCACGGTCTCGCTGTTCAATCCCTGCCGGGCTTGTACATAGGCGATCGAACACTCGAGATCCCGGCGCGGTTGCCAGCGCAAATTGCCGCTCCATTCGTCGGCGTTGGGGCCCAGCCGATGGCCAAGAGCCGTGGTGAAATGGCGATAAGCGGTCAGGGGATATTTATGGCTATAGACAAAAGGCCGGATACGGGTATATTCAACACGTGCGTCGAGGTTGTCGATTCCAAACAGATCGATACGATATCCGCCCACAGACCAGGCGGTCTTGTTGCCGTAAAAATCGCTTGCAAACCGCGACGTTTTGAGGTCATCGACAAAATATTCTCCATAGACCTGCATTTTTTTCACCACCATCCAGAGAAAATCGATCCCCATGGCGGCATTGTCGCGGTCACCCAGATAATGCTCGGCGGACCGAAAAAACATCACGGGATTGAGATATCCGGGCTCAAAGCGCCGGTCGGCATAGATCACCGTTTCTTGCACACCGATCCGCAGCCGATCGATCGGCGCAAACTCGAGTCGATGGGCGGCAAAAGATTTTTCCTGATGCCCGCCGTAAAAAAAATCCGTATCATAGTGCTGCAACAGCGCCCACAGGGAGGTGAATTTGACACGCCGGGTGCGAAGCTGCAGTTTGATCTGATCATAGCTTGTTGCCCAATCAGACAGCGCCAGCTGGCCGCTCTGAACCGGTCCCCACCGATTGTCGTCTTTGCCAACCTGCAGGGTGAACCAGCTGTGATCCAGCACCACCGAGGCGTTGGTCTCGTCATGGTAAAAATGATCGCCGCCGCCCTGGGCGAATCCCAGGCGCTCACGGCTGAAATTGACTGTTCCGGGATAGAGGCGCGTCCCCCATTCCTTGCTGTCGCGGACATCGCAGATGAAACC
>JAFGJN010000246.1 GCA_016929055.1 Candidatus Zhuqueibacterota bacterium
GCGAGAGCGCGAGCCCCTTGAGCAGCATAAAAGAAATACCGGCCGAGGCAAAAAGCCGATGAAGCGCCACGAGCTCGCCCTCAAAGCGGATGCTGCGCACGGCATTGGCGCGGTAGAGCGCCTTCAATGCATCGATCGTCTCGCTGTCCGCGCCGCCGCAGCGCTTCAAGCCGTCATAGAGGAGCAGGACAACGCGCTGTTCCATCGCCCATGCCAGCGCTGCCGGGGAGAGATCGGCAGCCGGACGGCAGCGACAAGCGCCGTCCTTTAGCAGACGGCTGCGCAGGAGAGCCAGCACCGCCGCGTGTTCGGGTGCGATTGTGAGAATTTTTTCAACCGGTAAAATCATGGACATGCTGCAGAATGATCTCTGTGGTATCGGCCCATTCGTCGCGGATCGCCGCTTCGATTGTGGGCCGGAGTGTTTTTTTATAGTCCACATCGGCATAGAGAGCGATGCGTTCCGCCACAGCAGACGCATCGACGGAACAGAACAAAGCGCCGCGCTCGATCAGCGGCCGATTCACCGCCATCTCCCGACCACCCACCGAAAGGGCGGGCACACCCAGAAGCGCGGCTTCGCGCGCCACCGTGTCGCCGGAAGAGACGACAAACGCAGCATAATAGAGCAGCGAATGAAAACCGATGACCGGCTCGCCCAGCAGCACACCGCTCCGGCATACTGGCGGTGGATCAATCGATTCCACCGAAAAAACCGGTGTCAATCCCAGAGCGCGAACCCGATCGACGATTCCCGGGATCAAGTCGGGTTGATTGCCGTAATTCAGACTGATGGCGGAGGTGATGCGGATCAGGACGTACCGCTCCGGCTCGAGTCCATAGGCCTCGAGAGGTCCGAGTTCCGGGCGGAATCCGGCGGGATGGAGATAAGCCAATTCCTTGAATCCGTGAAAGACCCGCGTCTTGCGGTTGCGAAAGGGAATGAAATCGGGGAAAATATGGCGGTCGGCAAAGAGATTGCAGCCGTAAAAGGAGAGTTTGTATTCAAAATCGTCGGTAAAAGCCAGATAGGGAATGCGCAGGAGCTGGGCGGCAAAACCCGAATTGGGGCCGAAACAGAGGATCAGTCCCACCCGCTGGGAGCGAAGAAAGGGCAAAAGCGAAAAAACGCGCGCGATCTGGGCCGGCAGTTTCAGCGCTGCCCGGGACTGATGCGAACCACAGGGCCGCGGCTGAAATCGGCCGAGTTCGCAGCCGAGAATGCCGGCCAGCTTGCCGCGACGACGATAGACGATGCGGATCTCGTGACCCTGTCGCTCGAGAGATTCGGCTGCACGCCTGAAAAAATTGACGTCCACGGGGTGCACGATGTCGAATAAAAGGGTCATTGACCGCCATCCGCTTTATAAAGCCTGCAGGTGTCCCAGGCGAAAGTGCAGCTCGATACCGGCACTCGGGCTGTCGATTTCAGCGCCGACAAGATTGCCGGCGTTGTGAATGCGGGCGAATCCGCCGAACAGCCGCACACCCCAGCGAAGCGACGGCTGATAGAGCAGATCGAATCGCAGGTCGGCACAATATTCCACTGTACCGCGGGGAAACGCTTCCCGCGTGTCGCCAAACGGGTCGGTCAACCGCGTCTCGCCCCGGCGGCTGTAGCCGGCCTGCAACCGCACCACCCAGGCCGTCCAACCGAAAAAATCCCACTCGGCCCCCACCCGCTCGATGGCATTGAACGGATAGCCCAGGCCCAATCCCTGGTAAATATAGTTTTCATAATTGCGATAAGAGAGATAGGTCCAGTTGCCGATGCGGGTATAGACGATCCCGAGTAAACTGCCGGGAACAGGCAGATCGGAGAAAATCGCTTTGGCGGTGATGCCCATGCGGTCGGGATGCTCGCCGCGGTCATCTTGTCCCGGCTCGTTATTGACAATGATGTCATCGATCAACAACTGGGTGTAGAGGGCAAGACGCGCCCCGGGACGCCACAACACATCGGCGGACCACAGGCCGTTCATCTGCTTGCGCTTGTTGCGCTGTTCCACATAGACAAGACCGAGAGGATTGAGAAAAGCGATCTCCCAGGCACCGTTGACGGCGCCATAGATCGCGGCCTCGGAAAACCCGATCTGCAGATCGGGATGGAGCGCGAGATCGAAACGCTTGATCGCCCAGTAGCGGCTGTAATTTTGGCTGACAGAAAACTCTTTGCTGATGTCGCGACCGACGACATCGTCCAGACGGGTCGTATAGAAAGAAAAACGAAAGCGCCGGCTTTCCAGCTGCAGGCCGGCGAAGTCGTAGGAATAGGGATTGTCCGAAAGAATGAGACTGGTTTCGCCGGGCAGGCCCCAGTTGCGATCCATGCGGCCGACAAAGGCCGAAATACCGCGGTAGCGCAGGGAGAGGTATCCGCTCTCCACCCGCCCCCAGACCCATTCGCCGGTATCGCCCCAATAGGCGGGATCGTTTTTAAAGCGTTTATCGATGGCGGTGCGATGGGCCAGGGCAAAATAGCGGGCGGCAAACCGCCCTTCCAGAGCGGCGCGGTACTCATCCCATTGGCGGTTATCGTCCGTGAATCCGCGCCAGGCGCCGGAAACGCCGATATAGCCAAGGCCGGCGTGTTCGTCGGCAGTGGTGTCGATGCGGTAACCGGCAGCCAGCTCCTGCACCAGCAGTCTCAGCCAATGGCGCTGCCAGGCAGGCAGATCCCGCTGCACCATGGCCGGCAGAGCCCGACGGATTTCAAGCGCCGTCCAGGGCTGATTGAGCGCAAACGGCACCGGCATCCGCCCCGACAGCACCGCATAACGCACAAACGGCATCAACGCCGGATCGTCGAAAAAGACAGAAGCCCGATCTGCGGCTACCGACGAAAAAGCGGGGATTAAAAACGCGAATATCAGAAAACGTTTGAACGTTTGAACGTTTGAACGTGGGAACGTGGGAACGTTTGAACGTGGGAACGTTTGAACGTGGGAACGTGGGAACGTGGGAACATGGGAATGTAGGAACGTAGGAAAGTGGGAACGGGGGAACGTAAAACCCCGATTTGTTTCCGTACGATCCCTCTTGATCAATTCTTCAACTCCTCAGCTTTATAAAAACGGTCCACGAATGGCACGAATGGGTCCACGAATTACACGAATGGCACGAATAAAAGAGGTTTTTTTGTGTTAATTCGTGTAATTTGTGTAATTCGTGGACTGTTTTTATTCGTGTAATTCGTGTAATTCGTGGACTGTTTTTATTCGTGTAATTCGTGGACCCATTTGTCCAGTTTAAACCTGCTCTTTTCACCCGCTTCGAGCATGGCGAAAGACAATATTATAGACGGCGCGCCAGAAATAGTTCCAGTCGGTACGCAGGGGATGGGCGAGTTTTTTGTGCAAATAGCGCCGTTCCGAGACAATGATCTCGTTCAGGTTTTTCGGCATATCGGCATAGTAGGGCGGCACAAGTCCCGGTTTAAAGCGGATGCGCATCTCTTTGACGTCATCGGGATAGAGGCTGAAATAGTGTTCGCTGAGTGCCCGCACCCCAAAAATCTGCACATCGCCGCGCAGATAGTTGATCAGCTGCGGCAGTTCGTCGATCCAGCAGCGCCGGAACAGGCGGCCCCAGGTAGTGATGCGAAAATCGTCTTTAAATTTACCGTTTGGGTCCAGGTTGTTGTGGCGATAGACATAATCCTGAATAAATTCGGAATAGGGGTGCATGGTGCGCAATTTATAGAGGGTAAAGGGCCGGCCCAGATAGCCGATCCGTTTCATCCGCACCAGGAGGCCATAGGAGGGATTGCTTGTGGCGTTGGGCACCCGATCTTTCTGAGCGATAAAACAGAGGCGGTCGCCCAGCGTTTCGGCAGCCACGACGCGAAAGCCGCAAAAGGAGAGTCGTCCCAGGAGCTCGGCTTTGGAGAGGGCGCGGTTGCGGCCGCCGGTAAAAGCGAAATAGATCGGTTTGAGGATCGGCAGTTTGGGCATGATGCGGTGAAAGAAAAAATCGAGCAGGAAAAGCGACTGGCCCAGGTATTTGGGATAAGCGCTGCGGATGCGCTGCAGCCGCGACTGGGCCGTCTCTTTGACGCCGACAAAATAGCCACCGGGCACCAGTTTTTTGTGCACCTCGAGAAAATAGGCGTTGATGCGGCGAAAATCGTTGACCCGGTGCAGGTTGATGAACATGTGCAGCGCACCGGTGTCGAGTATCTCAATGTTGTAGGGGGTATGGGTATCGAGCACGGAGAGAAAAGAGCGCTCCACTTGTTCCAGGTTGCAGCGGCTGTCGATCAGATTGAACAGCGCCGGTTCGGCGGACAAGTAACGGAATCGCAGCACCTCGCGCGCCGATTCGCTGAACCCGTTAACCGCCGACACCTCGAGCTCTTGTTCATCAAACCTGCGGCCAACGCGGTGAATGTCCGCCGGTTCGGGATTAGCGGTCGCTGTGGAACGCGTCCAGATCAGGGCCAGCAGAGCTTCACACACCACCAGCAGCAGCACCGGTGCCAGCAGGATGGTGCGGGAATAGTTGAACAGGCTGAACGCATAGATCAAAACCGCGGTCCCGGCAGCGTGGATGAATCCGGCCTTGACAAAGGCTTCCCAGGTATAAAAAAACGAGAGATGGTGGCGGGTCTCGAATTTCCCTGTCCATTCGGCGCTCACCAGCCACAGGCCCAGACCGATGGCCAGCGCGTGCCAGCCGCGCGGATCGGGCTGCAGCAGCTCGTTCTTCCAATAATTCACGGCAAAGAAAAGAAAGAGATAGAGAAGCATATCGGTCAGGGCGAGAGAAAAAGAGGTGGGCAGCCGCAGCCGGGCGGCATCCTCCGGCTTGCTCGCGGCACTCTCGCGCCGCAGACGGTTGCGATCGATGACCACAGCGATTGTTTCGCTTAAAAATAAAAGCCCGAAAACGCCAAAGATGAGGAAGCGGTTGAAATCCCTCGATCCATAAACCACCAGAACCAGCGAGGTGAGAAAAAGCATGAGGAGATCGAAGCGGAAAAAGCGGGCCACCAGATCACCACGAGAGGCCGAATTCCAGGGAGAGAGCTTGCGGCCGAGAAACGTGACCGTCAGCCAGGCTCCGTTGATCAGCACCAGCAAGCGAAGATGAGAAGCCGAAGGCAACTGCAATCCATGAATGAGAAAAAACAGGGCGAAAAACCAGCCATTCAATACCAGATGATTTGCTGCGATGATTTTCTTGTGCTTCATACGCACACGACCCTTGAGCTCGGTTTTCATCGAAAATCCCCCTTTATTAAAAATTCCGAATCAGCTCCTGCAGACAGACCGATTCAGTGCGCACCACCGCCTGCAAAGCAGCGGAAAAAAAAGTCTGCTTTGCAGACGGTGGATTTTATCAATTCCAACCCGTGTTTTCGCCTCGATGGCCGGGCCACAGGCGAGAAAGAATCA
>JAFGJN010000247.1 GCA_016929055.1 Candidatus Zhuqueibacterota bacterium
ATGAAATTGCTGCCGATAAAACCGGCGCCGCCGGTGACCAAATAACGCATCATGATCGCTCCTGTTTTTTTGAACGCGGATCTATGACTGCCGATTCTGTTTCCGCGTCAGGTAAAATAGAAAGCTCTGGGTTAAAAAGCAATTTTTAAATCGGGTCGCAAAACTCGCCCGGCTCTGATTGTTGATATTGTAAAAAAAAAGTGCTATATTTTCGATCAAAGAAAACAAAAAAACCAACCTGCCAAACGAGCAAAAAATGAACCTTTTTCGTATCGCTCTGGCCCAAATCAACACAACCGTCGGGGACCTGAACGGCAACCGCCGAAAAATAATCGATGCCATTCAAAAAGCCCTGGATCAACAGTGCGATCTGGTCGCTTTTCCCGAGCTCGCCGCTACCGGCTACCCGCCCGAAGACCTTTTGCTGCGCCGGCAATTTGTAGCCGATCAACTGCGGATGATCGATGAAATCGCACGTGCGCAAAAGATCCTCTGTGTTATCGGACATGTCGACGCAACAGATCGTGGGCTGTACAATTCAGCGGCCGTCCTTGCCGATGGCTGCCTTGTCGCCGCCTATCACAAAATCAATCTGCCGAATTACAGTGTGTTCGACGAGGAACGCTATTTTCAGGCCGGCGATCGTCCCATGGTGCTCGACCTCAATGGACTGCGCATTGGCCTGAGCATCTGCGAGGACATCTGGGTGAAAAATAGTGTCACCGAAACCGAGGCCTTAATCGGCGGCGCCGATATTTTGCTCAACCTCTCGGCATCGCCCTATTATATGAACAAAGGGCGCGAACGCAAAGAGTTGTTAACCGCACGCGCGAGTTTTACCGGAGCGGTGGTTGCCTATGTCAATTTGATCGGTGGTCAGGATGAGCTGGTTTTCGATGGTCATAGCCTCATCGTCCACCCCGATGGCACCATTCTGGCGGAAGGGGCAGAATTCGAAGAGGATTTTATTGTCTGCGACATCGATATCAATGCTTTGCGCGCACATCGGCATCCGCAACACCCCGAGGAAAACCTCGACACGCCTTTTGTCTCCCCCTTAAAACACATCGACAATGTGCCGCTACACCGGCGTATCGCCGCAAAAAAACAACCCGTGCCGCCTTCGGCCTCCCGTCCCGAATCCGAACTCGAGGCACAAGTCTATCTCGCTCTCTGCCTGGGCATCCGCGATTATGTGCGCAAGAATGGGTTCGAAAAAGTAACCCTCGGCTTGAGCGGCGGAGTCGATTCGGCTCTCGTCGCAGCACTGGCGGCCGATGCGCTCGGATCGAAAAATGTGCGTCTCTTCGGCATGCCATCCCGTTATTCTTCTCACGGTTCCATCTCTGATGCCGAACAATTGGCAAAAAATTTTTCTATCGAATTTCACATACTGCCGATTCAACCGATCTTTGACGTCACCCTGGCCCAGCTCCAACCGTTTTTCGACGATTTACCCAACGATGTCACCGAAGAAAATCTGCAGGCGCGCATCCGCGGCAATTTGCTCATGGCGTTATCCAACAAGTTCGGCTGGCTGGTTTTGGCAACCGGCAACAAGAGCGAGGTCAGCGTAGGCTATTCCACCATCTATGGCGATATGGTGGGTGGCTTGCTGCCGCTTAAAGATGTGTTCAAAAACCTGGTCTATCGTCTATGCCAGTATCGCAACCGATTGGCCGGATTCGATATTATCCCGGAAGCGATTCTCACCAAACCACCATCCGCCGAGTTGCGCCCCGACCAGACTGATCAGGATACGTTGCCGCCTTATGATCTGCTGGATGCCATTCTGGAATTGTATGTCGAAAACGAAATGAGTCTGGCGGAAATTGTCGATCGGGGATTCGATGAACAAATCGCACGACAGGTTGCTCGATGGGTGGACTTGAATGAATATAAACGGCGGCAAGCCGCCCCCGGTATCAAGATATCGCCGCGCGCTTTTGGCAAGGATCGACGAATGCCAATCACCAATCGCTATCGACCCTGAATTTCTTGATCGACGACACTCTTCTTTCGAGAGCAACAACCGTTTCCGACTTTTGACCCAAATTCGGTATTTCGATAGATTTCGCTTGACTTTTTGCAAAAGACTTTCTATACTTAATCAGGATTAACATCCCGCCGTTTGAAAAAAGCTGCAATTCCACCCCTGCCCGGAATTGCAGCTTTTTTTTCTGCCTCGACTATATACTTCCTGCCTCTGGCAAAACCCACCGTATAGACACTCAAAACCGATAGCGCTAACGGGCTGAGCACCAAAAACTTGACAAAATCGACAAAACGATATTTCAATAGACGAAAAGAGATAGCCGAGAATTTGCTGAGAGGCAACAGCGGGATCAAAATAGGGTAACGGACAAACTCTTTCCCCGCCAAATTGTATCGCTGACGGTTGATTGCCGCCCCGTATCCCAGGTCGTATTGATTTTGAAAAATATTTTTCAGCCGGGTTCGATTGTGGTGCCAGATGACCGCTGAAGGCTGATAATAAAATTTTTCCCCGTGCGACCGGAGGAGCCGCGTATACATGCTGTCGCTGCCTTTGACCTGGTCAGCAAAAAAACCATATTCCTGAAAAATATCTTTATCAAAAGAAACATTGCATGTACCGAAATGGGATTTGTTCTCTGTTGGACGAGTTGCGATAAAGTTGCTGAATTCGAGCAGATAATCGCAGGTTCCCGCCAAGCTATAGGGTGTACCGTTGCGCACCAAACCGCCCACAACCCGATAACCCCTTCGATGTGTTTCGACCAGATGCTGTAACCACTTTTTGTCCACCACACAATCGGTATCGGTAAAAGCGAAAAAACGACCCTGGGCAATACGAATCGCCTCGTTGCGCGCTGTTCCGGGAAAAGCGCGCTGTTTTAACTCGATCAACTTGACTTGAGGAAACCGCTGTCGCACCAACTCGGCTGTATCATCGTCTGACGAATCGACAACGATGACCTCAAAAACGAAATCTGTCTCTTGCTGCAGGATGGATTCAAGAGCGTCGCAAATGACCGCCTTTTGACGGTAAGAAGGCAAAATAACCGAAGCTATAATAGCGGATGATTTCATTCAAGACCTGCTGGGTTAGGTTAGAGTATGCCGATGATTACCGGCAAAAGGGAAATTTTGCGCACGGGTTTGATGGGTTTTATGGAAATTGACTTTAGAAATCGGCAATTAGTCGCTGTTCAGGAAATAGTCGTATTGTCATTTCGCACACCTTGAACGAGTAAAGGGCATCATTGATGCCCTTTTTTCCGGTGTGCGCCCACAAGGAATCGAACCTTGAACCTACTGATTAAGAGTCAGTTGCTCTGCCAATTGAGCTATGGGCGCTGCTATGTGAGGGCGGCGGGAATCGAACCCACGACCGACGGCTTAAAAGGCCGCTGCTCTACCAGCTGAGCTACGCCCTCATAACAGAACAAAAGTTAATATTTTATTGAGAAATATGCAACAAAAATCTCTGCTCTTAGGATCCAAATTCCGCTTTCACAGACTCGAGTGGCGATATTTTATTATATTTATCGAGTTCGTCCTTTTCGCTTCGGGAACGACTCGAGCCGATTGATTCGATCAGAGTTTCAAAAGTTGCTGCCGACAGCGGGGTCCAATCATTTTAGCTTTGCCGAATTTCCCTGTCACTTGCCATAAAATCCAACAACCTGATGCCAAGACCATCGATATTGCCGATACCGAACAAACAGACATCCGGGCCGAATGGCTCCAAGGCCCGTATGACAACAGTTACATCATCCTTTTGCAGCCTGTCGCTTTTTTTTCGCATCTCGGCCGGCAACCAGCGAATAAAATCCTTCGTCCCTTTGCCCGAGATCAAAAGCCGTTCTGCCTCGATCCATGCGCCAGCGACTTTAGCGATTTGCCTTGAACGGTGCGGACGATCGGATCGGGTGTGGCAAAACACAATGGTTGGCCGATTGCGCCTCAACGAGACTATCTCGGGTAGCGACCAGATTCTCAAAATCGATTCGGGATCGTTAGCTGCAAATGCATGCACATAGCGGATGACCTGATCATTCACCTTTCGGGTCAATATTCTCAATGCGCCGACATCCGGTTCCACCTCGGAAAATCCGCAACAGATGGACGCATCCGAAACGCCCGCATGGCGACAAACCGCCTGAGATAGAGCAAGATTTTCTCCATGCTCGAGATAAAAGTCGTGCCCGCCATTTTTGCAGTCCAAACTGTCGGGGTCGACCGGCATCAGCTCTGCATGAACTCGGCGACATGCTTGCTCGACAATCTGCTGGTAATTCCCCTGCAACGAAAAAACCAGGCTGCCTGCGCAGATAGACGAGGCATAGGTTTTGGCAACCGCCTCGACATTCGGGCCCATCAGATCCAGATGATCAGGGGCGATTCGCGCAATAACGATTAGATGCGGGCGCACGATCTTTTGCGCTTCGATGCGCTGCAAAAAGGGTTGCAAGGACATGCACTCGAGCACCACCGCTTGAGCGTCTTCCTGCGCGGCTCGCCGAATGATGGAAAACTGTTCGCGGATATCGGCGCTTTTGCTGCGCACAACCTCGGTTTCCCGGCCTTTGACATCGATATAACGCGTGGCGCTGCCGCTTGTTTTGGCTGCTGCACGAATATTGCCTGCGCGCAAACCGGCGGCAATCAACCGGGTGATCGACGATTTTCCCCGCGAGCCGGTAACCAGTATTCGCAAAGGAATTTGTCGGAGATGGTGTTCGTGTCGCCAGCGTTCCCACAGTGCATAAGCGATCAAAATCAACAAGGCGAAAGGCACCACTCCCATCAAACCCGTCATCATTCAACGATCTCCACTCGCCTCATTGTACTTTGATCGACAGGTCGCCGATCCCTGCGGAAATCAGCAAGTAGAGAGAGCGCTTGCTGTTGTTATAATTTTGGGAATAGTGGTAATTTCCTTTTTTGATAAACCAATGGGGATATTCGACATTCGACAAAAAACGAAAGCGCGAAACTTTGAGCTTGATCCCGACTTTTTTCGGCAGAACGAGCGTCGTTTCCCCTACATCCAAATCGATCCGGGCGGTGGAACGGTCGATTTTTTCACCGCTAAAATCGATCTGTATCTTTCCCACCCCGCCGTTGATATCCGCCTGCTTAAAACCAGCATTGCCCATGCCGAGCAACTCGACCTCGCCGAATTTGACCCCGATATCCAGATTCTCCATTTGTATGAGGTTGGGTCGGTCAAAATCCACCACGGTCCTGCCAGCCAGGCTGTGCAACTCAAAATTGGCGATGCGGAGATCGCCGACTTTGCAAATGATTTCGCCTGCCTTGATATCCGTTAAGAAATCGATTCGAGGATGATTCGGAATACGAATCTCAACATCGGCATAGTCGCGATCCCCCCTATCCTTGATCATTTGCCAATTGTCGTGCTGTAAACGGACAAAAAATCGATTGCTGCTTTCGTCGAATTCCACCTCGGCGCCACAAACACTCTCATCGTATTTGATGCGAAAAGCGATCGAGCGGGCGTTGTCGTTTTTCAAAATCCGAACCTGAGCAGCATCGATATCCAGCTTGACGGTCAGATGATCGACCGGAACCCGAAAGGAGTCCTCCAACAAAATCCTCGACGACTGGGCTGCCACTCCCCCCAAAAGTCCGGATAACAGACAACAACTGGCCGCTAATCGCGCCACACGTTTCATGAACTTTTTCCTCTCAGCTATCGATTAAAAGCTTTTCACAAAAACCTGGAAATGGGGTTTATGAATGGTCCTGATTTACCAGATCGCTCGCACCAAAGACGATCAAACGTCGCTGAATTGGTCCGCGCAAACCATAAAAAGTATAACCGAGAACACCGTGGCCATTTCGTCTTTTAATTTCAAATCTCTCGCTGAATTCGAAAGGTGATGCAAAAATCATTCCCACCTCGGTCGGTTCGTTTGGCAAAGTTGATTCGCCAGTGATCATCACGGCCTGCCAGGGCGATTCCAACATCGGTTTTTAGTGCGGACCAGCTCAAAGAGCCAAAACCCTCTGTTAATTTTCTCGATGTTGATCGATTGCATTCCTGTTCGGCAATCGGCCACTTTATGGTCGAGGGATCATCGTCAGTGAACCAGGCCGCTCCGGCATCGACAAAAACGATATAAACCCATTGACCCCAAAATCCTTCATTCTGGTCGGCAGTATTGAACCAATATTCAAGATTGCCGAGAACCATTCGATTTCCGCTGAACTCTTTGAATCTATATCCGCGCATGGTGGAGAGTCCGCCTAGATCGAACGCATAGGCGGGCGGGATCAGGCCGGCTGTGCTGCCGGCGCGAAGCCGAAACACCACCCGTTCATCCCAATTCAAGTTCTGGTAGCGCCGCAGATCGAGGATCACCCGCTCGAATTCATAATCGCTTTTCAGACCCTTGCCGGAACGCTCGATTAAACCGGTTATCCACCAACCTTGCGCAGGGATTGGTTCATCGCTTCGCGTGTTCCATTCGAATCCCAAGCGATAACTCTGTAAATTGGCGGCCGATCCTTGCTCGGTATCACCAAAAGCCTGGTGCAGCGCTTCCGGGTTGTTGCGAAATCGTTTGTTGCCTCCGAAAACAGACCAGTCGGTTCTTTTCGGCAAATTACGCAGTTCCTCGTTAAAATAGCCTGCGGTTAAACGCAGCGCTTTCGATCGGCTGGATGCGTAGAGGCTGTATCCTTCCAAACCATAATAGTCTCTGAAATCCTCGCGCAACAGAATGGCCACCACCGTATTCTCGAGATCATCCATGATCCACCGATCCTCGGTTTGAGTCCATCGGTGCGCTTCTGCACCGACGCTCAACCGCAAAGCGCGGGAAATCCTCTTTTCCAACCCGGCCTGGTAATGGACCTTTTTCGGTTTGAAAGCATAGCCAAGACGGCCGAAAAGGGCAAACGAATGATCCGCAGCATACCACCAATCGATTGAAGGCAAAACGAGTCCCAGAGTCAAACCGTCCACGCGATTATATTCGAACCAGGGCTCCTCTCTGCCCTTTTCCCGATCCCTTTTACACATCCAGGGCTTAATCGTTTGCACAGAATCGTCGGAAAAGAGACGCATCCGCTTGAATTTTTCGGAACGGATTTCGATCAGATCGCCGGCAACAATCGCATCGCGATGGCGCCAAATTTTTCCGTCCAGGCTTACCACGTCACCATCAACTCGTCCACTCTGCGCCAACTCGATATCGCCATACAAGACCACCACATCGCCTTGTACATGACCTCGGATGAGCAAGGTGCCCTCCTGGGCCACTATGGTACCGACAAGGTGTTCATCTTCCGGGATTTCGCAATCACCACTCATTTTTTTTGCATTCACGAAATCATATTTCTGCTGCAATTTGTCTATGGCGACCTCGTTGGAGTCATCATCGATAAACTCGGCAGCAAACAGACTCGGCGCGCAAGGGTTTGACGCAAATCCGGCAATAAAAACACAGAGAAAAGCAAAAAATGAACGACACGACATCGAGATTCTCCTCGATCAAATTGTTGAAATTTTATCAAAGGGCTACTCATGACAGACGACAAAAAGTGCCTTCAGGTTTCAGTGCAATTGGCTTCCAGTTCAATCAAAAAGGCTTGCATGTCGTCGGGCAAAGGAGAATCAAAAGACACTGTTTCCCGTCGCATCGGGTGAAAAAAAGCGAGAGTTTTGGCATGCAACATGTGGCGGGTATAGGTTTTAAGCCAGCGCAGCCCCAGCTCGGTGCGGCTGTGATTCAAGCCGGCGAGTTGCTTGGATCGGCCGCCATAGACCGCATCGGCAAAAACCGGATGTCCGATGGAAGACATATGAACACGAATCTGATGGGTCCGGCCGGTCTCGAGATTCAGTCGCAGCAAACTCAGCAGATCGTATTCCCGCAAAACCTCATAATGGGTCACCGCATGCTTGCCATCCGGATCGATAACCATACGGGTGCGTTCACGATGATGCCGAGCCATGGCCGCCTCGATTGTTCCTCTTTTGTCGCGAAAATGGCCCCAAACGATCGAACGGTATTCGCGTTTGATCAGGCGTTCCGCCAGTTGACGGGCGAGTGCAACGTGTGTGACATCGTCTTTTGCCACCACCAACAAACCCGACGTATCTTTGTCCAGGCGATGGATCAAACCTGGACGGGTCTCTCCTCCCACACTCGACAATTTTTGGCAGTGAAAAATCAGGGCATTGACGAGCGTCCCAGCCATATTGCCAAAAGCCGGATGTACGACCATGCCTGCAGGTTTATTGACCACCAATAG
The DNA here is from genome assembly GCA_016929055.1 of Candidatus Zhuqueibacterota bacterium. Lineage (GTDB taxonomy): Bacteria > Zhuqueibacterota > Zhuqueibacteria > Residuimicrobiales > Oceaniaggregativiventaceae > Sulfursilanivivens. The sequence goes on from JAFGJN010000247.1 coordinate 8,272, forward strand.
ATGCTCGTCTTCATAGACAATAGAAAGCGGGATATTTTCTCCCTCGACGCTTTGTTTGGGAGAACGGGGAAAATGGATAACCAGACGCTCGCCCGGACGAACGAGGTGATTCGATTTAACGGCCTCGCCGTCCACCGTCACCTCACCTGCTTCGATCAATTTTTGAATCTTTGAGCGAGTCACTGAGGGCAGTTGTTGGGTTAGAAACTTGTCCAGTCGCTCCTTGGCTTTGCCCTCATTTATATACAATTCGATGGTTGGTTCATTACCCAAAAAATTGCTTTTCATGCTTGCCCTTCCACATTCGAACCGAACGCCGAGTCAAGGTTTTGCCGATGCCCAAATATCGTCCTGGCGCAGTTCGTTCTACCGACAGTCCACATTTGCCGAACCGGTACTCATCCGCGTGCGGCGGCTTGCAGACGATCGAGGCACAGCCGGTCTCGATTATCGAAAAGACGCCGAGCTCCCACCGAAACAGCGGTCATGACACCGAGACCGGTTCCGGAGGAAATCAAAAACATTATCAGTATCTGATATTTAACTGCTTCCAGAGGCGGGCTTCCTGCGAGAATCTGCCCGGTCATCATTCCCGGCAGACTGACCAATCCAGCGATCGCCATGGCGTTGATGATGGGAATCATGCCGTTGCGCATGCTTTCTCGGCGGATATCGGCGATCGCCTCGTTCCAGGGTTGACCCAGCATGAGCCGATTTTCGATGATCGACCGCTGTTGCCAGGCCCCTGATGTCAGTCGATCCAGACCCAGGGCGATGCCGTTCATAGTATTGCCGAGCATCATTCCCAACAAGGGAATGGCGTACTGGGGTCGATACCACGGATCGTTGCGGATAATCACCACCAACGCGATCAAGGTCAGGCTGAACGAACTGACCAGCATCGAGAGGGCGCCTGCGGAAAAGCCCCAAACTCCTCGAAAGCGCCTTTGTTGACGCTGCATCACTTCTCGAGCGGCGGCAAGCAGCATGACCAGAGCCATCAAAAGCAGCCAGAGCGGATGGACATGTTCGAAAAGAATTTTCAGCAAAAACCCGACAGACAAGAGCTGCACCGTGGTGCGCATCGCGGCGACAAGGATTTGTCGCCCGAGGTTTAGGTGCAAGGAAAGCGTTAGACCCGCAACAACAAAGACAAAAAATGCGGCGACGAAAAGATCGAAAATTGACAGCGAAACCACATTCATCACCCCTGCTCCTCCCGTTTCATCGGCGATTCGACAAAACGGCCGTCACTAATTTCGATATGTCGAGTGGCAAATTTTTCGATCTGCCGAAGATCGTGGCTCACCAGCAACAGGGGTGTCTGTCGGCAAAGCTGATAACGAGCCAAAATATCTTCGATGCGCCGGCTATTTTCCGCATCCAGATTTGCTGTCGGTTCGTCCAACAACAGAGCTGCCGGTTCGTTGCACAACAGGCGATAGATAGCAAGGCGCTGTTTCTCGCCGCTCGAAAGCCGGCTGACCGGCCATTCCATGACGTCTGTTTCGAACCCAAAACTTTTCAAAGCCGGTTCATCCATTGAATGAAAATGGTCGCCGACACGGTCATACCACCAGCTGTGCTCCGAAGGCAAAAGTCCGATATGCCGACGCCACATCCAGCCAGGCATGGACTGCGCTGAACGGCCATTCCACAAGAGCTCGCCGGTATGGGGATCGAGGTCGGCCAGAGCACGAAGAAAAAGGCTCTTTCCGGCCCCGGACGGACCGGACAATCCAACGCGCTCGTTCGATTCGATATCGAGATCGATGGGGCCCGAATGATGAAAATAAAAATCGCGCACCATCAGCCTATGTTTTTCTTTTGCCGCTATTGCGGGAAAGAGGTCAATGAATCTGTATGATTTTGTCCGTCGAGCGTCCATAGATCTCCGGATGGTACATTTCTTCTGTTTGGGTCGCGGGCATGGCAAAGTTTCCTCGTGTTGTCGCGCGAGCGAAATAGGTGAATCGATGCACGCCGGCCGGAAGGCGATCGCTGTAAAGCAAAACGCGGTCCGTTTGGCGTTCGACGTGATCGAAAACCCAGTGATTGGAATCTGATGCCTCGTCGGCATCACGCGCAGCCTGATCCGCGGTTGTAAAAGAGAGCTGCACCGCCTCGAATCCGGCTGGCAGAGGATCGTCGACGACGACAAAACGGCGTTCATGGCTGGCAATCACCTGCAATTCCACTTGAATCAGATCACCGATGTTGAACTCTCGATCCTGTGCAGGTACGGGCGACAGGGTTTTAAGAACCGTGAGCCCCTCGTCGCGGGGTTCGATCGGTTTGTGTGGGTAGGTCTGCAGCAAAAGACTGTAATAGAGAGTTCCCTCTCCTTTTTTATCGATCCGAGCCTCTACTTGTTTGCCGGAAAAACCGGCCAGAGAGAGACGGCTCTTGACCGGAGGGTCCATTCTTGAATCGAAAACCCTGTCGAAAAGCTGCTTTTTAGCGATCCCAACCCGGGCCTCGAAATTCGGCCGGGCCTGTTCAAATCGCGTATAATAAGCAGCCAGGGCATGTAACGCATAAATATTTTCCTGGGTGGTGCGCCAATGGCCGTCATGTTGCTGTTCTATAAGCCAGGAAACCACCCGTTCGGCCAAGGCAAAATCGGCACCGATTTCCAGCAGTGTTTGCAGCACTAGGGCTGTCGAACGAACATTGGAATGATAGATCCACTCCATTCGGCCATGGTCATCGTCGGCAAAATATGCAGTGGACGGCGAAACCCGAATCGAATTGGCGAGTTCCTGACTCAGAACGACGATGCGCGCATCCTTTGCGTCCATGAGGTACAGGGTTTTCAGCAAATAGGCTCGGCCGAAGAAAGAAAGATCGTTGCGGCTCGCATAAAACCGTTCCACATAACCGGCATCGGCCCGACCGTTCATCGTCAGCACATACAGGGCAAAGAGATCAGTGTTTCTCCAAGACGCCTGCTTGTAGGCAAAACGTTTACGATCGATTTTCTCGGTCAAAATATCACGGCTATACTGCAAAAGCCGTTCGAGCAAACCCTTTGGAGGTTCGAATCCAGTTTGAACGGCCTGGGTAAGCGCATAGGCCGCATAGATCGACACGAAAGGTGAAGAGAGATCGCTGCTGGGCCACAATCCCATGCCTCCATCTCCCGTTTCATAGGGGGTAAGCGTTTGCAGCCAATCCTGGGCTTTTTGTCGATCATTTGGCGCCATGAGGTTGAATTCATTCAACAACTCACCGGCCACGAAAAGAGGTAAGTGGCGGGAGATCTCTTGTTCCAGACAGCGGTAGGGATAGGACGACAAAAACGAGACAGGACCGCTCAGACGGCTCAGAGCGCTTGCGGAAACTGTGACCACCAGTGACGAGAGCTCCTCATAAATATTGTCCGGCACAGCAATCTTTTCACGCGTCGATTCTTCTGTCCGCTGATAAAGTGCAGCAGTTTCCGGGCGGCGCAATTCGAGGATCGAAATCGGCCGTTCGAGCGCATCGCTGAATTCGCCCAGTCGAACCAAAAAGGTCAGAGAAGCGTCGCCCAGACGCAACGCGGAAAGCTGAAAAGTCACTTCCCGGCTTTCGCCGGACGCCAGTGTAAAGGACTGGCGTTTATCACCTTCGACAGTGATACCGTCGGATTGGATCTCGACTAGAGCGGTCCCGGTTTTGCCGGTATAATTATAGACCACGACACCGGCCTGACAGCGATCCCGAACGCGCAGAAAAGCCGGTAAAGCCGGCTGCATCAGCAGCGGTTGATTGGTGCGAAACTCTGTCTCGCCTCGTCCAAACCGGTGATCACGACTTTGTGCAACCGCCATCACGCGAAAGGCACTGAGATTGTCGGGAGCAACAAAGGAAACTCGAGCGATACCATCGGCTCCGGTTCGAACGCTCGGGTTCCAATAAGCCGAAGGTTTAAAATCTCGGCGAATACCCGCACCGGCAAAACCCTGGTCGGCGCCTCCGCCGCCTCTGTTTTCCCCCTTTTCACCATAATTGCGTTGTTCGATAATATGCAAGCGGCTCTCACAGGTCTGAACCGAAAGGGGCCGCATGCCATAAAAAATATCAAAGGGATCGGGCATGCGATAGCCGATCAGATTGAGGACACCGGCATCCGCCGCAGAAACGGCGACTTGTGCGTCCACCGGCTCACCGGCAGACCCGGCTACCCGAATGGCTACAAAGACCGAATCGCCGGGTTGATAATCCGAACGATTCGGCTCGACAGTAACTTGCAGGCGCTTGCTTTCAGGGCTGACTGCGAGATTGACATAACCGATCTTGAATGCGGGCCGGCCGACATCCTCCCCTTCTTCAGAAAACATTTGATCCGCCGTTCGACCTTTGAGCAAAATTACCGAAACAAACACATTGGGCAGATAATCAGACTCGATTGGCACGGCGATCGTCGGCGCGCTTCCCTGTAGCGTCAGAGTTTCCTGGCTCAAAATCCCTTCTCGTTCGATGGTGACCAGGACTTCGGCGCTTTCAAAAGGCGATTTGACGAGTATTTGGGCAATGTCTCCTGGTGCATACATCGACTGGTCGGCGATCAATTCAATCCGATCATCCTCGCTCCGCTCCCAAGGAACATAATCCTTTCCGGCCACATAAAAACTTATGTCGGTTGCAGTACGATTGCCTCGCTCGTCGCGGGCGGTTGCACGGATAAAATAGAGCCCGGGGCTTTTGGGCTGAAAGGTCTGCAAAATCTCCCGATTCTCGGTGGTAACGATTGTCGAATCGACAACAGAATCGATGGTTTTGCTCAGCCACTGATAGCGACCGGCAACACCCGCCTTGCGCACGGAATGCCATTCGCGGCGGATCAATTGCACCTGCACGGTTCGATTTGGGATGCGCTGTCCCGAAGCATCAACCGCCAATATGCTGCAGAGAACCGGCTTGTCGATGAATGTAAAGAATTCGGATTGGCGCAATCCGACATAAAATCCAGCGGGATGAACCGGTACTCGCTCAACCGTCCCGATCATCTGATGGGTCGGGCTCATTACATCCGCGGAAACGAGCAGCTCGAGCGGATAATCGCAGTCGGCCATTTCCAGCCGCGCTCGAGTCTGATAATGACCCGATTCGTCGAGATGGCCTTCACCCTGCAATAAAACCGAACTGGTCATTTCAGGCATCTTGATCGGTCCCCAATCCAGTGGTCCGAATTGAAAATCTGAAAACTGTAAAGGCGAGAAATAACCGCGTGTCAGCATCAGCCGATACGACAAAGGTTGGCCGGCCATCGGAGCTCCGAAAAGATAAGATGCCAAATAATCGACGTGGATGCTGTCGCCCAAAACAGGGTCGGCAGGCTCAATCCTCGCCGAAACTTTGAATTCGGCTGCACGAAATGCCTCGACCTGAAAACCGGACCAGAGAAATTCGTTCCACGATGTTGTATCGCCTTGAACGGCCAGAGTCTCTGCCGCGACCCAGTAAGCGCCGAGATGCGCGGATTTTTGCAGAAGAATCTCGAAGTCAAAAGCCCCCCACTCGGAAAGAGGTGTCGGCCCGACATGAAAAGAATCGCCCCGACCATCCCGCACCGTCAGGCGAATCGGCTGGGGTACCGGGATGGTCCAGGAATCGACTTTTTTTCGTCGCAGCAAACCCTTGAGGTAAACGGTTTCGCCGGCACGATAGAGACCGCGATCGGTAAAAAGCACTCCTTGACACAAACTGGGCTGGGGATTCCATTCGTAATCGATCCCGAAACGATAGGGATAAATGCCCGTGCCCCAATCGGAAGCGGAATAGGCAAAATCACCCTGATGCGAGACGAACACCCATTGGCGTGGGCGTTCCCAGGAATTGACCGGTTCAATGCCACAAGTTTTCCACCCCGGGGTTTCTGCCAGGCCCAACGAATCGGTTTCACCCTCCCAGAGCAAACGATTTCGATCGTCGCGGATCTCCACCCGCGCGCCAACAACCGGCTGAGCATCGCTCAAGCGCGTCACCCAAACGACATTGTTGTGGGCGGAAAACTTGGTTGAAATACCGAGATCCGTCACCTGCAGCAAGATTCGTTGCGCGGAATATTTTTTCTTTGGGTCGTCGATCTGGGCCAGCACCAGGCCATACGACCGGCGAGCGAGCACCCAGTCGACCTGCAACGCCGAGATCGAACGCGTGTTGCGCGGTGCGTCGACGCGCCACACTCGATCCACCATAAACCACTCATCCGACAATTCCGTTTGGGAAGAAAACAAGGGTTTCTCTGCGGTTAATAAACCGATCAGGTCTTCTTTCGGAATTTCGCCCATTCGCAAACGCACCTCGGGCTTGTTGACAAAATATATAGGGAATCGGCGATCGCCATGCGCCTCCAAGACCCCTGGTCCGCCCGACAGAATCACACGCTCAGAGTAATCTCCTGTTCGCAGAGAATCCGTGACAGAGTTTTCGAGTTTGTTACCATAGATGTCGACCAAATCGGTATCGATCTCAAAAGTGTAAAGCGTATCGGGCAACAAATCAATGGCCAGATAAATCTCATCCTGCCCCCAGTCCCTGTCGCGATAGGTTTCGGGGATCGCCACCGGGGGTTGAAAATGGAGTCTATCCACCAGATCGCAGGGCCGAACGCGATTGGTGAATTTCAGCAAAATCCCGGTGGTCGGATCGACCGGCTCGTCGGCCTTTCCCTGTTGAGTCGACCAACCGCGATAACGCAAGGGACCATAGGTTTCAAAATGCAGCGTATGAGCGTTTTGACTTCCGAGCTCTCCTTCAGCCGCAAGCAAACCCTGTTTGAGCTGCAATCGGTAGCGGCAGGCCTTACGCATTGGATCAAGCGGCTTGAGCTGCAGAACTCGACTCGTGTCCCTTCCCATGGACCACAAATCCTTGATCATCTCCGCCGATGGCTGTTCAAACTCGATGGCAACCGTTTTGCCTGTCCGCTCTTCAATTAAGACTATGGCCTTTCCGACGCGCTCGGGGGCCATCGGCTGATCGAATCGCAACAAGATGGGTTGGTCCGGTTCGAGATCACTGGATCGGTCGGGCGGATAACTCGATTGAAACCTCGGACGAGGTGTAACAAAGTCCCACTGATAAGGTTTCTCCAGAGTCCTTCCGGACAGGGAACGGACGCCTGCCGGTATGGTCACGACAAAATGCGAAGCATAGGGCAGGGTATCTGCGGGTGTAAAGACGCAGGTACGCGTTCCCAACCAACGATATTTTCCAGGGATCGGCGGATCGATGCGCATCGGTCCGTCGCCGGTGCCTTCCGACGCGACGGAAAGCGGAACCATGGCTTCACTAAAAGTCACGACAATTGATCCGGCGTCGGCCAACCGGATCAATTCACCTTTGGGAGAAACAAAAGTGACCAAATCGGATCCCCAAACTCCCGAATTGCAGAGCAACAAAACCAGGAAGACGCTGAAAAAAGATTTCATTTTACCTCCCTTTGCACGGCACTCCCGATAGAATCCGACGAAACTTTCACCAGGGTACTCCCTTCTGGATAATCCCGATCGACAAGATCTTCCGGTCGGACTTGCGGTGCGACGATGGTGTTTCGTCCGAGTTGGATAGTTTCGGGCAAAACCACGTCCTTGCCAATGATCGTCAAACCGGTAAAAAGATGATCCGGAAAACGACAATTGGGTTTATGGGGATCTCCTACACCAACACGGCCATGGGCACCGACATGGCTGCGTTTATCGGCGATAACGTCGAAAAGAGAAGCCCCCCGTTCGACCACACAATCCTGCATGAGAATCGAGTCGCGCACACAGGCGTGTTTTTCAACCCGAACACCGGGCGATAAAATTGAATTGATCACCGTACCTTCGATAGAACAGCCATTTGAGATCAGAGAATTGCGGATCACCGCCGTCTTGTTGGTCCGAAAGGGCGGACGATCACCGATGATTCCACTCTCTTCCAGGTTGGTGCGAACTTTCCATTGATGCAAATGCAGGCCGGATTCGGGATTGAGGATATCCATATTGGTCTGCCAGTAGGAATGCAGGGTTCCGACATCAGCCCAATAGCCCTGAAAATGAAACGCATAAACGCCCCCATTTGCGATAGCATCCCGAATGATGTTTTTTCCGAAATCGTGACCCGATCTATTTTCCAGCGCCTCTTTGAGGAAATCGGCATCAAAAACATAAACACCCATCGAAGCCAGATTGTTGCGCGCTTTACCCGGCTTTTCCTCCCAATCGATTATGCGGTCGACGCCATCGACGATTCCGACGCCGAAATGCCGCGTTTCCTCCCAGGGAACCCGCATCATGGCGATGGTGGCACACGCTTTTTTCTGCTTGTGAAATTCGACCATCGGGGTATAATCCATTTTATAGATATGATCGCCCGAGAGCACCAAGATTTGCTCGGCCTGATAATGAAGAGCGAAATTCATATTTTGTGCCACCGCATCGGCCGTTCCGCGATACCAGTCCTGATCGTCCATACCTGTCGAGGGGGGCAAAATGGCGGCTGTGCGCGTCCGACCGGTCAGATCCCAGGCTGAACCATCGCCGATGTGATGCATCAAGGAATGTGGGCGGTATTGGGTGAGGATCCCGACAGCATTGATTTTTGAATGCATGACATTGCTCAAAGTAAAATCAATTATACGATAATTGCCGCCAAACGGAACGGCCGGCTTGGCGCGAAGCCAGCCGAGTATATTCAGGCGGCTGCCCATTCCACCCGCTAAAAGAAATGCTACGGTGCGTCTCATTGTATCGTCCTCCCGCCAGGCACGATCCGCTCTGAAAAATCGGTCTCGATTTTATTCGGATAGATGACACAGCCGCACCCGATAACGCAATACGAAGGAATCCGTGTATTTCTACCGATAATCGTAATGTCGGTTTCGGCTCTCCCCTGATCTTGCAGGCGATCCTGTTCGGTCGCATGGCCGATTCGAGCGTTTTCCCCGATTTTCACCTGAACATCGGCGATCGTCCGATTGACCACAGCATTGGGGCCGATCACCGTATCATACATCAAAATGGAATCCCGCACCACGCTGCCCGCTCCAACCCGAACTCCCGGAAAAAGAATGCTGTTTTCCACTGAGCCTTCGATTAGGCATCCGTTGTATACCAACGAATTAATCAACAGAGCCGAATTCCCGATCAGAGCAGGGGCGCGTTCATAGAGATTTTCATTGAGCAGATTGGTGCGGATATTCCACTCGTCGATTTTGATGGGAGAAGTGTCGGTCAACAAGGTCATATTGGCCTGCCAGTATTCCTGGATCGTTCGAGCATAACCCCAATAATTTTTAAACTTGTAGCCGGAAATGCGATAGCTGTCGAGGATAAAGGGGAAAATATCGCGACCAAAGTGCTGGCAACCTCTTTTCATTTCGTTTTCAAGCACATCGTTCAGAACTCGACGATCAAATAGATAGATGGTCATAGAGATCCAATTCGAGACCGCTTCGGAGGGTTTTTCGGCATAATGGGATAATCGTCCGCCGTTTTCAGAACTGTTATCGATAACGCCCTGACCAAATCGACAGAGCGACGAATCGGTTGCCTGAACGAAGGCCAGCGTGATTTCTGCACCCTGGCTTTCATGGAATTGAACCAGCTTTTGATAATCCATGTTGTAAATATGATCGCCGGACAGAATCAAGACATAATCGGCATCAAAGCGATTGATGAACTCGAGGTTCTGATAGACCGCATCGGCCGTTCCGGTATACCAGTCGGAACTCCGCGTGCCTTTCATCGGTGGCAACAAAGTAATTCCGCGCTGACTCCCCATCATATCCCAGGCAAGTCCGGAACCGATGTGATTGATCAACGAGTCGGAACGATATTGCGACAAAATTCCGACACGCTCAATACCCGAATTCATGAGGTTGCTGAGAGGAAAATCAATAATGCGGTAAAGACCGCCAAACGGCATAGCCGATTTGGGTCGATGAAGGGTAAACACGCTCAACTCGTCGACCCGTCCACCCGCCAGAATCATGGCCAGAGTTTTTTTCATAAGCCCTCATCGCCCATCCGGAAGGAGCAACAATCCGATCCTTCAAAATCCGGCATTCCAAAGGGTAAACCGAGCCCAGCTTCCGGGATGGGAATCCAAATCCAGTCGAATTGCACCCTGTGCACGGGAAAAAGCCTGCTCAATCGAGTCGTCCCGGCCCATGAACTCGAACAATCGCTTGACAAAAAGGGAGCCGGCAAAGGGATCATCTGCACTCTGACCTAAAATGACCGAGGCCGTTCCCGCGGAATCCAGAACACGCAAAAAAATCGATCTTTGCCAACCCTGCTGTTCAAGGTTCGCCACTGGAAAAACCGCCAGAGTCGGAGCGAAGGAATGACGCGCAATCCGATAGAGCGGTATTCCAACCTGCCCCGTGCTATCCGGTACCGGTGTCGAGGATAAAAACGGATTTTCTTCGTTTGGAGAAAGCGCGTGCCAGGTCAAATAAAATGCGAATGGGCAATCATACAAACGGGACGAACCCGAAGCAGGTATTTCGACAACCGGAAAATAATTTTCAATACTCGATACCGCCAAATGACGGCAGGCAGTGGTCAATCCATCCATCTCTTCAGACTTGCGCATACCCAGGCACAATTTTTTCGGCAACCCGATCGAGTCATCCGCCCTATCTGGTGCTTGAGCAATCCGGTCATTGAGGACAGACAAGCTGACATAATTTCGCACAACAAATCGGTCCGCCACCCTTTTACCTGAAGGCAACGGCATTGCCGCCAGCGGTGGAGAAGAAAGAGGAGCATGAAGAACGACACAGAGCTTGCGATAGGTGTTTTCAAAAGATGATAAAGACACCAAAATACGCGCTGACCATGCCGTTAAAAGCTCTTCCACCTCTTGTTTTTGAGCCATTCGCTGATCGAGTACCTGAAAAAGAGAATCGCGCTCCCCGGCGACGAAACGATGCCGAACGCCCTGCACTTGTTTGCCGGAAACCATCCAGACAAAAAGATCGGCACCCAATGGATCGAGCTGCAACAGAAGCACATCCTCTGGCAGACTGCCCTGCAGGGCGTGCAGGTCGACCGGCTCGCTCGAAACCAAGTCGGCCCAGGCCGGCTGAAGGCGCGCAAAAGATCGGGAAACCTCGACGATCCGCTCCTTTTTTTGGTCAAGCGTCTTGCGCAGAGAGCCGATTCTGGATTGTGTCTCTTTTTTTTCGATGGCATTTTGCATTTCCACGCGGGCCCGATTGAATTCTTCG
>JAFGJN010000248.1 GCA_016929055.1 Candidatus Zhuqueibacterota bacterium
CCGTGCGCCCCCACTTAGGACACCACAGAATCAGAACCTGTTTCTGGTAAAAGAGAACACTTGAATGGGACAGATTATCGATCAGATCAGATCGATCGAAAGAGGCAGGAATGAATGTTCTGGTGTATCTGATATCCGCGGGGATACAACTTTGCTATACGATTTTTCTCGCCACCCGCAGGGCCAGTGCTGCGGTGAGGAGAATGGTGGGCATGCCCTGGGAACGCGGCACCAGGGAGAGATCCGCCACCCACAATCCATCGGCAAGACCGGCGGGACGCAGAGAAGCAGCGGTCGTTCGCTCCAGAGGCACGGTACCACCCAAATGCCCGGCATTGGCGACGCCGGTGAGATAGGGAGCGGCAATGCCGGCTTTTACCATCACCTCACGGGCCTGGCCGAGGGCCGCCTCCAACCGCAGTCGATCTTGCTCGGTCAAAGACTTGACCACGTTTCCATCGGCGCCGACTCGGCCGTTTTCCATATCCGCCAGCTTAACCATGATACCGACCCGATCCTCAATCCGTGTTCGGCGCCAGGGCTTGTGGAAATAGTGCGAGAGGATATCCGGATAAGGCGAAAGAATATAGCCCTCGTGTTGCGCATACCAGGCCATAGGCGGTTCACAAAGCTGACTGGAATTCTGTCGAATTCCGGCCAGAGTGACAACGATATCGGCCCACAGCCTGTCTGCTGTTTTATATCCCGAATTTGCAAGGATCTGCGCGGTTCCGATGCCGCCGGCCGCCAACACGACCACATCGCTGCCGATGATCTCGCCGCTGTCAGTGACAACCCCGGTCACTCGGTTTTTTTCAACCGCCACTTTTGCCACCGCGGTTCCGCTCCGCAGCAGCGAACCCCGATCGATCGCCTGAGCCAGAAATCGTCCGGCATCCCAACGCGCACCGCGCGCACAGCCCAATTCGCAAAGGCCGCAGCGGTTGCACCGGTTCAAGTCGATAGCTTTGGGTGTAGCCCGGGGATTCAGACCCAGCTTTTCCGCCGCATAAAAAAGCTCGCGAGTAACGCCACTCCACTTTTCTTCAGGAACGGGGCAGGGACAGAGTTCGGCCTCCAGCTCGTCGAATTCGGGGCTCAGATTCAGCCCGATCTCGCTCAATCCTCGATCCGTTCGCACCAGATTGCCACACGAGAGGACGGTCGAGCCTCCAACGGTCAGCCCTCGAACCAGAATCAGCTCCGGTGATGAACGCCGCATTTTCAGGGCCGGAAAAAGGCGTTCAAAGATCTCTCCCTCTCCCAACACTCCCGAACGGCGCAGCGGCTCGGCCCAGGAGAGGCGACGGGTAAAGGGTCTGAAAGGCGCTCCCGCCTCCAGCACCGTAACCTCGAAACCCCGAATCTGCAATTCACGGGCTGCGACGGCACCGCCGGCACCGCTGCCCACCACAACAGCTTTCATTCATCTCTTTCTGCACGGGTTTCCGGTTTTTCAATCGGATACCAGCGCTGTTATTGTATCCCGGATTCGGTGCGAAGCACCGAATCCCCAATAAACACAACAGCGTATATGCACCTAATGGGTGGAAATGGTGACCGCTGTAACCCAATAAAAATTATAAATATATTGCTTTCCGAATTCTGTTAACACAGAATCCGGGTGTATAATTTAAGCAGTTTTGCGGCACCTGCAGCCGTTAATCGGCTGTCGATCGCTCTCCCTCGATTTTATCTGGCGCCATTTCAATACTGGCTGTACAGCAGGAACACCCCCCGGTCAGGTGCGCCGTGAAGCGCATGCGCGTTGCGGAATTCAATCCCTGCACCACACCCTCATCGGCGGCGGAGAGCATCCTGCAGGTGTCGGCATCATAGGCTTTTGCCAGACTGCAGCGATGAACCGTCATCACCCAGCGCCACCTATCCCTGGGTTCAACGCTGAAATCGATACCCAGAGCGGCATAAAGGATCGTGGCTGCGGCCACCAGCTCCTGTACCGTTTCGCCCACGCCCAACAATCGCCTGTATTTCCGGCCCAGCTCGACTCCTGTTCGGAACATGCGTTCTCTCCCCTGCCGGATCGCCTCTTCCGCTCCCAGATTCTCGATCAGAGCCGCGGTCAGCTCGGCATGAACCCCAGCCATTTTTTGCCGCTGCTCGCCGAGATCGCCTTTGCCCAAATCGGACAATCGGTTAAAATAAAGACCGGAACGATCGGGATCGGCGGCTTTCAGGAGCTCTATCAAATCGCGGATCGTGTGATCCGCTAAATCGGCCAAACCGAGTTTCAAGACGGCTGGGGGAGTCCAGCGGGACAGAATCCAGAGTCTGAGTCCCATGGTCTCACTCCGATTGGCCGAGGTGGAGTACAAAGGGATGCCGGATTCCGCGATAAAGCGAGTCGATCACCTCGCGGTAACGGCAAACCAGGAGCTCGCGTTTCAGCTTGAGATTGGCGGTGAGATCCCCGCTGCCGACCGAAAGATCATTGCGGAGCATGGCCCACTTTTTGATCTGTTCCGGGCGCGAGAGATCTTTGTTGATCTGCCGGACAGCCAGGGCGATTGTCTTCGGATCACAGTCCGACTCGACCCAAAAAAGGGCGGCCAGACAGGGTCGCCCCTCCCCGACCAGCATCACCTCGCTCACCTCGGGAATGCTCCGAAGCCGGGCTTCGATGCCCAGGGGGTCGATGTTTTTGCCATAGGCATTGATGATCAGTTCTTTTTTGCGCCCGGTCAAAACCAGACTCCCTTCGGCTGTCAAAAAACCGATATCTCCGGTCTCGAGCCAACCATCCCTCACCGGAGACTCGAGATCCGGCTCAAAATAACCGGGAGTGACCTGCGGGCCTCTGACTCGCACCTGCCCGTCAGCTGCGATTTGAATGACGGTTTCCGGCAAGGGTTCGCCCACCGTATCGGGCCGGTTTCGCCCCAGGCGATTGAGAGTAACCAGCGGCGCTTCGGTCAGGCCATAGGCGTTGTGGATCTCGATACCCAGATCCTGGTAATCGCGGATCAGCTGCCGGCTGCAGACAGCCGAACCGACGATGAGCTGGGAACAGCGATCCAGACCGGCCTTGTGCAAGAAGAGACGGCGAACAAGGGGCCGGAGCACCTGTCTCATCCTTTTTGATCTGATCCGCAACCAGGTTTTGCCCAAAAAACCAGAGCCGAACCGGCACCACAGCTTTTCATAAAAACGCGGTACGGAAAAGAAAATGGTCGGCCTGGACCGGCGCAGCCCTCGGGCCAGTTGAGAAAATTCCTCCAGAAAATAGAGCTCCAGTGCAGCCGGCGCGTAATAGGGTGATAACGTCCCCAAAATGCCCTCGACCACATGATTCATGGGCAGAAATGACAAGTAGCGCACCCGGCGCGTTCGATCCGTCCAGGACGGCAGGGAGGCCATGCACTCGGCCAGCCAGCGCAGATGGGCATGCGTAAAGGTCACGCCCTTGGGAATGCCGGTGGTTCCCGATGTATAACGGATGGTGGCCAGAGCGCTGAAATCAACCGGGGCTTCCGGATTATGCAGCCCCTTCTCCCCCCTTTTCAGAAACACTTCCCAGGACGCCATGCCCGGCGGCAGGGTTTGCGAGGATCTGCAAAAGGAAATCAACTCGACTTGCAGATTCGCTTCAGCCAGTGGTATCACCAGATGGGGTGTGCCGATGAACAAAATCCGTGCGCCGCAATCGGCGAGAAGGGTTTTGATCTCCTGAGGCGGACTGGTATAATAAAACGGCACGCTCACCGCACCGGCAAGACCGATGGCTGTTTCAAGGGTCAGATAGCGGCTGCTGTTCAAGCCCACCAACGCCACCCGATCACCCGGACAAACACCGGACGCCAACAGAGCTCGCCGCGCGCTAGAGATGTCGCGTCCCAGATCCGATGTGGATTTTTTTCGGACGCCTTCCGGGGTGATGTCGAAACAAGAAACCGGATAACGACGACTTTTCAACCGGTAGACCACCTGTTCGTGAACAGTGCGTTCAGATCGATGGAAAAAACCATAACGCACGGCATAGGCCAACAGATGGGGCAGATATTCCTTCCAATCCAGAGCATAAGAACCCAGGAAAGCATCGCTGTTTTCCCGGCTGAACCGGTGTTGTTCGTCCAGGTAGGGCGCCAGAGTGAGCAACACCTGCAGCTTTTCCGGACGCGTCCGCGAATAGAAACGAGCCAGCCGCTGAATCAGCGGCGCTGCCGGGACAAAAAGAGACCGGGCGAGACGGACATCGAGGTGTTGACAAGCCCAGCGGCGCACCTCGTCCAACAGGTGCTGAATGGTGGGCAGGGAATCGTGCGGGGCGGTGAGGTGAAAGATTCGGCCTTTGGCTTGCGGGTTAAAGGTCAGATCGATCACCGCCTGAGCCACATAATCCACCGGAATCATGTTCAGAACCAGGTCGGAACGGGTGGGAACCAGCCGCAGCCGGCCGGTCAAATAGAATTTCAACAGAACATAGAGGGTGTTGAAGGTTTTGATTTCGCCTGTGTGCGAGTCGCCGACGATCATGCCCGGTCTGAAAATGGAAAAAGGCACGCGGGATGCGCGCAGCGCCGACTCAGCCGCAGATTTGCTCTCTTCATAGGCGCTCCAGAAACCGGCGTCGCCACCTCCAGGATCGTTAATGTCCGGCTCCTCGGGAATCCATCCGTTTCGTCTGCCGGCGACATAGGCGGTGGAGAGGTGTGAAAAGCGCTGAAATACGCGGTTTTCCACCGCCCGCTCGGCCAGATTGATGAGGTTGCGAGTGCCCTGCAGGTTCACCTGACAGAGCTCCTCCAGGGGAGCGTGAAGCCTCAAGTCGGCTGCGGTGTGGATGATGTGGGTCAGATGCGAGGAGAGATCCTCAAAGGCATCGACGGGCAATCCCAGATCTTCCCGGCAAATGTCGCCGGCAACAGCCGTCACCTGGTTGTCGAGCGCTCGCAAGAGTTCCGGCTGCTCGTGCCAGGCTCGTCTGAGCCGCATTCGCGCATGGCTGTGATCCCGGGCTCTGACCAGAGCAAAGATGTGACTGTCGCCGAGCGAGACCAGCCGGCGTACGGTCTGCGTTCCCAGGAATCCGGTCGAACCGGTGAGCAGAACCCGGCTTTGTGACGGGCGAAGCAGTGTTGTTTTTGCGTTATCGGGGCTGGGATCCATGGTATTCCATTGGTTGCGTCTGAATGCCCTTTTGTTGCAGAAACTCGCTCAATAGCGTGCGGTTCAGTTGCGCCAGCCGAACCTGTTCCGCGCATCCGTTTTTCAATAAATCCCGCTGCCGGTCTGAATTTTTCAGCAGACTTTTAATTTTGTGGTCGACTTTCTGCCACACGTTCGGTGCATCATGCTGAATAAAATAATCGGGATAGAGCCCCAGATCCTGGTAGAGAGATTTGAGACGAAAATCGTGTCCGATAGCCACCTGGGGAACAGCCGCGCGCAGCGAAAGCACGGCGGAATGGTAGCGAGAGGTGACCAGCAAATCGAGATCGCAGAGCAGAGAGGTCATCTGCGAGGCATTGTAATGGTTGGAAGAGACCACCCGACAGCTGTCCGGGTTCGTCAGGGCGAGTCGAATGTCCTCGGCCAGAGGCTGATCCAGCGCTTCGGAACAGATGAGAGCGATATTCCTGCCGCATTCTTTGATGATCCGATCGGCGATTCGAGTCCATCCCCTGACCAGCGCATTTCGTTGCTTTTTTCTTTCTGGCGAACAGGAAAAAAAATAGGGCCATTTGTAGCAGTTTCTGGCACGACCCCAGGGTCGCATGACCACCGGCCACAGAGAAAAATCTACGACGGCGAGTCCCACCACCCCGTTTTTCGAGACGCTACGAGTCGGGGATTGAGGAAAGAGGGTTGCCAGAATACCGCGATCTTGGGGTTGAGGGGAAAAAATCAAGGCACAGTCCGCTGTGGTCGTCAAGGGTGCGGTTACACCCAGCTTTTCCAGCCGTTCGCGGGCCTGGATGGTTCGCGTGATGATGAGATCGGTTTTATCGGCTTGTCGTTTAACCAGACGGCGGTTCAGAGGCGACAATTCGCCGGCATCAACCGCATAGGCCAGGCAAGGCTTTTGATAGCGATGGGCGCGGTTGGTGGCCCAGAGGAATGCATAGAGCAGGGGACTGCCCCAGGTGTCCATGTAGGTCGAACCCTCCACGAGCATGACAAGGTCGCTTTGTCGGACCAGGCGGGCGATGGAGCGGAAAAAAAGCGTGGGAATCGGAGCGATGCGCAGGCGGTCGTCTTCGGCCAGATAGCGGCGCAGGTTCTTTTCATTCAGGGTGGGAACAGTAATTCGGGCCCGGGGGCCCAGCAGGCTCCTGACATCGTCGATCACAGCCAGCAGACGCGCTTCGGCACCGGTGTTGTTGGCGCCGTTGTATCCCACCAGCAGGACGTTGAAATCGGTTTTCATCACGCCTCATCATCTCCCCCACTCGGCCCTTGCGCAAAAATCGTTGAATTCAAATCCGAATCCACCAAAATGAATAGATAAACCATTTGCCGGCAAAAGTCAAGATAAAAAAACGATTTTTTCGATTAATTGCTGTAAAAACAGCGTTGAATTTCAACACGGGCAGGTCTGAAATTTTTCAATAAAAAGCTTGACAAAACACCCGCGTTTTCTTATATTGAGCATAGATATATAGACAGTCTTTATAACGACATCCGACATAATATGAATCGATAGACAAACCCTGCGAGCCGATCATGGCTGAATTCGAAATACAAAACCTGACCAAGCAGTGCAACGAGATTCTGATACTCTCCAAATTGGCACAAGGCACACGCCACGGCTATCAATTGGCCATGGAAATCGAAACCGATAGCGACGGTTTTTTCCGGTTCAACCACGGTACTCTCTATCCCATCCTGCACAAACTGGAAAAGGAACGGCTGATCAAAGGCGTCTGGAAACCGGAAGGGCTCAAGCGCAAACGCAAAACCTATTCCCTGACCGCCCGTGGAAAAAAGTATCTGGAGCAGGAACGCAAAAATTGGCATGACTTTTTTGACCGTTTTTTCAAGGTGATCGGCGAAAATCCGTTACAGGAGTAACCATGTCTCACAACCGCTTCACCCCGCTGCTGCGACAATTCGATCGCGAGCTCGATCTGCCACAACCGATAAAATCGCGAATCCTGATCGAGATCGCCGACGATCTCGACGATCTCTACACCCATTTCCGTCAGCAGGGACTGAGCGAACAAGTCGCATACGCCCGAACCCAGGAGCGCCTCAGTCCCACTCTGGAAATTCTGCAGCAACTGCGCGACATCCACCAGTCGCCGGTGCAGCGTTTCTTCGATCGCATACCGCGATCGCTGCTGTCGCGGTGGGAACGCGCGTGCGTGCTGGTTATCCTGTTGCTGACCGTTTCGCTCAGCATTCAGCAGATCGAATCAACGTCTTTTTTCCACCAGGCCAGCGAGTTTATCTGGCCGGTGATGCTCGCAGCTATCAGCGGCTTTGTTCTTTTGCTGATCAAAACCTACCAGATCCTGTTGAAAAAGGAACATTCGCCCCATCGCATCCGCTCGGGTGTTCCGATGCTTCTCTTGTCGGCCGGCGCCGTACCTCTCTTGAGCCTTTTGGGAGTCTGGGTCGAATTTCATCGAGCCCTGCTGAATCTTGCCCGCGACCCCCACTCTGGCTATCTTGCGGTGCTCAATGCCCTGCTCGAAAGCTCGGCATTGATGGTGGCCGGCCTGAATCTCTTTCTTGTGCTCTCGATCCTGACCTTTGCCCTTTTATGGCGCATCGGCAGCATCGAAGAAGCGAATGCAAACCAGTTGCTCGATCCTTCATCCGAATAGAGGAGTCTATCATGATAACAGCCCTACTGCAAGGCGGACCCTTTATGGTCTTTCTGCTCCTGATTGCGGTCGGCGTGATCGCCTTGACAATTCAAAAATTCATCGTCCTGTTCATTCGACGGGAAAAATCGGGAGAACGCGGCCTCAACGCCATTCTCTTCTGGGGCGGGTTCAGCGCCGTTCTCGGCCTGCTCGGCCAGATGCTGGGTGTCTATTTCGCTCTCAACGCCATCATGCGGGCAAGCGATATTTCACCGCAGATCGTGGCCATGGGATTGTCGATCTCGTATCTGCCCAGCCTCTTTGGTTTCTATATCTTGATTTTTTCCCTCCTCGCCTGGTTCATCCTGCGTGCCCGCTATAACTCGCTGGTTCGGCGCGAAAAATAGTCGGGATTTTGTTGCCCCTGCAAAAGCCGGTCCAGAGTGCACCCATCGCTGGGCCGGTTTTTCATTTTTTTAAACCTCTGGTCTGTTCAGGAGGATGATAGACATGATTCAATATTTTACCCGGACAATCATTGCGATTTCCGTAATTGTGATAGCGATTTTATTCGGCAGACAAAAACTGGAACGTCATCGAGGTCGCGCCTATGGCGACGCTTTTGAACAGATGCAGCAACTCAAAGTTCCGGCGGTGCATCGAGCCGGAATCGTCGGGCATGGCGTGCGAATCGGTGTCATCGACAGCGGTTTCGACCGCAGCCATCCGGCCCTGCGCTCAACCCAGGTCCGAGCGGAATTCGATTTTATCGACAACGATTCCTCCACCGGACAAAGCGCGCGACTGAACCGCCACGGCACTCAGGTCTGGTCGATTCTGGCAGCCAATGATCCCGGCCAAATGATCGGGGTAGCGCCGGAAGCCGAATATGTATTGGCACAGGCCGAATGCGAAGGCGAGAGTAGGACAGACTGTGCCCGCGAGGAAAAGGCGACCATCGCCGCCATCGACTGGCTGTGCGACCAACAGGTCGATCTGATCACCTTTTCTCTGTGTCTGCTGCAACGGGAGCCGCCACGGCGCTATCTGCCGCAGCAGATGGACGGTCGATCCGCGCCGGTAACGCGCCGCGCCGACCAGGCCTTTGAACAGGGCGTCCTCTTTTTCGCCGCCGCCGGCAATGGATTCCGCCGCGACTGGCGCATTATTGAACCGCCGGCCGACGGATTCCGGGTCGTTGCC